>CAYPGY010000085.1:0-10884 GCA_964410435.1 uncultured Candidatus Bathyarchaeia archaeon
ACATATTTTTATGTGAAACCAACGCTTATATTACTGTATTATTCGGAAGATACCAAAATGCCAAAGCGTAACGACCTTGAACAGAAAGCACTCCATTATGTGGTAGGCACGGGCTACCAAGGTGTACTTCAATCAGACTTATGGCGGGAACTGGGTGCAAGCAGTAGAGAGGGCTCCCGTGTGTCAATCAAGCTGGAAGAAAAGGGACTTATCCGCAGAGAGAAAGAACTGCAGGAAGGCAGATGGACCTACAGGCTTTACCCTAAGCGTTTACCCGCTTCGATTGAAACAATCATTGACTGTCCCTGCCTGCTCTGTCCAGATAATGCACGATGCGACCCAACAACAGCTATTTCTCCAAAAAGCTGCCAGCGGTTAACCGACTGGATAATAAACCTAGCCAAACAAACCCTGCCGGAAAAAGGGCCGACTCCACCTGACGTCATCGAGGAAGACTTACTTGCCCAAGAAGCAGACAACGAAGAAGAGGAAGAAGAAACCGAAGAAGACGAAGACGACGAATCAGAAGAGTGACCTAGACGCCGAAACAATGGATACGCGAACGTAAAAACGAATTCTACTACAAGAAAGCTAAAGCTGAAAACTACCGCAGCCGATCCACCTACAAGCTGGTTCAGGCTAACGAGAAGTACGGCTTCATTAAACTGCACAATGTTGTCGTGGACTTAGGCGCAGCTCCGGGTGGCTGGATTCAAGCAGCAAGAAAAATGACTGGCAAACACGGCTTCGTTTTAGGCGTTGACTTAAAACCAATCGAGCCATTCACTCAAGAGTACATCCGCACCATAGTTGCAGATTTAACAGAGCCAGACAGCGCTGACCAAATCCTATCCTTCCTTCCACGCAGACCAGACGTTGTAATGTGCGACGCTGCACCAAACATCACGGGCGTATGGGAAGTAGACCACGCGCGCCAAATAGACTTAGCAACTAAAGCGATGGAGATCGCACAGAACCTGCTGCGGCCAGGCGGCAACTTTTTCGTCAAGGTCTTCCAGGGTGACTTGCTAGATGACTTTATCTTGCATGTTAAGGTTGCTTTCGAAGAAGTAAAAATCGTTAAGCCTCCAGCTAGTCGATCTAAGAGCAGCGAAGAGTACATTTTAGCGCTGGGACTAAAGAGCGGGCAATCTGAAGCGAAAGAAAACCCCACCTAAGTTTTCTCTTATTCTATTTTGTTACTTTAGGCTCCATCAGTTATAGCAAGGGAATTCTGGCAAAGGTTAAATTAATGAAAACGTTAAAGCCTGTAGCGAACAAGTTCTCGCGTCCAAAACATCAGAGGTTACTACATTGAATTACCCGCAGTTTTGGCTCAACGCCTCCCCGAAACTAAAACGATTCTACTCCACAGGCTTCATCCTAATCTTGGCAGTATTAGCAACCGTCGCGGGGATGTTTATTCAGCTACCGCCTCAGGAAGCGCAAGCCATCTACGACCAACTCAACCAGACCACCACAAGCCCCGGTTTACTGCAGAACATATTCGTCAACAATTTTCCGCTGTGCCTGCTTATGTTCATTCCGCTGGCGGGTTTAGGCATCGGCTTATTCATACTGTTCAGCACGGGCATAGCTTTCAGAGCAGTATTTGATGTGCAGGCAGCCAGCGGTTTAACCAGTTCAGCAGCAGCCAGCGACCTCACTGCATCAACCGCTATCCTGATGCTGATCGCAGTCGGCGCAGTATTCGTGCTTGAATACGTATCATACACGATTGCCATGACTGAAAGCGTCTGGCTGTTCCGAAGGATACTACAGAAGCGCTGGGGCGAATTCAAAATAGCAGCTGCATTAATCGGTTTAACCGCGTTGCTGCTGATAATAGGCGCAGTTGTTGAAGCATTTACTATAACAGCGTCTCTTTAATCTGGCAGCCACCCGCTATATCAGCGGTGTTAATTTTTTATGATTTCCAAGCTTATGTCAAGGGCTTTTACGCTATGAGTTAATTCTCCCATACTAACGATGTCAACCTGCGCCGACGCATACTCCAGAAGCGTATCAGCTGTTATTCCTCCGCTGACTTCAAGAAGCACATTGCTATAGCCTGCTTCTCGGAGTTTTTCACCTGCTTCCTTAGCTTGTTTAGGGCTAAAATTGTCCAGCATAACTATGTCTGCTCCTGCTTCAGCGGCTTTTAGCGCCTCCTGTTGGCTGGTGACTTCAACCTCAATTTTCTTTGAGAAGGACGCGTTGGCTTTTGCCTTTTTCACTGCTTCTTCAGCGCTGCCGACGATGGCTAAGTGATTGTCTTTGATTAGGATCATGTCGTCGAGGTGCACTCTATGTGGGTCACCGCCGCCTATAGCGACTGCTTTCTTGTCAAAGTAAAGTAAGCCTGGTGCGGATTTTCGTGTGGCTGCGATTCGTGCTTTTACTTTTGCCTTTTTTAACTGCTCTGAGAGACTGCGTGTTTTGGTTGCTATTCCGCTCATGCGGGATACTAAATTGAGCAGTGTGCGCTCGACGGCTAGAATGGTCTGGGCGTCGCCTACAAGTACCATCAGGACCTGCTTGTTTTGGACTTTGTCTCCGTCAACAGCTTTCGTTTCCACCCTCAGACCCATGGATTCGGCTAATATGGTTGCTTCTTCTAAGCCGGCGACTATACCCTCTGCTTTAGCGATAACCTCAGCCTTCACAGTGAGGTTTTTTGGGATTACTGCGGCTGCTGTCACGTCGCCTTCGCCTACATCCTCTTCGAGGAACTGTTTCAGGCGTTTTTCCACTATCCGTCTGGGCATAAACATGACTTTTACTCTCTCAGCTTACCCTTAAAACACTTACCGTTACCTTATTGAATTAAGCTAGAGTTCAAATAGAATCGTTCTCTTTCTAGTAATTTCTATGCGAATGCTACTCAGCTGCGCCGAAATAGGCTTAGGACACGTTTCAAGACTTATTCCACTGGGCAAAAAGCTAGAGCAGCATGGACATGAAGTTCACTATTTTTCAGGCGGCAAAGCCTACGAGTTGCTAAAGAAGGAATTCAAGAACGTTTACCCTGTTCAAGAGATCAACTGGTACGAAAACAACCATGGCATACTGACTTCAGCGTCGGTTCTTAACATCCTGTTTCCGCTTCCGCTGTTTAACATGGAGCAAAACAGGTTTGAACTGAAAAATTCCAACACATACGAAGTCATCCACCGCTACTATGACCTACGAGAAAACATCCGCGAATTAGCCCCCGACGTGCTCGTGGCGGACGGAGACCTCAACGCGTTGAGGCTTGGGCTCAGATGGAGAATACCCTCCGTGTACGTGGAGAACATGATTAGGCCCGGCTTCGGATTAGCATCACTGCTCAGCCCCGGCTTACAGTTCCTTGAACGCTACTACCGCGGCTGCCAGAAAATCATAATACCAGACAACCCCATGCCCAACACGATCTCCGAGTACAGCATAGGCGACTTAGACCAAATGGGTATAGCTGACAGAACCGAATTCGTCGGCAGCTTCATTGATACAAAACCTGAACGGGGTGCACAAGAACATATTTTCGCGCCTGTAAGCGGACCCGTCGGCACCCGAGGCCAACTTCTTAATACGCTGCTTCCGGTGCTCTCCAAAGAAAAAGGCAAATGCATAATCAGCCTCGGCACACCCGGCAAGAAAACATCAGCCAAAATCAACAATTATGAACTCCACACTTGGCTTACCTCCGAGCAACGCAGCCAAGCAATGCGGAACGCTAAATACGTGATTTTCAGCGGCGGACACGCAACATGCTTTGAAACCATCAAGTACGGTAAACCCAGCATCTGCATCCCGACCCAGTCGGAGCAGGCGGGCAACGCAGCGAAACTCGAGAAGATGAAGTGCTGCATCGTAGCCAAGAACAAGAGGCAACTGCAGACGGCAGTAGCAAAGATGGAGCGTGAACTTGACAATTACACCAAGAACGCTGAAGCGCTGAGTAGGTTCTCCGGTAAATTCAACGGGTTAGACCGAGCCGTCGAAATAATAGAGAACTTGAAGTGCTAAGCCTGTTTCTGGAGGCTCAGCCGCTTTATCGGGCCATTAGGTGATTCTTCGTCGAAGATTATCGCCCTGAACTTGTAGATTTTAGTATCCTTTGTAAGCCAACTGTCGGGCGGCAGACCTGCTTTCATGCAGCACTGGCAGAGGAACTCTTCTTCTTGCCAGCCCCACTCGATTGGCACTTGAGGCAGCAGCAAACCCCTGTGATAGCCACGCTCAATTATGAGGCCGTCTTCGCCTACTTTGATGCTGTGGACGTACTCTTTGGGGTTTTCAGTCTTAACCTGCTCCGGCGGTGTTAAGACGCTGACTTCAAACACTACGCTGCCCAATTCGCTCTTGGTCATCGGTTCGAAGCGTGGATCCTGCGTGGATGCGTTGACTGCGGAGTCAATAACTGCCTCGACCAGTGGACTTGTGGGGTAAGGGTACCCGATGCATCCGCGCAGCTCGCGTTCTTTGCCCTGCTGGGTGTTTATGGTTACGAAGACTCCGCATTTCTCAAAGAGCTTCAGCGGCGTATCCTTGGGCGGCTTGTTGATTTTGCCGTTTTCAAGGTAGGTCTCTACTGTACTGCGGGCTAGTTTGACGAGGAATTCTCCTTCCTGCTGGGTTAACTCAAACGACATGTTTTTGCCTTCTAGCGGATTAGCCGCTAACATGGATGAATACTAAAAAAGTAGAATAAGAAAAGGTTGATTTTAGAATTTTGTTGACTCTTCAGTTATGCCATCTTTTGTGATGACGACTATGTCTAATCCGTCGCCGCTCATTGCGTCGCGGTTGATGGCTGCCTTAACTGCGTGGACCACCAGCTTCTTTGCGTCCTCAAGCGGCATGTTATCTTTGAAGCCTTCTTCGATGACGCCGATGGCTGTTTCTGTGCCGCTGCCGACTGCTGCGTACTTGTCTGGGATCAGTGAGCCTAAAACGTCAAGTACGTAGATTGTTGGGCCTTCCTCGTCGAGTCCGCCGACTATTGTCTGCGTGATGAGTGGTGCGTAGCGGCGGTTGAAGAGCACGTTAGCCATTAACTTGGATGCGCTGCGTACGCTCATTGGTCTGCCTGTGTCCATGCTGTAGAGGTTTGCCTGTGCTTCCATTTCGCGTGCGAGGATTTGCATGTCGCCGATTAGGCCTGCGCATGCTACGCCGATTGTGTCTGTGACTTTGAAGACTTTTTTGCCGCCTCTGCTCATGATGAATGAGCCGTAGGTTACTCTTTTTTCTGCGGCTAGGATTACTCCGCCGTTGAAGACGACGCCGACGGTGGTTGCGCCCGGCATCCAGCTTATTCCGTCTGGAGCTTTGTTTGGCTCTTGCTGTTGCTGCTGTGGTGCCGCTTGTACTTGTGGCATGAGTGGGATTTGTCTAAGTTGAGGTAATGTTGGTGTAAGTGGTCCAATTCCGTCCATAATTTGTTCGCCTGACCGTTTTTAATACACAAGACAATGTATTAAGCTTACTTATAACCTTATTACAAGTCAGGAGACATGCTTTTTGGGTGAAGGCAGGCTGCTCAAACTTAAACGAAGAAAAACAGTTCTATGCGCTTTTGTATCAGCTTCATGTGACTCTGGCGCTGGGAATGTGCATGCTTTAGGGTTTTTATTATGATTGAAGTTTACAGCCAAACCTTCGACGGCGTAACCTTCGCTGCTGCACTGGAAAACGGCAAAATCATAGTAACCACATTTAGGCCGAATCCGCAGGACGCCTTAGAGTCAATACTGGATAATTTGCCGTTTGCTGAGCCCTTTCAGGTTTGCGGTGAAGCCACAGATGAAGCGGAAAACGTGCTTGAGGCGCTTAAAGTCATCTACGACGGCAAAGACACCAACGCAACTCTTACGCTTGCGACTTCGCGTCTTTCCGCTTACACTAACTGTGTTATACAGGCAACATTGGCGGTTCCAGTCGGCTACGTGACTACGTATGGAGCGATAGCAGCGGTGGTCGGCGGTGGCCCAAGGGCAGTCGGCAACGCCATGGCCTGCAACCTCTTTGCGCCAGTTGTTCCCTGTCATAGGGTTGTTAAATCGGATTTTTCGCTCGGCGGCTACGGTTTAGGCGGGTTAAAGGCGAAACTAGATTTCCTTAAAAGGGAAAGACGGGGTTACACTGAATCGAAGACTGTGGCGGTCTGCGGCAAAGAACTGCGTGTGTTCCCGGTTGAGACTGTTTTAGCTAAGATAGTTTAAAGTTGATTACGCAAATCATAAATGCAGCCAAACGCAACCTCAAAGCAGGGATAACTATACCAGTAAAACGAGGACTATACGTCGGTAGATTCCAGCCGTTCCATAATGGGCACCTAGATGCAATAAAGTATGCATTGAATAGCGTAGACGAGTTAGTCATTGTTATCGGCAGCGCGCAGTATAGTCACCACAGTCACAATCCCTTCACAGCTGGCGAACGCCTTACCATGGTACGCCGTGCACTCGACGAGGCAGGGGTGGATATGAAAAAACTCTGGATTGTGCCGGTGCCGGATGTTCATCTGCATATGCTCTGGGTGTCAGCGGTCGAAGGCTACACGCCTCGCTTCAATGTGGTCTACTCTAACGAGCCCTTGACGCGTAGATTATTCATGGAGGCAGGTTACACTGTTTGTGATGTGCCGTTCTTTGACCGCAAAGAATACAACTCCACGTTGGTGCGAGAAAAGATTGTGAGAGACGACAGCTGGATCACTCTTGTACCTGCAGCGGTAGCAGCGTTCATACGGGAAATCGACGGCGTAAACCGCCTGCGTGACCTCGCCCGAACCGACAAAGTCAGCTAAGCTACGATGACGTCTTTTTTTGCCATATGCCAGTAGCGCCACGCCAGCAGGTATGTTGTGAGAAGCACCAGTAACTGAATGAATATGCTGAAGAAGTCGTTTAGGACTGCGAATAAGTTGTTGACGAAATGAAGGAAAACCCCTATGAGGTAGTAGGGTATCGGCTTCTTTTTTGCTATACCAAAGGCGGTTATGGCGGCGCTTGAGGCATGGAAGATTACGCCCGGTACTCTCGCTATAGGTGGTGTACCTACAATGGTTACGTACTGGACGAATTCTGCTATGCCGAAGCCTAAACCAGTCAGCAGCCCCAGCGTCACGATTGAGCGTTGGGTTTCTCCGTGGCGGTAGAAAAGCGGAAACACCTTAGCCAGCTCCTCAATGAAGGGTGCGCCTACAATGACCAGTAGCGGTGCGGATAATGCGGTGCTTGGGAAGAATGATAAGAAGAAAGCTGCGAAGGGTATGCTTACAACTACTCCGGTGACTAAGAAGAAAAGGTACTCCTTCCATGAGGGTTTATGCAGCGCTATAACGCATTGCCGCGGCTCATCCCGTGATATATGTTCCATAGAAAAAGCAGACTCACAAGATACCTAATCAAAGTCCGCCTTATCAGGATTTACACAGAGGTCCTAGAAGCCGGCGGTCGCTGGGTTTTGGGGTTTGAGAATTTCGCGAAGCAGTATCGTGGCGTAGCAACCGCGAAGCAGCATAAAGCTAACTTTCAACTTGCCCTCACCGCAATCTATGAGTTTGAAGTCTCGGATTGGAGTCAGAGCTGTGCGTAAACCGCCTTTTCCGCCGGCACGCGACAGCTCATTTAGCCGCATTGGACCATCGCCGACGCCTTCCGAGCTGAGGATTTCCCGCTCGATTTCACCCATAACACCGCCCGAGAGCTTCTGACGCAACCCGTAAACTGGCAACGCAACCCGCATTTTACCCGCCTTAACCGAAGCGTTAACCTGCTCCAAATTCGCTTCCGTAACCATCTTCTCCATCGTAGTTAATGGCAGCCCAGACCGCTCAACCCCCACCACAAAGTCGCCCGCCACCGCCTCATTAAGCGGCAAACCACGTTTTAGCCGCTCGCTTAAGAAGCGGTTAAAGAGATAGGATTGATCGGCCTGTACAAACAGCGCCAGCAGCTTCTCTGGGAGCCGCCTAAATGCGCCAACGTAGTCAGTTGGGTTTTCCGCCAAGTGCATTAGCATCATGCGTTCGAAGCGGAGCTGTTTGGGGTAGTTTTCGGCTGCCCATTTGAAGTCATGTGTATCTTCTAGTTGTTGGCGTGCTTCTCTTGAAGCTGGATGCTCGTATGGGTTGGGTTTGGCGAGAAACATCATGGCGGCTTCTTCAAATCTGCCTTGGCTGAGCGCTCTGCCTACCCGATGCGTTATGGGTCGGGTGGTGCCGAAGCGCTGGTGCCCGAAATAGTTTGGTATGCCGCCGATCGCGCTTAACTCTTGCATGACCTGCTGGACCCTCTCTTGAGCAGTCGTTTCGGAGACATCGATGTTTCTGGTTGTTATCGTAAAGTTGTTACCTAAAAGGTAGAACAGCGAAAGCATCTCACGTATGTACCCGATTGGGGTAACCTTTATGCTTTTCACGTCGATTTTAGCTGTGTCTTCTACTGGGACGTTCTCTATTGTTATGTGCTGGGCTGTGACGGCTCGGGCGTCCTTTATACCGGCGAACTGCACCCTGCCCTGATCGATGCCTAAGGCTTTAGCGACGTTCTTGGTAGCGATGAACGTGTCATAGTTGCGCTTAACCATCAGGCAAAGCAGATACCGCTGCTTCTGCGTTGAGGAGCCTATAACGCGGCTGGGCACTGTGCCTGTGACACTGGCTTTTGATCCATCCACAAGCACTTCTTCAACTATGAAGTCATCTGCCGATTCCTTTATTACGCCGCCTAATCCCTCGGTTCTAGTGGCGTACGCGTCCATGCCGAGGATTTTGTCAATTTCGGGAATCGACAAGAAATTCAGCCTACAACAACTTTAGTTTACCAGTTAACCTGTCAATCTTTTCTGCCGGAGCCGGACCAATTCCCAAGCAGGTAATGCTTCCCTCTGGAATCTGTGTTAAGCCGCGATCAACGATAAGTGCATGCGGCAGCCCCAAGTCTTCTGCTGCTTCTTCCAATTCGCAGAGTTCCTTCTCTGTCTGGACTTTTAACGCAACCTTTTTTTGGCCTTCAAAGAGCCATGCGTCCCACCATTTTTTGTGGTGAACATAGGCGTCTTGGGCTGCGCTGATGGCTGCGTGGCCTGCTTGCGCGGCAATTTTGCCTTTGCCCATCTGTAGGTCTGTGCGGAAGACTATGACTTGCTTGTACTCGAATTGGTCTGACATCGGAAATTCCTGCGTATAGGTATTAAGTTGGAGATTTTAAGGGTTTGCAGACATGTAGAGTAGCCCAAAATATGCGAGCGCCGCCCACATCGAGGGTTTACCAGCAACAGACATGAGCATCTTGCCCTGATAGTCAATCTCGTCAACGGTGCGGAGGGCTTTGTCCACGCCGAGTTTTCCGACGACCCTTAGCATCTCATCGAGCTTCTCGTCTGAGAGGGCGTTGATGAATCTGCGTAGTCTGAGCATGGTGCGGATGTCAAAGTTCAGAAGTTCGTCGCAGCGTTTCTGGTAGGGCTGCAACGCATGCGCTGAAACATCGCCATTATGGATTGCTTCTGCAGCTATGTTTGCAGCTTCTTTTGCACATGTTAACCCAAAGATAACTCCGCCGCCAGTGGTTGGCTTTACCTGTGAGGCGCAGTCGCCCATCGCCAAAAAACCGTCCGCGTAGACCCTGCCGATTGGCCCCGCCAGCGAGATGGCGTGGTAGCCTGCCGAGGTGATCTTGGCTTTGGCGAGCTGCTTGGAAGCTACGGGGTGCTTGGTCATTAGATGCTTGAGGTACATTCTGGGGTCGCCTCTGTTTGTGGCTAAACCAAGTTTAGCTGACCCGTCAGGCCGCGGGATTAGCCAGCCGTAGAATCCGGGTGCGTAAGCTTTGCCGAAGTAGACTTCGACTGCGTCCATCTCCGTGTCTTGGGTGCCTTCTATTTCGGTTTCAACAGCATAAACCAAGCCGCGGGGGTCAAGTGTGTGCAATCCAGCTTGCCTGATTAAACGGGAAGAAATACCCTCGGCGTCAAACACCACCTTCGAGTTGACAGCCGCTTTTGAGCCGTCAGCCCTCTTTATGCTGATGCCTTTGACGCTGCCATTCCGCTTGAGTAGCGATTCGGCGCGGGTACTCATCTGAAACTGTGCACCTGCATCCTTGGCCTGCTTTGCCAAATACTGGTCGAATTTGGCGCGGTTAATCGCCGTCGTCACCGGGCAAGATAGGTGAAGTGAGAACCTTGTGCCTTGTGGTGAGTAAAAGTTGGCGACTGAGAAATTATTCTCAATTATACCGTCTGGCAACGGGTAGAGTCCCATGTTTCTGAGGCTACGGATGCTTATGTGGCCTGCGCAGTGTGAGGGTACACCGATTTCTGGGTGCTCCTCGTACACGGTAACTGGTATGTTTTTTTTGGCGAGGTGGAGGGCTGCGTATGAACCGACGGGTCCGCCTCCAATGACGGTTACGTCGGGTTGGCTTTGGTTGGGTATCATTGCTATGGTACTGTGTTGGCTGTTTTATTTAAGGGGAGGGGAAGTTCACTGTGAGGCGGGTAGGTCTAGCCTTTTGTCACGTTTACTTAGTGCTTAGGCGTATGTATTGGTGTTACTTATTCAGGAGACATAATGTATTATATTGAGTATTGCGATACGATATAATCAAGGGGCTTGACTGCCTTGCAAAACAAACAAAGAGCAAAAAAAACATACGAAATCAATCATACACTAAAACGTGTATTAAAAAACCGCTGGGCACTCAGCACAGTCGTTACTACACTAATCATATTGGTTATCTCTGTGCTGCTAGCAAGCGTAGTCACTTACTTCGCCATTAACGTCGTCAGCACTCGTGTCCAAGAAGAATCACTCGCACTAACCAAACAGCACCTATACCACAACTCAACCGCCGAAGCCGGTAGCGCAAGTTACGCACAAGGCACACT
>CAYPGY010000086.1:0-10751 GCA_964410435.1 uncultured Candidatus Bathyarchaeia archaeon
TAAGCCCAGAAAACCCACTAGTACTATCCCTTGGGCCAGGATCTGGAACAATGTTCCCGACCGGCGGCAACGGTCACGCCTTCATATCAAAATCACCCGCTACAGGCGGCGTCGGTGAAGCCGTAAGTCACGGCACGTTTGGTGCAGAACTGAAACGCGCAGGATACGACGCAATTGTCTTCACCGGTAAAGCTGAGAAACCAGTATATCTCTGGATAGACGACGAAGCAATCCAGCTTATGGATGCCTCACGAGTCTGGGGTAAATCACCCGGCGAAACAGAAGACGCCATTAAAGACGAAATTGGCGACTACTATGTACGTGTGGCAGCTATCGGACTTGCAGGTGAAAAGCAGTCAAAGATGGCAAATATAATTAATGAGAAAACCCGTGCTGCAGGCCGTACTGGTCTTGGCGCAGTTATGGGTAGCAAGAACCTAAAAGCCATAGCGGTACGTGGCACACACGACATTAAAGTTGCTAAGGGCGACGAATTCATGGATATGGTTAAAGAATTCCATGAACGCATGAAAGGCCCCGCTTCAATGAGGTACAGAACCCTTGGCACAGTTGAAAACCTCACGATAGCTAATGACCTCTACTGTATGCCCACCAAGAACTACAGTGGAAGCCACCTAGACAAAGTCGAAACTATTAACGCGGACGAAATAAACGACCGCTTCGTAGCCAAAATCATTGGCTGCAACTCCTGTGCTATGCGCTGTGAGCACGAAGCACTTGTAAGGGAAGGTCCATACAAAGGCGCCTTAGCAAGAATAGAATACGACAACCTCTGGGCCCTCGGTCCTAACTGCGGCGTTGACAAATTAGACTCTATAATTAAAGCCGCTGAACTATGTACCTATTACGGTCTTGACGCTACAAGCACCGGAGTTACAATCAGCTTCTTAATGGATTGCCACGAAAAAGGCATCCTAAGTCACGACGAACTCGGTGGAATTGACGCTCACTTCGGTAACGGAGATGCAGTAGTTCAACTCGTCGAAAAAATCGGTAAACGCGAAGGCATCGGCGACCTACTAGCAGACGGCGCCAAAGCTGCAGCGGCAAAAATCGGCAAAAACTCAGCCGAACTCGCACAGCACATTAAAGGCCTTGAAGTCACAGGTTACGACCTCAGATGCCTCAAAACCGCGGCTCTTGCTGCAGCAGTTAGCTTCCGTGGAGCAGACCATTCCAGAAGCGGCGCGTACCAGCTTGACATGAAAGGAAAAGTTGACCGCACCAAAGCTGAGAAAGGCAGAGGCAAACTCGTTAAAGACGGCGAAAACATGCTGGCGGTAATCGACTCATTAATCGTCTGTAAGAACTCAAAAGCCACCTACTACAAGGAACTAGCTGATTTAGCTAAACTCTACAGCGCAGTAACCGGCTTAGAAATGAGCAGTACCGAGCTTGAAGTTGCAGGTGAACGCATAATCAACCTTGCACGATTAATCAACGTCCGGGAAGGCTTAACACGAAACGACGACACTCTCCCATGGAAAGTCCTCAATAAACCAATCACTGAGGATGGCCCATCGAAAGGCGCCGTCGTAACACAGGACGAACTTGACTTGCTGCTAGATGATTACTATAACTCTCGCGGCTGGACAGTTGAAGGAGTTCCACCAGCGGCTAAACTTCAAGAGTTAGGGTTAGCTGAATTCAAAAACATAGTTGAAGGAAAAGAGGCATAAACATGGTAAAGATACACCAAAGAAAATTCGTTTCTGCAGATCCAGAGAAATGCGTCGGCTGCCAAGTTTGTGAATATGCCTGCTCATACAGTCACGAGAAAGCATTCAACCCAATAAAGTCACGCATACGCCTCGTACGCGTCAACCAACTCGCTAACATGGCTGTCACATGCAGACTCTGCGAAGACCCTGCATGTGTAGCAGCCTGCCCACGCAACGCATTAAGCCAAGCAGAAGACACCGGAAACATTGTGCTTGACAAGGACAAATGCAACGGCTGCGGCTGGTGCATTGAAGCATGCGACTACGGCGCCATGATGCTACACCCAGAAACCAAAGTGGTCTACGTCTGTGACCTCTGTAAAGACAAAGCTGACGGACCACAATGTGTCAAGTGGTGCCCAGAAGAAGCACTCACAGTAGTTACAAGCGACACGTTAGCGCAGAAAGCAAGAATCAGTGCAATTCGCAAACTCTTCCAAGAAAAAGAAGAAAAACAGTAGT
Source organism: uncultured Candidatus Bathyarchaeia archaeon (assembly GCA_964410435.1). Taxonomy (GTDB): domain Archaea; phylum Thermoproteota; class Bathyarchaeia; order Bathyarchaeales; family Bathycorpusculaceae; genus Bathycorpusculum. The sequence goes on from CAYPGY010000086.1 coordinate 2,205, forward strand.
AAACTCTGGGCGTTTTTGTAGCCCAAATCTTTTTGTTTTTACATTTCTTTTGAATGTTCTTCCATGCAGTGTGATTCGTAGTCCTCTTTGTTGTCGTATTCTTGGTTGTGTTTTCGGCACCTGTATTTGCCCTCTGAGGTTATTTCAGCTTCAGGGATGTTCTTTTTGGCTTCCATAAAAAAAGTCACCTCCAAAAATGCAGAAGAAAAACAGCTTATGAAAACTGTAAACCGTTCATAAACGTATGTGACTGCAAAAACCCAACAATAAAGATGACATAATTAGGTTAAAGCAATAGATTATTTGCTTAAGATTTCCCCTATTATGTCCTGTATTTCTTTTTTCTTGCCCATTATTTCATTGAGCGAAATTTCGCCTTGCGCTGTTAAGCTATAATTTCTACAATCTTGGTCGCCGTCGCTTTTTATGAAGCCTTTTCTTTCAAGCATGTATACTTCATTATATATGGTGCCGGGGCTGAACGGAATCTTTAATGTCTCGTTGAGGTAACGCAGAATCTGATATCCACTGCTTGACGGCTTGGTTTTTAAGTATTTCATTACAAGAATGTCCGTGAATGTTTTAATGACTCTTACACGTAAGTTACTGTTGCGGTCTATTTTCACGTCTATATCTCACCAATAGCCCGGCCCTTTTTATGTTAACTCGTTATTTGATGCTTTGGAGGAATATTTACGTAGATATTCTGCACAGCGTACCTAATTCAAATTCTGAATAAAAAAGGTGAAAATGAAAGTTATATCGAGCCTCACGTATGATGGCTGATAACATTATTAATTGCCAAAAAAAGGGTGATGGAACTGGTTAACTTTTTCTCCTATAGTGTTTTTTCCAGCTCGGAAATAAAGCGTTCAAAAACTGCAATGCCGCCACGCCAGAAACCAGGGTCTGCAACATCCAAACCCACAGTTGCACCCAGTTCCAACGGCGACCTACTGCTGCCCGCTGATAGTAACTCCACAAATTTAGGCACAAACGCTCTACCCTCCTTCAGGTATCGCTCGTAGAGGGCGTACACAAACATCTGTGCATAAACATAGGGGTAATTGTAGAAGCGGTAGTTAGCCATATAGTAATGCGGCTTCATAGTCCACTCGGCCTCCATCTCAGGGAACCAAGTGACGGCGTCGCCGTAGATTCTGTCCCGCGACTTAGTCCAGTGGCTGCAGATAGTCTTATAGTCTAAGTACTCGCCGTTTTCGATAGAGCTATAGAGCGCCTGCTCAAACCAAACGCGTGCGGTCACCTGAAACGCGGTCATACCAGCCTCGTCAAGCACCAAGCACAAGAGCGCTTTTCGTTCCTCATCGGATTTGGCGCTTGAAAGCATCAAGTCAGTCAGTAGCAACTCGCCGAAAATAGAGGCTGTTTCAGCTAAAGCGGAGGGCACACTTGTGTTCAGTCGGGTTTGATTGCGTGACATGTAATAGTCATGTGTGGCATGTCCAAGTTCATGTGCCAAGGTGAAGACGTCGCTTAAGGTGCCGTTGAAGCTCTGCAGGATATAGGCGGATTTGCTATTGTAGTGGCTTGCACAGAAGGCTCCATTTCGTTTACCGAAGCGGGGTGTGGGGTCAATGTGTTTTTTAGCAAACATATCCTTAACGGCGTCGGCGTAGCTTGGGCTGAAGCGACTGTAAGCTTTTGTTATAAATTCTTCCGCCTGATTGTAAGTGTACTTTAACTCTGGCGTGTCTGGCAGGGGCGCAATAATATCGTGATTACCCAGCACGGGCAGATTCATCAGTTTAGCTTTCAGCTTGAGATAGCGGCGATATGACGCGGCGCTCTCCTCTACTGTTTTTAGCAGGTTCTCGATTATTGCCTGTTCGGTGTCGTTGCTGATTAAGCTTGATTCCATCGGTGAAGCGTACTTTCTGCGTTTAGAAACCGTTACCCAGTCGTTGCATATATTGCGAAGCGCCGCTGAGAAGACTTCGCCGTCTCTGCCCAGTAACCCATAGATGGAGCGGTTGGCGGATTCGCGTGTAGCTCGGTCTGGATGCGGTAAAAGCCCGTTTGCTTCTCCATAACTCAGTGTCTTCTTCTGGCCTAAAACCGTGACTTCAAACATCCGAGTGTTTAGCCATTTGCTCTGAAGCTCCTCCCAAGCGTTAACGCCGAACTGGTCTTTCTCAATTATCAGTTGCTCTTCAACTTCGCTTAGCTGGTGTTCTACTCGGCGATGAACCCGCTGAAGCATATGCTTGTAGTTGGCCAGATTTGGGCTGTTGATGTATTCTGGTTTGGCTTTGACGAGTTGGCCCAGTTCAAGCGAGTAGAAAGCGAGTTGTTTGCCTATTTTAGCGTCAAGTTTATCCACACGGTCATGGAGTTGCTGAGTCGCTGGCTGTGTCATGTCAGCGGAGAAGCTTAGGCTTGCATAGAGCGATATGTCGCCGTATTTAGCTTCAAACGCTTCAAAATCGCGCAGGCACTGCAGTAAACCCTCGGGTGAGAGGTTAATGATTTTTCCACGGTATTTTTTTTCAAATTCGTCGGCGGCTGCTGTTGCCTTGTTTATTGCCTGCTGGATTTGTGGTGAGGTTATGTTTGGGAATAATTCAGTTAGGTTCCATGTGACTTGCTGAGTGGTCAATGTTTTTTCCTCTACTGCTAGGTAGCGGCTGGGTTATTTTGGTATTTTGATGTCGACATATGCGGACCTTGACGTTCAACGATGTTTTTAATGTTTAAGTTTTAGTGTTGTTACTGCATTTTTGCAATGGTTGTGATGTTAACTATTAAATTATTGTTTATGTCTTAGGCGTAATTATGCACAATTGTGAATTTTTCATAACTACACTTTTAAAAGGCAAGGTGTATCCATCTCTTGAAAATGGTGAAAAACAATGGTACAAATCGCAATATGCCCAGACGCAAGCGCCCAAGAAGAATTTCTTGCCTATGCTAAGGTTGAAGCGCAAAAGAAGAGCTGCGCACGCATGCTCAAAGAGCACAGCTGCAGCGAGAAAGTAGTTCACTTCAAATTTAATAGGCTCAACCTATGCTTGGAGTCAGAAAGCAACGTCGGCTGCAACTATTGCGATTCCACAATGGATGCATCCATCAAGGCATCAAACGCTGAGGAAGCAATAGAGCTTATCCGCGACGCCGCCCACAAGGATCCACGTCTGCGAATCATCGAACTATCCGCAACTGGCGACGCACTAGCCACAGACGCCACCTTTAAGGTACTCCGCATGGTAAAAGCCGAATTTCCGTACTTCACTCGAGGAGTAAAAACAAACGGGTTACTGCTGCCAAAAAAGCTCCACCGCCTCAAAGATTTAGGCGTCAGCGCAGTCACCGTAACAGTAAACGCGGTTGACTCCGAAGTCGGGTCAGAACTCTACTCCTACGTGCGGCTAAACGGGAAAACAGTGCGCGGCGCAGATGCTTTCGAAGTATTAAGCATAAACCAACTTGAAGGCATAAGAAACGCTGTCGACGCGGGTTTAATCGTGAAAGTGAAAGCCGCCTGTATCCGCGGCGTGAACTCCGCGCATCTAGTGGATGTCGCAAGAACTGTGCGGACACTTGGTGCTTACGAGATTAACGTTGAATCAGCGGTTCCGGCTGGTCGGCTGGCTGGATTGCCTGTGGCAACTTCAGACGAGATTGATGAGGTTCGGGGATACTGTGAAGAAGCCTACGAGTCCTCAACATGGGTGCTGAACGCTTCCCCTGCTTTGATCAGCTGCCTGTTCACCGACGCCTGAATATAACCGGTAAGGCTTGAACCCTCTGTCTCAGCGTGGCCTTTCCCTCCCTTATTTATCGGTAGATCAAAAAAAGGCTGTTTCGTCTAATGTTGCTTGTACTGTCGCCACAACCAACCAGCAACCCAAACCAGACCCAGAAACAAAAACGGCTGTTTCTGCCAAAACTTTTCATTGATGATGTAGCAGGGCAGCGCCCCCTTCTTCTACTAATTTTTTAAAAAAAATTTGATCTATTGTTGAAACAAATGGCTGATTATCCATTTCGTTTCTGATTTACATAATACAAACTCTCGTTTTAATTGCTGAAATACAAAAAATGTTGGAAAGCAAAGCGGGCTACTGCCCAAATCTGAATCTGCCTGTTTAGCAGACCAGTGCTTGCTCTACGGCTTCAAGTTTTAGCTTGCTGCCTGCTTTGACGGTTAAGAAGTGTGTTCCGCAGACTGGGCAGGGAACAAACTCGTTTTCTCCGACTGCGTCGAATTCAAAGTTCACTTTGCACTGTGGGCAATGGAACAGTATCGATGCGTTGCTGTAGTTTTTCATGATTTATCCTCCATTATATTTTGGTTTTAAGAATGCAATTAAGCGTTTGATCGTAGTTGCTGTGAACTATATAGAAACAGCTTACTTGTCTATTCTAATATATTACTTGCTTTACTAAGGTATTAACGTTGTTGTGAAATACTATGCATACACAAGTTCGGTTTATGCTTTATTGTAGTTCGCTTTCCGCGGCATCCACTTTTTTCTGCAGTGACAACTGGTAATTGTCAACTTGCTTCTCAGTGACATCTATTTTTTCTTCCGCTGCAAAAGCTTCTTTGAACTGTTTGTCGTTCATTTTCGCTAGGGCTTCTGCGAGTTGGTTGATTTGTTTGCGTAAGTCAGCGATGTCTATGGCTAAAGCTTTGATGCATTTTTTCTCTTCGTCTGTTAGGACTGTTCTTGTCATCCAAGCCACCAAGCGCAAGGATACCTCTTATATAAGTGGGCTTTGCTAAAAAACATTTTTAGATTATTTGTTTTTGTGTTTAATTTTACGGTTTTGTTTAATGATTTTGGTGTTGTGGTTTTGTTGTTTTTTGGTTGCATGTGCTGTTTGTTTTGGCTGTTTTTTGAATTTGCGGTGTTAATATTAAGAAGTAAACTTGAATTTATCAACCTATGATTGAATTATTATAAACTATGGTTTATATAATTCCATTTGGTTGGATAATCCATCCAAAACATGAAAATGAGGAAGGACACATGGAAAAGAAACCAGTACTCTACATTCTCACAGCAGTCGTAATTGCTGTAGTTATAATCTCAGGATTCCTAGCGTTCCAAGTCAACTCACTACAAGACACAATCAACAAACAAAACACCGAATTAACCCAATACGAACAGACACTAAACAATCAACAAAACCAACTACAAGCCCTAAACCAAACATTAACTAACCAAAACCAATTACTCAGTCAATACAACAAAACCATAACCGAACAAAACAACCAATTAGCCATAATCACCATAGTAGACGATTACGGCTACATAGTAAACCTAACTTCTACGCCGAACAGAATAATATCGCTAGCACCAAGTAACACCGAAATCCTGTTCGCCGTAGGCGCAGGCGACCAAGTTGTAGGCGTCACTGATTACTGTGATTACCCCTATAATTTCACCGCGTGGATTGAAGCAGGCAACATGACCAGTATCGGCAATTACTGGCATCCGGCAATAGAGCCAATAGTAGCCTTAAACCCCGATTTGATACTTGCAAGTGGCTCAGCAAGCGACGAAGCAGCAGCTAAACTACGCAATTTAGGCTATAACGTATTAGTATTAGATGCTAAAAACTTGAACGGCGTCCTAAATGACCTCTACATAGTCGGAAAAGCAACAGGGCACTCTGACGAAGCCGCCGCATTAGTAAGCAGCTATAGAGAACGAATCGACACCATAGCAGCAAACGTAGCAAACGCAACAACCACTCCCAAACTCTACTACGAGACATGGAGCGACCCTCTAATGTCAGCAGGGCCCAACACTTTCGTTAGCGACTTATTCTCTATCGCTGGCGGTGCAAACATCTTTGATGACGCAGCATCAGAATGGCCAGTTGTAAGCTCTGACTCGGTAATAACAAAAAACCCCGACATAATCATATCATACGATGACCCCGGTTTTGCAACCCGTGCCGGCTGGTCAAGCATAAATGCCATTAAAAACAACCAAATCTATGCAATGCCAAGTTCCATATTCAGCCGTCCTGGTCCAAGACTCGTTGACGCCTTAGAGGACTTAGCTCAAATAATTCACCCAGAAATCTTTGGAACATACACTCCTTAACCTTCTTTCTTTTTTTGGAGCAATTCTAAGTGAATCTTAAAAAAATAAAGCCTTTAACTGTATCCGGTAAATCTGGCTCCTTTGAGCATGTTCGCCGTCACTGGCGATTAACCATACTGCTGCTGTTCTTGGTTCTTGTGTTATCAATCATCATTTCAATTAGCATCGGTTATACCTCTATACCTTTCACAGAAATATTACAGGTTTTCATAAACCGTACACCTTTACTTAATGGATTATTAAACTTCCAAGTTGATGAGATTCATTCAATACTTATTATGGACGTACGTTTTCCAAGAGCACTATGCGGGGTTCTCGTTGGCGCCGCATTAGCCATTGCTGGCTCTGTCTACCAGGGTCTATTTAGAAATCCAATGGCTGACCCCTACACGATAGGCGCCTCTTCAGGTGCAGCATTAGGCGCTACGGCCTCAGTAGTTTTAGGTTTAAGCATGTCCTTTTTCGGCATCAAAACGATTCCGATTTTCGCGTTCCTCGGCTGCTTGTTCGCCGTTCTTTTTGTTTACTCGGTCTCAAAAGTAGGTACTAAAATCCCCGTACAGACTTTGCTGCTGTCAGGCATAGCTGTAAGCATTTTCCTAAGCGCCATAGTTGGCTATTTCCAGGCGGTATACCCCGATGAAACTCATCAATCAAGCTTCTGGCTTGCAGGTAGCTTCTCATATACCGAATGGGCGGACGTATGGAGCGTTCTGCCTTTCATTCTAGGCGGATCAATTGTAATTTACCTTTTCTCTCGTGACCTAAACTTGATGGCGCTTGGTGAAGACGAAGCCACCCATCTTGGAGTTAACTTAGAAAAAATGAAAAAGATACTTTTAATCGCAAGTGCATTTGTTACTGCTGCAGCCGTTTCAATTAGCGGCCTGATTGCTTTTGTGGGTTTAATCATTCCACACTTGACGCGTTTGCTTATTTCTCCAGACCACCGTATTCTAATCCCTGCTTCTGCTTTGATGGGGGGCGTTTTTCTGGTATTATGCGACTCATTAGGGCGTGTAATCATTTCTCCCTCAGAGTTACCGGTTGGTATTATAACCGCCGTTTGCGGTGGACCGTTCTTCTTGTATCTTATGCGTAGAAAGAAAAAAGCGGATGCTGCTTGAAGGTGACATGATGGTACTCTTAAATGTTGAAAATATCGATTGCTATTATGCCTCTACAAGAATTATTCAGGATGCCTCTTTTATAATAAAAACCGGCGACTTCGTTGGAATCCTTGGACCAAACGGCTCGGGCAAATCAACGCTGCTAAAAAGCATAAGCCACACACTCAAACCCCATAAAGGAACAATTTTTCTAGATAAGCAGGATCTTTATGGATTAACAGCTGTAGATGTAGCTAAGAAAATGGCGGTTGTCGCCCAGGGCACCTCAATAGCTTTTAGCTTCACGGCTCTGGATGTTGTGTTGATGGGTCGTTCTCCGCATCTTTCAAGGTTTACTATGGAAAACGCAAAGGATGTTGAGATAGCTAAGCGATGTATGAGTTACACTGGCACGTTACATCTGTCTGATCGATTAATAACAGAATTAAGCGGCGGGGAGCGACAACGCGTTATTATCAGCCGCGCTTTAACGCAGGAACCCGAAGTTTTGCTCCTCGATGAACCCACTACTTTCCTCGATATTAGCAATCAACTGGAAATAATGGATCTGCTAAGAAACCTATGTAACCAAAAGAAACTGGTCGTGTTAGGTATATTCCATGATTTTAATCTTGCAGCAAGATACTGTGACTCAATTATTATGCTAAAAGAAGGTAAAATCGTCGCGGTAGGAAAATCCGAGGATGTATTAACAAGTGAGAACATCAAAAACATATTCAAAATAGACACAATAGTCAGAAAAAATCCTTTAACTAAATCGCTTTATGCAATACCGATTTCTACAAGACACAATCTGCAAAGCAAAAATATGTCTGTTCACATCGTCTGTGGTGCTGGCACAGGCAGCTCGCTTATGAAGCTACTAACAGACGACGGCTATAACGTGACAACAGGTGTGCTTAACCTCTTCGATACAGATCAGGAAACAGCCCGTTTTCTAAAGATACCCGTTGCCCTGGAGGCGCCACTATCTCCTATCAGCGAAGTGGCCTACAACGATAACATGAGATTAGTGAACAAGGCAAACATTGTGGTTGTGACGTCGGCTCCTTTTGGTCTGGGTAACTTGCGGAACCTCGATGTTGTTGAGTACGCTCTTGAAAAAAGAATTCCGACTTTTATCATCGAAGAATCCTCGATTGAACTGCGGGATTTCACGCAGGGAAAAGCAAAAAAGAAGATGCTGGCGCTCAAAAACAAGGGGGCGGTTATTGTTAAAGATGAAAAAGCGTTGCTGACCGCCATCAACGGTTTGGAAACGCATGCAATTAAAAATCAAGCGGCCGCAGTTGGGGACGATGTACTGTTTGCGCAGCCGGAAGCAACAAAGTAGC
>CAYPGY010000087.1:0-392 GCA_964410435.1 uncultured Candidatus Bathyarchaeia archaeon
ACTATTTCTTCTTCCGAAAGCCCGCTTTTTACTTCTGCCACCGAGAGGCCAGATTGCTGCAGCTTGTTTACGATATTTTCATAGTTACCTTTCCAGTTGATTTTTCTATTAATAACCATAACGTCGTAAGTTTTGGGGAGGTTTAGGTTCCGGAATTTCTTAAGGTTTATGCCGTTACCTATGTTTGTGCCGTTAACTTTGTTGGTTAACCACTGAGACACGCAGAGCTTCTCGAGTGGTAAGTTGTATGTTGATACGGATCGTGCTTGGACGTCGGGTCGGCCCTCGAAGAATAAGGGTTCAAAGTGCTGAACGAGATAGAAGCCTTTGCCGCTATAGTAAGTTGAGTATGCAGTCCAGCATAGTGTGGCGATGTTAACGTCGCAGTCTGG
>CAYPGY010000087.1:402-8829 GCA_964410435.1 uncultured Candidatus Bathyarchaeia archaeon
CACGCAAAGTTTCTCGAGGGGTAAGTTGGATGGTGATACGGATCGGGCTGGGACGTCGGGGCGACCCTCGAAGAATAAGGGTTCGAAGTGCTGCACTAGATAGAAGCCTTTGCCTTTGCCGCTGTAGTAGGTTGAGTATGCAGTCCAGCATAGTGTGGCGATGTTAACGTCGCAGTCTGGGATGGCGTCCATTAGTTTGCGTTCGCGGTCTGTTAATTTGCCGTATTGGTATTTAGCTAAGTGTTTGCCGAAGAATTTTCGGATAGCTCGATCAGGTATACTGTACGGTGTATCTGGTACGTTTTTGATGTCTGCTTTGATGTCGGGGAACCATTGGTATTTGGATTCGTCGCCTAAGTGGGTGATTGTGACTTTAAAGCCGCGTTCAACGAGGCCGTTTGATAGCTCGAAGATTGCTCTGTTTCCGCCGCTGATTTCTAATCCTAGACTATTGAAATTAATATGCATACTATTGATCGAGAATATACTTTCTTTCAGAAAAAATATAGTGACTGTGGTGTCTCAATTTGCACAGACACTTTACCGTGTTAATACTCAAACATAGAAAGCGGTTTATCGATGAAGATTAAAAAATTAATAACATTTTTCATAAACTAAATGTTAGAAATAAGGTTTTAAAGGCGAATTACCGGTTCGCCTAAAACTGAAAAAAAGGTTTAGGATGGGTAGTAGATGAGTTCTTTCTCTTCAAGCAGCTGCTGGATTTTATCAACTGCCTCGTAGACTTGCTCTTCCTTCTTTGCGCCGACACAAACAAGTTTGCCAGCAGAGAAGATCAAGAAGACTACTTTGGGTTCATCCATACGGTAGACCGCGCCTGGAAACTGCTCTGGCTCATACATTACTCGGCTGAGCTTGTAAACTAAGCTTTCAAGGTCGATTTCTCCTCCGAGTTCAGCTGAGGCAACGATGTTTTGGATGTTAACTATTGGTTTCTCGGTGATCTGTATGCCTTCGCCGCGGAGTTCTTTAACGACTTTCTCAACTGCACTGCGGCTTTCCTTCTCGGATTTTGCGCCTGTACAGACCATTTTGCCTGTGCCAAAGATCAGGGTGGCGGTTTTAGGTTTCTTTAGGCGGAATACAAGTCCAGGAAAGACGCTGGGGTTGTACTCTGTCTGAGGAAACTTTTCCACTATTTTCTGTAAGTCGATTTTCTGGTTAAGTGAAACTGAAGCGACTATGTTCTGGATGCTAATGATGGGTTTTCGTTTACTCATGTCAACTCACGTGCTTCCCTATTTAAATAACAGTGTGGGTATATAAGAGCATCTATTTATAAAGGGCACTTAACCGCTTGAACGGCAACATTTTTTGGGGGTTGCAACAGATGCTGACGTAATTTGAGTGCAATGCACAACTTCATCTAGGTAGTTATTGTTTTGTAAATTAATCATTAACCAAATTCGCCTAACCAGCTCTTTTTAAACGCTTACTAAGCTTCAACTGCGATTTTTAACTAATCCCCTTATTTGAAGGCGGATACGATTGGTTATACGGAATTTAGTTCAAGCGTCTGTTGCTTTGCCGCTACCTCTCTATCCCTATTAAAAGCAGCGAAGAGGAGACGGGCCCTCTATAGGTTTCTGCAATGAGTTACTAATAGAGCAGTTAGGTAAACAACTATAGATACAATCAAGCGGTCTAGCCTACCCCTCTCAGAGTGACCTACCCCTCCCACATCTAACGTTTCTCGGTGCCCTCAGAGTGACTTCCAAGCCTTAAGGTACTGACGAAAAATGCAAAGAGAAGAAAACTTTGGATAATATACAATTAATGTTTGAGTGCGATTAACTCGTATTTTCGGGGTTTTAACCCTTGAGCCTTCATCGACTGCAACGCCTGCAGCCTAGTCGGGTCCTTGATTGCTGACTCGTAAACTTGCCGCTCTAATTCGGGCGTGAATTCGGTTTCATACACTCTAATGGTTGCTTGATAAATTTTAGCTCGTTTGATTTTACTAAGGTCGATTTTTGGATCTGCACTCAGACACAGCGGGTAGGTTGATCCTAATTCAACGGCGTCAAGATGATGGTCTTTTGCTTCTACACGTGTAATTCGGATTTTCTTTTCTATGGTTTCTACAGGTTTCCAGTCTGGTCTAAGCATAGAGATTCTCTTGTATGAGCCATAGCTTAATAATTTTAGGTTTTTGGTGAATTAAACTGACTTTGAAAAGCCTAAGTGCTACTATGGTTTCAATTATGTTATGTAGTTGCTAAATGGTAACCACAACATCAAAAATAGTCGCTTTATCAATGGTTTAATATTAATCGTAAAAAGTTGACATGTATGGATTCGGCTGAAGCAAACGTTGTCCTAAACGAGATAATACAGGAATTAGAAGAAGGCGGTTCTGAAAAGCCAGTGATGGAAATACAAAACCGCGAGAATTCCAGTTATGCTGTTTGCATAAAGACTTTTCTTGGCGCAGTAAGGAAGCAGACAGTGGACGCTGTAGCCGCCAAGCATAAACTAAAGGTAACTGAGGAAACAGACGGTCTTGTATTATGCTAATATCATAGTAGCGTATTTTTTGGTTTATTCGTTGTCCTTGTAGATTGGGAACCTTAGAAGCGCAGCTATACCGCCCAGCGAAAGAAGTTTAAAGCCTGCTTCATGCTCGGTGCTGATTACGGTGACCTTAGCTTGCCGCTTCTCAACATCCCGCATCAGCTGCTCGAGTTTAAGCCTTTGTTCCTCTTCGGCGTCGCGGATGGTTGTGTCTGCTACTATTAGTTTTTCGATGGCACCCATGTTTGCTGCGGTTTCAACCGACGCTAAGCCGTATGTGACTGTTCCTTGGCCTTTGCCTAGGCGCTTCATGACTTCTTCTATTGTTTCGGTTTCATCTACAATGCGTAGGTCATGTGCGGCTTTTAGCAGTACGCCTGAGCGAAGTGCTTCGTCTATGCCTGCGGTGCCGCCGTTGTTAACATTCTTGACGTCTGCTATAGCTTTGGATAGGTCTTTTGATTCGTCCTGTAGGTAGCTTACGAAGTCGTTTTTGACGTATCCAGCGCCGATTATTACGATGGGGTTACGGTTTAATCTCCAGAGTTTATCTAGACTGTCGAGTGCGAGGCGGAAGTATCCTTTGGTTGCTTCCACACGTTTGTCTGCCTCCGCTTTTCCGGGCAGGTGGATGCGTTGTTCAACTCTGGTTTCGTAGCCGTACTGTTTGGTTTCGGCTATGGCGAAGCCTTCGTCGTCGATGGATAGTATCAGCAGCGGCTTTTCGATTTCGCTGGCTTTAGTTAACCTGTCAATCAGGTGTGGTGGCCACTGCTTCTTCACGATGGTCATCTGCTGGTTCAGTGCTACTGCTATTGTGTGATGTGCACCTGTTGGAATAATGTCTGGTGCATGTATTATTAAGCCGTGAACCCGCAGTTTGCCTAGGAACTTGTCCCACGCGACTGATTCGACTTTGACGCCCATGAATGCGGAGACGCGTTCAGCGCTTTTAGGTCGGCTGCCGGAGGCGGAGTCGTTTTTGATTGCGCGGCTGCTCATGGCGTAGACTTCGTCGCCTTTGTAGATGACATTGTATAGGTGCCAGAGGTCATCTTGGGTGTCGGCTACTACTTTGACGAAGCCCTGCTGCAGGTTTTTCTGAACTATCTTCAACTATGTTGCATCTCGGTTGATACTTGAATGCTTCTCAGATAGAAATATCGTTCGGACAAGTAAGCGTTTTATGTAGAGAGCAATGTATGGATAAATTTAAATTCTCTGCAAGATTGGTTCTATTAGAGAATTTTTGGTGATTTTATTGGTTGGACAAACTCTTCATGATTATTTGTGCCGCTACATGGATAAGAAGAGTGATGAGTTAAAGGGATGCTTACTCGCTGCGTTGGAAAGCAAAGAGGGTTTTTTGAGTATACTTGTTGAGAGTCTGGGTTCCCCGGTGGTTTCAGAGAATCAGAATTCCGCTGAGTTACTAATTAAGGCATGGTTGTTCTGGGAGGAAGAGCGAATGACGCGTAATGGACGTAATCGCTACAAGCTTTACCATCTTACTGATACTGGTCGCCGAGTTGCTATGCAGACTAAAGATGAAGGCTATAGCGGTAAAACCGCGGAAAACTGGGCAGTAGCTTAAGTTAGAATAAAAATGTGTTTGAGGGAAGAGAAAAGAAACTTCCCTTTTTTGGTTCCGCTTAGATGAGGCCGAGTAGGTTCATGAAGAGCGGGATGAAGACGATGGACAGCGTTGATAGCAGTTTTATGAGTACATGTAGACTTGGGCCTGCTGTGTCTTTGAGTGGGTCACCGAGTGTGTCGCCGACGACTGCTGCTGCGTGTGCTGGTGATTTCTTGCCGCCGAAGTGTCCTGATTCGATGAATTTCTTTGCGTTGTCCCATGCGCCGCCGCCTGTGTTCATGAATAGTGCTAAGGGTACTGCTGTGAGTGTTGCGCCGATGACGAGTGAACCAACTGCGATTGGACCAAGCAGGATACCGACGATCAATGGTACAGCAACTACGATAACGCCGGGTATAACCATACCTTTGAGTGCTGCTTGGGTGCTGATGTCAACCGCTTTACCATAGTCTGGTTTGCCTGTGCCTTCCATGATGCCGGGGATTTCTTTGAATTGGCGTCTGACTTCTGCGACCATTTGGCTGGCTGCTTTGCCGACTGCGCTGATGGCTTGAGAGCTGAACAGGAAGGGTATCATTGCGCCGATGAAACCTGCCACGAGGACTGCTGGCTGGGAAATGTTAACTTCGAAGCTTGTCAAATTGAAGTGAAGCATAACTTCTTCTGCGTATGTCTGGAATAGTAGTTGTGCTGCAAGTAGCGCTGAACCTAATGCGAAGCCTTTTGTTAGGGCTTTGGTTGTGTTGCCGACTGCGTCGAGGGCTTCCATGGTTTCGATGCCTGTTTTTTCACCGGACATTTCTGCGATGCCAGCTGCGTTGTCTGCGATTGGGCCAAAACCGTCGAGGGCTAAGACCATGCCCATTACTGCCAATAGACCCATTGTTGCTAGTGCAGTGCCGTAGACTCCGCCTGTGTAAGGGTCAATATCGATAGTTTTGCCAAATTGGGCACCTAGTACATAGGATATTAGTAGAGCGATCACCAAGGTGATGATTGGTAATGCGGTTGTTTCTAAGCCGACTGCGAAGCCAGTGATGATGTTGGTTGCGCTGCCGGTTTGGCTTGCTTCTGCGATTCTGCCGACTGGCTTTCTGTCGCGGCCGGTGTAGTAGTCTGTGATTTGGTCAATGAGTACGCTTGCAACTAAGCCCGTTAATAGACAGCCGAAGATGTAGTACCAGTTGCTTCCAAAGAATGCTATCGAAGCGATTAGGAACATTACTGCGGATACGATTGTTGTTACGTTGAGACCTTTGCGTAGGGCTTTCATTGGAGCGTGGACTTCGTTGTCTTTTAGCTTGACAAAGGGCATTGCGATTAAAGTTGCAAAGATACCTAAAGCTCGGACGATCAGCGGGAAGATTAGGAACAGGATGTTGCCTGTTGCAACGCTGACGAGGCCACCGATAATCATACCACCGATGTTCTCACCGACTGCGGATTCAAATAGGTCTGCTCCGCGTCCCGCGCTGTCACCGACGTTGTCGCCTACGTTGTCTGCGATTACGGCAGGGTTGCGTGGGTCATCTTCGGGGATGCCTGCTTCTACTTTGCCGACGAGGTCTGCGCCGACGTCTGCTGCTTTAGTGTAAATACCACCACCTAACTGGGCAAACAGTGCGACGAGTGATGCACCGAAGCCTGTACCGACTATGGCGCTGGCTGCCTTTATTCCGAGGTCAGAATCAACTGATCCACTGAAAAGTGCACCCCAACCGCCATATGCTAAAAAGATTAAACTGACACTCAAGAGAGATAAACCGACTACGGCAAAACCCATTGTTGCGCCGCCAAAGAAAGCTGTTTGGAGTGCAGCGTTGGGGCCATTTTTAGCTGCGGATACAGTTCGTACGTTGGCTTTAGTAGCATTGTCCATGGCGATGTAGCCTGCGGCTAATGAGGCAACCGCGCCAATCATGAAAGCAATCGCGGTTCCTACGCTTAGGAAAATTCCGATCAAAACCGCAAGTACTACAATGATTATGCTTATGGTTTTATACTGTCGTTTTAGGAAAGCGTATGCGCCTTCGCGGATGGCTTTACCCACTTCGACAGCTTTTGGCGATCCCGGTGGGATCTTGTTGATTTTATGCATGAGTAAGAGGGATGCTAGTATAGCAATTATGCCCGCTATGGGGGCGATCCAGAAGACTACTGGATTGTCAAGAGAAGTTAGTGTTTGTAGGGGTATGTACATGTTGAACAACGCATACATATTTTGTATATATATTTTTGCAATCATTTTAACGCAAAATATTGAATAACGAGTTAAAGCGGTTAGTAGTCATTGGTAATGCACATTTTTTGGTTTGGGTGCATTTTTAAGCTAGCCCAACATAATTCAAGACTGCGCTAAAGTGAACTCTAATGCCACAAAGACTAATCGTTGTTAAAGTTGGCACAAACGCATTAACACACGAAGGTAAACTCGACGAAGCAAAAATAGGCCGACTCGTCAATCAGATAGCGGCTGCAACTAAAAACGGTGACAAAATTATCTTTGTAACCTCCGGTGCAGTAGCCGCGGGCATAGCGGAACTCGGCATCCCTGCAAAGCCAAACGACGTGGTTTTCCAGCAAGCCGCAGCAGCCGCAGGTCAACCCGTGCTAATGGCTAAGTATAGGGAGCTATTCAAGCCACACGGATTAAAAGTAGCCCAGATTCTGCTAACCGCCGAGGACTTATCTAACCGAGCCGCATACGTGCACACATGTAACGTTCTCTCGATGCTACTTAAAACAGGCGTAGTTCCAATTATCAACGAAAACGACGTAGTTTCAGTTGCTGAGCTTCGCCGCCGCGAAGGCTACAAGGTGAACTTCAGCGACAATGATATACTCTCTGTACTTGTAGCAGGCGCAATCGGAGCGGATTTGGCAATAATCCTATCAGACGTTGACGGCCTCTACACAGCTGACCCATCGCAGCCCGGTGCGGAACTCATAAAAACAGTTGAGCAAATCACGCCTGAACTGAAAAACTCGCTTAGCGGTAAAAGCAAACTTGGTCGAGGGGGAATTCAGAGTAAAATTAAAGCTGCTGAAATTGCCACTTCCTGCGGCATTCCTGTGGTCATCGCTAACAGCGCTAGAGACAACGCTATAGTTGACATTTTAGCGGGAAAAGATGTGGGCACCTACTTTAAAGCCCAAACCCCTATGACTGCGGTTAAACGCTGGATTGCGTATGGCGCCGCAGTGAAAGGCACCATACAGGTCAACGATGGCGCGAAGCAGGCAATTCTTGAAGGCGGAAGCCTCCTGCCGGTAGGCATAACCAGAGTTGTGGGCACCTTCAGCAAGGGCGACGTAGTCAGCCTCGAAGACGAAGCCAACGTTGAATTCGCCCGGGGCAACCCCAACTATACTAGTAGCCAGTTAAATCTAATTAAGGGGCTGCAGGTATCAGAGGTACAGAAGAAACTCGGAGCCGACGCACCTAAAGAGGCGGTTGAGCACCGAAATATCCACTTTACAGAGGAAAAAAGATGATTAGAGAAATATGTGTACGCGCAAAAGCAGCGTCTTACGAGATGGGTAAGCTTTCAGCGGAAGCTAAAAATTTGGCTCTTAACAAGATGGCTGACGCACTTGAAGCTTCGATGGCTGAGATTTTGGAGGCAAACAGAATTGATGTACAAGAAGCAAAAAACAAAGGCGTAAGAGCGGCGTTACTTGACCGCCTCGCTTTGGACCAGAAGAAGATTCAAAAAATGGCAAATGAACTTCGTGAAGTAGCCGCGCTGGAAGACCCAATTGGGACAGTGCTTGCCACTTGGACACGACCTAATGGTTTAATCATCAGCCAAGTTCGCGTGCCAATGGGCGTTATCGGTGTCATATACGAGTCACGCCCCAACGTTACATCCGACTCAGCGGGCATCTGTATCAAATCAGGTAACGCCGTCATCTTACGTGGCGGCTCAGATGCTATCCACTCAAACGTTGCAATCTGCAAAGTTCTCCGCGACGCACTTGTACCAACACAGGTGCCATCCGACGCCGTACAAATCATCAACTCGACAAGCCGCAAAGACACCGAGGAACTCATGACCATGCGTGAATACATCGACGTATTGATTCCAAGAGGCGGCGCAGACCTAATTAAAACCACAATCGAAAAGTCACGGATTCCAGTCATCGAAACCGGCACAGGCAACTGCCATGTCTACGTCGAAGAAGACGCTGACCTATCAAAAGCCACACCCATCGTTATAAACTCAAAAGTCCAGAAACCCGGCGTATGCAACGCAGCCGAAAAACTCCTCGTAGACGAAAAAATCGCCAAGCAT
>CAYPGY010000087.1:8880-10644 GCA_964410435.1 uncultured Candidatus Bathyarchaeia archaeon
AGTAGAAGTCAGAGGCGACGAAACTACACAAAAAATTGTACCTGACGTTAAAGCTGCAACCAAAGAAGACTGGTACACTGAATACCTCGACTTAATCATCGGCGTCAAAGTCGTCAGCGGAATCGACGAAGCAATAGCGCACATCAACAAGTATGGCACACATCACAGTGACAGCATCGTCACCCGAGACTTCGCAAAAGCACAACGTTTCCTAAAAGAAGTCGACTCTGCAGCTGTCTACTGGAATGCTTCCACAAGATTCACAGACGGCAACCAATTCGGGTTAGGCTCAGAAATCGGCATCAGCAACCAGAAGCTACATGCACGTGGACCAATGAGTGTTCAGCAACTCACAACAGTAAAGTTTGTTGTTGTGGGCGATGGACAAATTATAAAGTAACCACTTAAGCCTTTTTTTAATTTTTTATAGTATGCACAATAAGCTATCAATGGTTTTTGACAGCGTGCCAGCACCTCACAAAAACAAAATAGGTTGTGCTGTGCGACCGATAAATCCGCAAATAATCCTTTTGTATTTGTTCATTTTCTATTACCCCTTCAACCACTAACTAACTCGATTGATTTGGTGTTCTGCTGGTTTGCAGCAGTATAAGCTTGAGTACTATGATGTGAGTCGCCGTATTGTGCACATGAATAAACACCTGCAGCTGGAGACTGGTGAGCTCCTCTTTGAGAAGCGGGGGCATACGTGGGCGTTGACGAGGTTTGCGTTTAATGTGTATGGGGCTGGCGATTTGGCGGAGGTTGGGCTGGGTGAGGATCGGGCGGCTGCTGAATCTGAGGAGACTTCTTGATGGCGTTGACTCAACGGGAAAAGAATATTTTGCGGCTAGCCGCCACTGGGGCGTCGGATTATAGGATTGCCCGTAAGCTGCATTGTCACACCAATAGTATTAGGCGTAGTCGGTTAAATGCTCTTAAAGATTGAGAATGCGAAATCTTTTTTGGGATTATTTTTTAATAATAAGAAATAATCATTATTCAGCGAGTATGAAGAAATACCTTTTTTAGAAGTATGAACCTTATTTTATCTGTGTTTTTATAACCGAGAAACAATAGGTTGGTATCTTAAGATAAAAATTTTCCTTGGACCAACATTTATTAAAAAGAGGAAAACTATAGCGCTCTCTTCCGAAGGGGTTTTCTTACTTAGATATTTGCCCTTTAGTTGGGTCGTTCACCGTTTGGATATTTGGTATAAAATTGAAATAAGAAAAAAATGACAACGAAGATCATTTTGCGCATCGCTCTACAATCACGATGCCGCACCAGGAAATTCACATTTATGCGATTAAAGGGGGCCGGGCGTATTGCCATATTACACTTACGAATATTAGATAATTATTGCAAGAGTCAGCGATAGGCTGAAATTTTTTGCAAGGCGACAATTTTTGTTATCGAATAATTTCTTGGCATCATAAACAGCATAGCCCACTGTAATGGATAACAAGAGAACGGAAATAATCGCACCTTGAGGCCAATGAATTGATGCATAGTTTATCCAGCTCAGCGGAATAATTGAAAAAACGCAACAAATTGCGATTACGATTAAAAAAAATTTCTTTATACATAATAACAATTCTGTCATCAAATAGTTTATACCTTTTGTTTTACATCGTTTTTAATTCATATTTTTATTTCACTATTGGTTCTGTGTCTAATTCTGAATATGAATATTGAATAATCACAGAAAAGCAAACAATATTATATTAAATAAATCAAAGATTTCGAAGGTATTAAACT
>CAYPGY010000088.1:0-10414 GCA_964410435.1 uncultured Candidatus Bathyarchaeia archaeon
TCTATGTAGGCGGGATGTGGATGTGAATGTGAAAGTACATAGCGAACCCCTAAAAAGCCCACAAGAAACTACATCTTAAAACTATAGCTGAATCAAAAAGAAAAAGGTACAAAACATTTGGATCTACTGATAAGGGATGGGGTAGGTTGGTAGATCGGCAGAACGCTTGTGCGGCAAAAACTTCTGGGAGGTTAGTTTAGGAAAAATTTTTCGAGCTTGTGATTCTCTTTCTTTTTCAGGACCTTCGCGCAGTCTTTGGGGTCAAGCGGCTTGAATTCGAGCCCCATCGAAGCCAGCAGCGCCCCAACGTCCTTAGCTAAAGCGGGTGCAACCAGCACAGCGCGAACTTTCTTGTTTGCTTTCGCCTTGATCGGCTCGATGTACTTCGCCAGCTGCAATACGTTCTCTTTCGATGCGGTTCTGCGTTTAACCTCGATAATCACCATTTTGCCGTCTTTGTCTTCACCGTATATGTCCACGAATCCCGGCTCAACATGCTTCTCCCAGCTTATCGGCTTGAATCCTGCTTCGAACAGTTCAGGTTTTAGCAGAATTGCTCGGTGCATATCGTCTTCGCTGGCGTGCAGAATGAATTCGCCGCTGTCAGAGAGATTAAGCACTGAAACCATGAGCACTGAGGAGAAGGTGACTTTAACGCTTTCACGCGGCTTTTGCCTAACGCCATACACTTCCAGCAGATCGTCTTTTACTTCCACGTGGAAAACTGAGCCTGAAGGCTGCCAATTCACCGGTTCATACCCAGTTGGGCGATGCACAAGAAGCGACCCGTCGGATTTGATGATGAGCAGGCGTTCGCCGTTCTCCAGCGTAGAGTTTGCGCGTCCAGCGTAGTGCACGTGGCAGTCGCCTGCGACGATAAGTGTTCTACGCGCCATGAAAGCTTTCTCTATAGCGACTACTGCTTCTGCGAGTGATGGTTCTTTTAGCACTGTGACTTTCTCGGTTGCCAAGTTTGGTCAGCTAACGTATTTTAGGTGGTGCTTGGGTACATAAGAATTCTTGAAGGACCAAACGTTATGGCTTGGAGAAGCAAGCGCAAAGTCATGCATGCCTATGATGTCACAGCGGAAATTTATGATGGACGTTACAGTCTGGAGCAGCACCGTAAATACCGTAAAGCACTCGAAAACGTAGATGTTTCAGGGGTTAAGGTGCTGGATGTGGGTTGCGGTTCAGGATTGTTCTTCGACGAAGTAACCGACACAGCCCAAATGGTTGTAGGTGTAGATGTCTCCAAGAAGCTTCTCGTTAAAGCCACACGACGTGTAGCCAAAAACATGCATGTACTGCAAGCAGATGCAGATCACCTTCCATTTAAAGAGGGCACATTTCAAGCCGCCTTCTCCTTTACTGTACTGCAGAATTTGCCTAAACCCCAAAGAACACTTCAAGAAATCAAGCGCGTAACTAAAAAGGGCGGTAAAATCGCGGTAACAGGCCTTAAAAAAGCCTTCCCGCAAACGGCATTTCACGATTTGGTTGAGCAAAGCGGAATGCACGTCGAAGCCTTCCACGATGATGAAGAAATCAACTGCTACATCGCAGTCTTATCTGCTTAGCAGCCGCACATCAGCTACTTCGCCAGTGTCAGCCCAAACTCCTACTACGGCGGTGTTGAATCCGCCGATGTAGGTTTTGTCCAGCTGGAACGTTATGTACCAGTATGGGACAAGCGCCACGGAGTCGCCGCGTGGGTGAGGCAGCATCTGAATGGAAACTGTTCTGGCGGGTTTGAAGCCGCTTGTTTGGGTGCCGTTTATGGTCCAAGTGAGGGTTTCCACGTAGTTTTTGGCGGTGGCTTCTGCTTGGCTGCTGCTTATGTTTACTGTGGCGTCGGCGACGGTGAATAGGAAGTAGCCGTCTGTTAATGCTGTTAATGCGCCGTCGGTGAATGTCAATCTTAGACTCATTGCGCTGTAGTCAACGTCGTTTTTTGTGTACATCCAGAGGTAGTCCGCGCTGTTAAGGGAGCTTGTGATCTGGAGCTTCATGTTCCCCGATTTTACCTCTGTTAAGTTGCCTGTTGTTGCGTTCACCGAATTAAGCAGCGTCTGCATTTCGGCTAAGTATGCGTCGCCGCTGTAGCGGCTGTAGCGTTCAAGCGCGGCTTTTGCTGCTGCGAGGCTGCTGCTCGGCGGATTCTGAATCAACTGTGGCGCTACGTCCGCGGTGAGTTGGTAGCGGCTGAGGTGGTTCTCTCGGAAGCGCAAACTAACCTCAAAGTCGCCTCTTGTACCCGTGAAGCTGTAACGCAAAACTTCTTCAGCTACGTCGAAGTCTTCTCGGTACTCCAATGTGTCGCTTAGTAGCGTGATCTTGTAGCGGTTAGTGTCAAGCTGCACCACGTCGCGGAGCATGCCGGCAACAGTTCCCGCGCCTATTCCCCATGAGAGAAGCTGCTGGTTCTCTGCTTCCAGTCGGCTCTGGTCAGCCGCTAACTGCGATATAGTAATGTACTGGTAGACTCCGAAGCTTGACAGCAACAACACTGCAACCATGAGTACGGCGAAAGCGGCTTTCCATCTGCGCGCCAGCTTTTTCGGTCGCCTATTTGCGAGTTCGGGGGCTTCCTGTACGCCTTTCATTGCGTTGACGGCTGCTTTACCGAAGCTTGAAAGCTGATACTCGCCTATCTGGTTTTTAGCTACGAGTTCGCCGAGGCTTTCAAGATGATAGGTTAAGTGGCTGCTTGACAACCCCAGAAACGCGGCAAGCTCCATGAAACTCAGCGGTTTATCGTTTAGCAATCCAAGTATTCGGCGTCGAACCGGATGCTTAAGCGATTTGAACATAACCGAGTAGATTTCTTCTTCGCTTCGGTTAGCCATGTACAGTCAACACAGAGTATGCAGCGTAAGCATGTATAAAACTTAGCTGAAAAACAAGCCAGAACTCAACTGGGGTTTCCGACTAAACCCTCCCTTATTCAAAGGACTAAAAAAGCAAAGCGTGTTGCTCTGCAGCTACCTCCACATCACCTATAAAAAAAGTCGAAAAGGGCTATTTGCTTCTCTTTGTAGGCAGCCACTTTGAGACACGCTTCATGTAATCCACATAGGGCTTGCCCAGTAATCGCGTGAGGTCAGCCTCCTCGTAGGCGGCCATCCTGTCGAGAAACAGGAACAATGCAGCCCACACAGCAAGTGACAGAACAGAGAGCGTCGAGATCGAGAAGCCCAGAATGATCAGCAGTAACCCAAGGTACATTGGGTGCCTGACGTAGCCGTAGACGCCTGAATCGATCACCCGGCCCGCTTCGTTATGGAAAACCACCGCTTCCGATTTCCTAGCCAACCAGACTCCGAAGGCAAAAGTGAGTACCCCAAGCGGGACAGTGAACAAAAGCCACACTAACCCCAACAGGTTTAAAGTAAAATGCAGAAAAAAGGAATCCAAACCCCAAACTGCGAGAAAAACAAGAAGGAATACGATTTGAAGCCTGTCATTGAGCGGATGCTCAGCGCCTACACCATGCCCCGGCATACAGCCAGTTAAGAGAGAACCAATATTTCAAATTTTAGCAGCACATTGCGCAAAACGCACTAATCCACCGAAACCTCGCTATCCCTCTATAGGTTCTGCATACATCTGATATTTGCATCCTAATAGGTTCGTCGAAAACGCAACAGTGGTGCGTAAAGCGTGGCAGAAGACATGTAGACAGTGCGTTTTCGGCACTACGGCTTTTTCAGCAGCTTCTGCGCCAGCAGCAGCCGCCAAGTCGTCAGCTCCGTGAGGTTCGCCAGTCCCTCGGCGTTGAGGTAGCTGTTTGCGGACTCGTCGAATAGCACGTTGGCGGTTGGGGGCAGCTCCTCGTCCACCCAGAGAATGTAGGTGATTGGGACAAGGTTAAATGCTGGCACCTCAACTGACGCCTGTCCGAGCTCCAGCCTTCTACCGCCCAGCAATACGCCAGCCTCCATTAGCAATTCAGGTTTGGCGGCAAAAGTTTTAGCAATCGGCTCAACGGCTTTGCGCATAAAAGCGTTCTCGTAGGCGATCCCACCCGGAAACATCCGGAACTTCACCTGCCGCCCACTCAGGGGCTTTTTGGCTGCACCTGAGTATTCGATGAGTAGCTCGGTGATTTGGTGATGCATTGTTGGGTTGCTAACCTCGGGGACGGCAACGGCCTTCTGGAGTTCGTCTACGAATTCAGCTGTCTGCAGGTTAAGTGAAAAACCGAGAAAACGGAAAACACTGCCGTTTTGGAGTCCAGCTAAATTCTGGACACGCAGACGCTGCTCTAAGGATAAATCCAAAGTGACCAAGATGTAATCCCTACCTTAGAGTACTTGAAGATAGCTTTAATCCTGTTGCCTATTCAGTCATTATCACATTAAAGAGGCAGCGAATTTTTTTTCCGCCTTTAGGTACTCTATTTAGGTCGATTCTTCGAGAAAGTATTAGGTTAAGCTGGTTTAGATGCGGCTTCCTGAGAGGTAGCGTAGGAAACATTAGAGCCAGCGTTTCTTGCCCAACCAAACGTGTAACCCGCTATGCATCCAAGAGTCAACCCCACTGTCACAACCCTCATCTCTTCCCAGCATAAACGAGGCTCGCTACCCATCGGTAACAGCAAAGGAACAAGCCACATTACACTAAACAGAAACACAGCCACAACTACAGCGGCAAGTGTCGTTTTGGGTTTAGGTTTAGGCATCCAAGAGACCGCTGCGCCGAGAGGTGAACCAACCAGAGTTGTTACTACCAGA
Source organism: uncultured Candidatus Bathyarchaeia archaeon (assembly GCA_964410435.1). Classification (GTDB taxonomy): domain Archaea; phylum Thermoproteota; class Bathyarchaeia; order Bathyarchaeales; family Bathycorpusculaceae; genus Bathycorpusculum. The sequence goes on from CAYPGY010000088.1 coordinate 4,737, forward strand.
ACACGCATCTCTTCAAAAGCTGCACGCTCCAGCCCAAATGAAAACAGGAGAGGTGACTGCCACATCATCAGCGTCGCCACTGCTAAGAAGATACCGAGAAAGGCGCCTGCAGCCACGGTTACGCCGCGTTTCCCTAATAAACCAGACAAGCATTACCACCCTTAACCTTATCAGCCGCGTCTTTGCTGTAAACAAAGGAAGCGCCATCAATCCGCTGTATTAGAATGTAGTTACTGTGAATTCCTGTTGCAGCCCAGTGATAATCTGCACCATCATTATTAGTTTCCATTGAAGTTTGCTCCAAGATTGCATTATTTAGAAGCGAGCAAATCAACTTCGACTCTATTAAAAGATATCTGCCGACAGAAACTGATTCGTTATATATTCGCCTGAAAAATTCTAGCCCTTAACTTAGCGCTTGATTAAATAATTAAGGCCCAATAATGATCATATCAGGCGTGATTATCAATATGTTTGGTGCTGTCAAAGCTTAATGCATTTTCGTTTTTCTACGCACAACTAAAGAGAACACGGCAATAGCAGCTAAACCCATTACAGACACACCGATTGCTGGTCCCTCTGGAAGGTGCTTAAAGTTTTCAACCACTTGAACTGTCACGACTTTGTAGACGCTGTGAACGCATCGGGCGCTGCAATTCCAACGGAACTGGTAGTAGCCAGATTGATTTAGTTGCTGACTGAAGGTCACAGGGACGCCGCTTGTAAGTGAACTCCATGTTTTAATTGTAGTCCAGCTTGTGAATGGGCCGCTCGATGTGGCGTAGGGTCCACTCATTTCCAATGTTCCCCTGCCTGTTGTGGTTTGTGTACTTGTGTAGATACATGTTAAAGTCACAGCTTGATTAGCCACTATCACCGAATTGTCTGCAGATATATAACCAGTCACAACATTGCTGCTTTGGGCGATTATAACGCTAAAACTGTACAGAAAAACAAATAGCAAAAGCGTGACCGCTAGAATAGGTCTCCTCAAAAAACGCTATACTCCTAAAACTCCTAACTAGCTAGCGGTTAAACAGGCACATAAGTGTTTTGAGGAGAGAGCGCTCGATTATTTCAAATATGCTGAACCATTTTCAGCTATGCAATAGCCCATGACACCATTAACCATCCGCACAAAATAACCCGTTAAATGACTCAGAGGTTTACTCTTCAGCCTGTGCTTCCTCGGGCTGCTCCTGAACTTCCGATTTCTGCTTCTCCGCCGACAGCAGCATATCAATTAGCTTCTTCTGATCCACTTCCGCCCTTGTGCGCCAATCCAGATAGAGTTGACCTTTGTCGTCAGCCATCAAGTAGCCGTAGCGGATGTAGCGGTCAACGTTTAGTTGCACCTTCCAGTTAGGAATTTTTTCGCCCAGCAGCTTCTCAACGTCTTTGCGGCTGGCTTGGCCCTTGTTAGCAACTATGTAGCTGATCGTTATCGCTAAACCTGCAAGGTCGTCTACGCGCCAACCCATCAGCTTATCCTTAGTGGCAACGTCTTTTAAGGTGACAAAGAAGCGGGCTTTATCCAGCTCCTCAACCGTTGGCTTCTCAGGGGTTTTTTCCTCCTCAAAAACCACTTTAACCTGCATGTCCAGCGGCTCTAAATAGTCATCCAAAACATCCAGCACTTTAGGGTAATCTCCACCTAAGGCTTTATGGAGCTCCCAGCCTTTCACGCCGGGTTTTGCGTGGCGACGGTAGAATAGCATCTGCGTGGCCTTCTTGACTTTAGCCGAGTAAATTCCTTTACGTTTTTGGCTCATGGCTGTTTTCCCTCTTTCCATTTTCGGTAGTCTTCAACTGAGACCGCGATGGGAACCGACGTGGACTGCACAGAGAGCGGCTCCTCACGCGGCTTATCAAATGGGATTAATGTAACGGTTTCCTCGAGGCGGTCGATTTCGAGTGTGGCGTAGCCGTAGGTTACCAGAAAAGCAGTTAAGAAGGCTCGCTGTACAGTCTCCTCGTAGGTGTCTGCGCCGATAAAGCTCCAGTACTCAATTTTGCCGCCATGCCCTTTCTCGGCGGTTTTCAGCTTAAGCTCATGCCAGTAACATTCAAGTTCATCGCCGAATTCGCGGTCGCCTAGCACTCGGGCTTTAACCATTTCGTCGCGGCTAACTTGCCCAGTCTGCACCGCGGAGACATCGATGTCTTTCCATCGGTCGCCCAGCGGCGCCAACGCATCCCAGTAGAGCAAACCCTGCGCCAAGGTCGGGAGGGTTAGCTTTTCGGAGTCCACTATTGGGTTCCAAGCCGCAGCGAAAACATCAACCATGCCCACCTTGCTGGTCTGGCGGATTTTCTCCTCAAGCAGAAACGGATCAGTGTAGAGTGAGGTTGAACGCTGCTTCACCCATTCACTTTGCAGTTTAATAACCGACGCTAAATGTGACAGCGCTTCAGCATCAAGCTTTAGCTCCTCGGGTTGATCCCAATGCGGAAAATACGTCTTCACTACACCGATGATGTCGTCAACGTTTAAGGTGAAGGGGTCAGCTTGGTGATTCTCAATTGCGAGGCACATCTCGATTACGCGCTCCAGACGCTCGCGGCCCTGCTTCTTTTCGTGCTTCTCAGAGGGCATCAGTTGATTACCTCGCGTACAACTGATTGACCTTCGAGGTTCTGTACGGTGATGACGTTGGCGTCCTGAGCTGCGAACGTAATCTGGCTGGGTGTGATGACTACGTACTGAGAAGCGGCGTCCTTAATCATAGCCACAAGCACTTTGGCGATCATCTCGCGGTTCTTAGGGTCCATGTGGATGTCGTATTCGTCGACAGCTCGGAAGGGGCTGCGGACATGCTGCTGAAGCGCCAAAAGGAAACCCATTGTGGCTGTTGTTCGTTCGCCGCCGCTCTGCGTGTAAGCATCCAAAGCGACGGGCTTGCTGCCTTTGAAGCCCACGTATATTTCCAGCCCAGCGGTTTCGATTTCCTGCGGATTTGACAGCAGCACTTCACCTGTCGCTAATGTCTGACTCATGATACGCTGGTACTCTACGTTGACGCGCACCAGTAGATCCTCGATGACTTTTCGCCATGCCTCCATGCGGGTCTTGACTTCCTCAAGGGTTTTTTCGCGGTTCTCAGCCACAAGCTGCGCCTTCTCTTTTAGTTCCAAATATAGTTTCGAGTAGGATTCATACTGCCGCTCGATCTCCTCAGACACTGATGAGAGCGCGCCGAGGTGACCGTCGGTTAAGCTCATTTCAGATTGGATTTCGCTGGGGCTCTTGATTACTGCGATGCGTTCGCCTGACTCCTGCGCCTTAGCCAATGCCGCATTGAGGCCGTCTTGTGCTTCTCTGAGCGCTTTTTCGGTGGATTCCTGTTCTTTGGCGGCGCGTTCGCGTTTGAAATCCAGTAATGCGAGGGTAACTCGTTTGTCAAGTGCGGCTGTGGAGATTTTGTCGGTGGATTGCTGAAGGCTGCTAAGGCGGGTTTGGTTAGCTTGGATTTGCTCTGTGGCCTTCTGGATTTGGCGCTGTGAAGTTTTTAGCAGTTCTCGAAGGTTTTCTGTCCGCAGTAGTTTTAGCTGGTTTTTGATGGGCACTGACTCTAAAAGCGCCACTTCGGCAAGCAGTTGCCCAACAAGCACCTGAGTGGACTGGTTCTGTGCAATTTCCCGCTCTAAACAAATTCGCTCATCGTATGCGCCTTTGATTTCGCCGCGTATCGAGCGCTGTTGAACCTCTTGCCCGTCGAGTTCGCCGATGATTGCTTGTCGCTCGTCCTCGATTTTGCCCATGGCCTGCATGTTCTTGTTAAGGTTAGCCTGTAAGCTCCGCACTATTGCTTCTCTTCGTTCCACCTCTGCCCAGAGCAGTTCGCGGTCGAGAAAACGCCGCTTTAGTTGCAGCTGCTTTTTTTCCTGAAACTTTTCGTATTGTTCACGCCAGTAGTTGAGTGTCTGCTGCGCCTGCTCAAGCAGCTTACCCACTGACTCCTCCTGACTCAGGATGCGGGTGAGTTTGGTTTTAGCCTGCAAGACGTTTTCGCGGAAGGGCTCTAAGCCGACGGCGTCCTCAACCATGCGCAGTTTATCGATGTTGCTTAAGACGCTGAATTGCTCCACCATGTTCTGGTGCATAATGATTAGCATGTTGTCTGGGTCAACGCCGAACTTGCCCAGCAGCCGCTCAACGTCTTGTTTGGATGCAGCGCGGTTTTCGAGTTCAAACCAGTATTTGCCGTCTCTGCGCAGGAAGCGGGTTAGGAAGAGTTGGTCTTTGTTGTATTTGGGCTCTGGTCGTCTTGCGCCCTGCTTGCTGTTATCTAAGATTAATGTGACTCTGGCTTGGTCCTGTCCCCAGCGGATCAAATCACTTAGTTTGCGGCTGCGTTCAGTGCTGGTCTGGCCTAAACCCACGCTGATCGCAAGCAGCAACGAGGATTTGCCTGCGCCGTTCGGACCCCCGATTACGTTAACGCCCTTTTTGAATGGCACCCGGGCGTATTGGTAGCTCATAAAGTTCTCAACGATGAGTTCCTGAATTAACAAATCAGTTTTTCCTTCTATTTGGGAATCAAACTATGGGAATGGAGTATTATTAAAACAATTTGACAGGTTTATGCTATATTCACAAGCAAAAGGCAATTTTTTGAATCACTAACAATAAGGCTTGATTGTTTAATCAACACAGCAAAAGGTTAAGGGTGATAAAGCCGAGTCTTCAGTTTAGAAACTAAATTCTTTGGGAAATATCGACATTTGCACTAAAAAGTTTTTATTCTAAAGGTTCATACATGGGCTTTATGAAATTCGCTGAAGTAGCAATACTGCTCCGAGAAATCGCAGACAGATGCCCCGGACTTGAAGGATGCACAATTACACTCATTCCACAGAAAGCAATGTACCCGCATTATCAGGGTTACCACATAAACATCAAAGGAACATTAAACCGTGAGAGCCAAGGCGGCCTGCGCAAAATTGTCGAGGGGCACGATTTGATGATGCAAATAAAAGCGGACGCAGTCATAGTTTACGAGTCCAGACCAACATAAACCGTTTTTTTAAACGCTATTTAATTTATCAGTAGATCAAAATTTATTTTTTAAATTAGAAGAAGAAGGGAACGCTGCCCTGCTACATCATCTTCTATAACTTTATGCAGAAACAGCTGTTTTTGGTTCAGCAACTGGTTTGGGTTGCTTTTTGGTTGTGGGCTTTCTACAACCAAGAGCAGACGAAACAGCGTTTGTTTGGATCAACAAATTGTTACTGCGATTTAGCTCCCACAAAGGCTTAAGAAAACTCCTAAACCCACGATTAAGTGGTGCAAAAAATTAAGCGACCCCGATTATCCGTACCCCAAAAAAACCATTTGAACCAGCAGCAGGCAGAACCCAAGCGCCTCCACGGATGCCTCCGCCCGAACCACCACCCCCACCGCCGCTAAACAACCCATCACCACAGAAATTCACGTGCGAAACCTGCTGCAAAACCTTTACAACAAAAGAAGAATTAGCCTTACACGTGGAAACAGTTCATATGAGTCCAAAAAAGAAAGCATAGTATCCGCAAAAACGGAATGTAACCTACTGATATAGAATGTTAGAATTAGCATCCAATTGACAGACTTATTACTACACTAATTCAGCGACGTATCATCGCCTAGTTCAGCCGGCACTGCGACTGAAGTTAGGTGATGCTTACGTTCTGAA
>CAYPGY010000089.1:0-10406 GCA_964410435.1 uncultured Candidatus Bathyarchaeia archaeon
GGCGACTTCAGGGACACAGGATTTCAATTCTATTACTTTACGGTATTCTTGAGGTGAAACACTTCTTTTGCTGCGTAATTGGTTTTCTAATGCTTCAGCACAGGAAATCTCAAAAACCGCTTCTGATGTTAATCTCATAATCTCTTTTGCCTGTTCTTTTGATAGTTTATTGGTTGCTTCGCTGAGCAGTGTTAGCCCCTCAGCAAGCAGGATATCTCCTGCGAGTATTGTTATCGTGGATCCGAACTTGCCTAGTACAGTAGCCTTCTTTCGTTTTGCTATAGATTTATCGATGATATCATCGTGTAAATCTGCAGCCGCAGTTATGAAAACTATCGCTTCCCCAAAAGATGTAGAATCTTTTGGATTACCGCCTACTGCTTCGCATGATAAATTAATTAAGGCAGGAAAAACGGGTAATGCGCCATCCAAGGTAACTTTAGCGAAGTACCTTAATGCTTGTGAAACAACGTTGTCGTCGCTGTACTTTGCTAGTATGTTTTCTTGAGTCTGCTTATGAACAGCTTTTCCTCTTCTTCTAAAATTTTCTTTGACTTTTCTTGCGATTGTTTCTGCGGGCAAATCGAAAACCATCTGCAATATAGGTGGAACTGTTTATTTGCTTTTTCACAAAAAAGAAAAAGTATTAAATAGAAATAATTTAGTAATACCATCCTGTTGATGCTGGTTTTCCTCTGATGATTTTCTTGTTCATGTGTTTCACCTCTTTCACCTTCACCCGAGTTACAATGTCTACGCCATGAAGCTGGTTACCCAAGCTATTATGGGAGTAGTGTCAAGTCTAGTGTGGGAGCTTACGCCGTTACAGTTGCTGCTTGAAACGAACGCGTTAAGGGCCAGCACAATATCTTGTCCGTTTGCTTGGTAGATTACTGGTCCGCCAGAGTCGCCAAATACTATGGCGCCCTTGCCCTGCGCGGAGTTAGCGGTCAATTTCAGATAGTAGTCGCTGCCCTTGAAGTTGGAGTTTAGCAGCTGGACTGTTGCGCTGTTACGTGAGACAGTGCCTACCCAAGAGTTGGCTGGACCATTATTTTTTGGTGTGACTTGAATCTGGAAGCCATAGCCGATGACTGTTAGCTCTGTATTCTGAGGTAGCGTTTCTGTGAATCCGACCGTTGGCAGCGTCGGGAATTCTATAACACCACTTACGGGTTGGTCTAGTGTGATTACGCCGATGTCGCTTGTTTGGAATTCCTGGTTTCCCGCTAAAGTGGGATAGTAGCCGGGGTAAGCGACTGGGTTTCCGTTGTAGATTGTTTCTACGCCGTAGTAAACGAGTTGGCCGTCTTGAATGCCGTAGCTTATTGGGCCTTGGTCGAAGCAGACGCTGACTGCCTGTACGCCGATTAGGCTGTGGCCAGATGTTATCATGACTGTTGGGTTAATGAGGAAGCCGCTGCAGTAGCCGATGGGTTGTGTTCTTGCGGCGTCGGCAAAGAGGACGACTACGCCAACGTAGGGTGTAGTGTCGGGTTTGCTGTTTCCTGTTATTGCGGTTGCTGTTGCGGTTAATGTTGCAGTTAGGGTTATTGCGATTATGAGTGTTAATGCGATTAGTTTGTTTGTTTTCGTTTTTGGCACCTCATTCATTGATTGCATCACGTTGTAACTTGTGTCATGAGTCATCATATAAAAGGCTAGTGTATTGCGGATACACCTCACCCAACTGTCTAACACAAAAGCACAACACCAAACAACCACAGGCATCAAGCGGCAAGCAAAAGTCTTAATAGCTTAAGCCCTAATCAGTGGGATTCATGAGCCAAACCAAGCAAATGGAGCAGAAATGGCAGCAGCGCTGGGAAGCTGCACACCTCTTCGAAGCTGACCCCGACCCCAAACGCGAAAAAAAACTAGTCACATTCCCATTCCCATACATGAATGGTCCACTACACGTCGGACACACATTCACCGCCAGCCGAGTAGACGCCTACGCACGGTTCAAACGCATGCAAGGCTACAATGTACTCTGGCCATGGAGTTGGCACTGGACTGGGCAGCCGCTGCTTGGAGCAAGCCAACGCGTCGCCCGCGGAGACCAAGCCTTCATCAAGGTGCTGCGCGAAGTCGACGGCGTACCAGAAGCTGAACTGCAGAAATTCGTTGACCCATTCTACATGGCTCAGTACTACACTAACGAGGGCCGAAACGCCGTTAAAAGCATCGGTTTCTCTGTTGATTGGCGCCGAGAATTCACCACGGTCATGCCGACTTTCCAAAAATTCATTGAGTGGCAGTACAAGAACCTTAAAGAGAAAGGCTACGTCACCCGCGGCACACACCCCGTGGTCTGGTGCCCCAAAGACCAGTCCCCAACAGGCGACCATGACCGCCAATCCGGCGAAGGCGTAACCCCCGAAGAATATACACTAATCAAGTACAAACTTGATGACCGAACCTATCTGCCTGCGGCGACTTTCCGCCCCGAAACCATCTATGGCATCACAAACATGTGGATTAACCCAGACGCCACCTACGTTGAAGCAGATGTCAACGGCGAAAACTGGATCATCAGCCAGGAAGCCGCAGAGAAACTTAAAGAGCAGGAACGCAAAGTCACAATTAAACGCGGCTTCAAAGGCGCTGAACTCATCGGCAAGAATTTTGAAAACCCAGTTACGGGGCTAAAGTTTCCGATTCTGCCAGGATGGTTCGTTAATCCTAAAATCGCCACGGGCGTAGTCTACAGCGTCCCCGCACATGCACCCTACGATTACTTGGCGCTGCGTGACTTACAGCAAAAACCAGAGGTTTTAACCCAATTCGGCATAAATCCAGAGATAGTTAAAGCAATCAAACCGGTTTCAATCATAAAAATCGAGGGCTTCGGCGATTACCCAGCAATCGAAATAGCCGAGCAGATGAAGCTTAAAGACCAAAACGACCCCAAAGGTGAAGAAGCCACCAACGAAATCTACAAGAAAGAATTCCACAGTGGCAAACTAAAAGAAAACTGCGGCACCTATGCTGGTAAAAGCATCCGTGAAGCCAAGGACATTCTGATCAGCGACTTCAAGAAGAGCGGCGTTTTCGAAAGCATGTACGACCTTAAAAGCCCAGTGGTTTGCCGCTGCATGACTCAATGCGTTGTGAAAATACTTTCGGACCAGTGGTTCCTAAACTACTCTGACCCTCAGTGGAAGGCGCTGGCACATCAGGTAATAGATCAGATGAAAATTTACCCTGAAGTAGCTAAACCATGGTTTAACACGGTCATCGACTGGCTCCGCGAGTGGGCATGCGCACGCACCACAGGCTTTGGAACACCACTTCCGTGGGGTAAAGGCTGGATAATCGAAACATTAAGTGACTCAACAGTCTACATGGCCTTTTACACAATCAACAAACACATAAAACAAAACAAGATCAAACCTGAATCATTAACACCCGAAGTCTTCGATTACATATACCTAAGCAAAGGTGAACCAGAGGAAATCGGCGCAACAGTAGGCATAAACCCTGAACTTTTGGAAGCCATGCATAACGAATTCCAGTACTGGTACCCGCTGGACTTCCGAAACAGCGCCAAAGAACTAGTGCCAAACCACCTGAGCTTCTGCATCTTCCACCACGCAGCCCTATTCCCACGCCAGTACTGGCCACGCGCCATCGGCGTCAACGGAATGCTAATGGTCGAAGGCCAAGGAATGCACAAAAGCAAGGGCAACTTCATCACCATGAAAGGCGCAGTCGAGAAGTACGGTGCAGACGCTACGCGCTGTGGACTTATGCTTGGCGCAGAAGGAATGGATGACCCAGACTGGAGAGCCGACAACGTAAACGACCTTAAAAACAAGTTTGACGCCCTCATGAGCTTCGCTGGCAACATCATCGCAACCGCTAAAAACGACGACAACACGGCACTGGAAAGATGGCTGGCAAGCCGCATGCAGCAGCGAGCAAAAGAAGTAACAGCCGCGCTTGACGAATTAAAAACGCGTACAGCTCTGCAGACTGCACTTTTTGAGACATGGAATGACCTGCGCTGGTACATTCAACGCAAAGGCAACACCAACGCCAAGGCGCTCGGCGATGCAGTTAAGGATTGGCTGAAGATGCTTGCACCTTTTGCGCCGTTTATGTGTGAAGAGCTTTGGAGCCAAACGGGTGAAGAAGGCTTCATCAGTGTGGCACAGTGGCCAACTTACGATTCAGCTAAGGTGGATGCTGCGGCAGAGGAACAAGAAAACCTCGTCACCGACGTTATGGGCGACACTAACAACATCCTGAAAGCCATGAAGATTGCACCCACCAAAATCGTCTACTACACTGCGGCAGCGTGGAAGTGGCAGGTTTACCTTAAAATCTTAGAGAAAACGCTTGCGGGCGAGGCAAAGATTAACGAGCTCATGAAGGAGTTCGCTGCTGACGCTTCACTTAAGTCACATATGAAAGAAATTGCTCCAATGGTGCCAAAAGTAATCAAGACACTTACAAAAGTCTCAGGCGACCGCAAAGCAAACATGATTAAAATCGGCGAAGTCAACGAAAAAGACATCATAGCAAGTGCCATGGCGTTCTATAAAGACCGCTTTAACGCAGAAATCAAAGTCTACGGCGAATCCGATGCGGAACGTTTTGATCCTAAGGGTCGAGCTGCTATGGCAATGCCCTATCAACCAGCAATTTACATAGAATAAGCTGCCCTCGTTTCCTTTCTTTATTGCTCCATTTTTTAATATGGTTAAGGTTTAAATCATCCAATACTTGTCTCCATATGAAAAGCTGATAAGAATGAATTTCTGTAAAGACATTCCAACAGGCGATAGTCCCCCTCAAATCCTAAACATGGTTATAGAAGTATCAAGCGGTTCACGCGACAAGTACGAATATAATATGGACTGGGAAGCATTCGTACTAGATAGAATTATACCTTCATCTGTAGTTTTCCCTGTAGAGTACGGTTTTGTACCGCAAACATGGTCCGAAGACGAAGATCCATTGGATATTATGGTGCTAAGTTATGCGCCGCTTACTACGGGCTGTATAGTTAAGGTCCGTGTTATAGGTGCGCTTGTTATCGAGGATGAAGAGGGTCTTGACACAAAGATACTCTCGGTCTTGGTTAACGACGCCCGCTTCAAAGGCTACCATGACATAGCCGATGTTCATAAGCACCGTTTGGTTGAGATTCAGGAGTTCTTTGAGACTTACAAGCGGCTTGAACCCCATAAGTGGGTAAAGGTTAGGGAATGGATGAATGCGGAGCAGGCTTGTGTAGTCGTAAAGAATGCAATGGAGAGATACCAGAAGCTTAACGAGAGGCAGTCTATAAACCTTAAATAAGCTTTTTCAGGTCTGTTCCAAGCGTTAACTTTTAAGAATCATTAAATTTTTGGTTATTCCATTATATTTCTTGGGTGCTTTGGGGTGACCGAAAATAAGTATATCTATCGATTTCGGTATATTCCTAAACGTTATCATACACGCAGGTTGGATGAGGATTTTTGCTTTGATGACGATGTTGATCAGTGGGATCGACACGTGGTTGAGCGGCAGAGGCAGCCTGGGAAGTTTCATAGGCAACATTTGTTAATTGCATAGTCATGTTCGCGGGCTTCGTTGTTTTTGGCTGGACTACGTAAGGTTATGGTCATTGTATAAATGTCCCATTTGAGTCATAATTATGCATTTTTGTGCCATATTTGTCGCAAAATATATTACAGTCAACGAATTATAAAGTATTGCAGGTCAAGGAGCAAGCTTTAGAAGCAATGCACTGAGGCAAAGATGCACCCCAAAGAAAACAGCGAAAAATTGGGGCGCGATAAAGACTTCGCCTCACTGGGCTGAATCATTGCTTAATGTTGAAGCATCTATGCATTGAAGCTCCAGAATCCAAAGCGGCGAAGGACTCTGGGAGCGAAACAGACAGCGCTTAGGTGGGCCGTATCAACAATAGGGCTTAGGCTTGACCTGCTCTAATGGTAAAGTGGAAAAAAGATTTGATTGGATAGCCAAGAATTTCCTTATTCCACCTTTTTTTGGTTAAATATCCCATTCTTGAATGAATTTTTCCAGCACACTATTTCGTATCTAAAGTAAGTCTAGGTCATATCGTAAAGGGGTAATCACTGTGAGATTATTAAGCTAAATTTTTTGTTTGAATTCGAGTTACGCCTGTGATTGTTTCTATTATCGGTGTTAAAGTATCCGGGTCTAAGGACGATAACCGCTTAGCGTCGTTAAAGCAAGCGCCGCAGCTGTGATGTCCGCGGTTGTTCCAGGGTTGTAGTCGTTGCCTGCCTTGCGCAGTTTCTTGTCAAACGCTATCAGTGCCTCTTTGCCTTTCTGGGATTCGGTTCCGCCTAGCTCCAGTATTTCTTTGGCGCCGTTAGATACTTCTTGGGCTTTTGCCTCTCCGACTTTTCGGCTTATGAAAGTGTCTGGGTGGGTGGCGAGGACTTTTAGGAAGCTGTTTACGATGGCGCTGTTGAGGTCTTTGTGTTTAAGTTCGTTTTGTAAATATGGATATGCTAAGTCGAAGGTTATTGGGAAGTTTTTGATCCATTCACTGCAAATGTCATCGTATCCTGATGCGATTTTAAACACTTGATGCAGTGTGACGTTTTCTTTGATTAAGCGCTGTTTGCTGTCTTGAGCTTTGACGCTTAAGTCTGGTGCGCCGTTGAGTCCGCTGGGTTTAGCAATGTCGATTGCTTCGTAAACTGCGACTGAGTCCTGCGCGGTTGAGGCTTTGATTACTGCATCCATGTTTCTGCGCAGAACAGCGTAGTCCATGTTGTATTTGTCGTCTGTGGGGGTCATGCCAGCTGCAACAGCTAACGGAGCGAAAAGCATGATCGTGCCAAGAAGGGTGTTTCCGCCATGCTGCCACTCGTCGATGTCTTTTATTCCCCACTTGATGAGTTCGCCTAAGCCTGCTTCGCTTAGTTTGCGTTTCTTTTCTGCGATTTCGATGCCTCTTTGTGCGGCTTCGTAGAATGATGGTCCTGCAGCAACTGATGAGGCTAAAAAGTGCTCGACGCGTGTGCCTTCGAAGTCAACGACTAAGTTAACGTTGCCTGGTTTGTCCGCGCTGACTTCGAGGATTATTGCTAGTTGTAGACATCTTTGGATGTGTTGCGCTTTAGGGTTGCAGTTGCTGCTCAATTTTGATGCACTGTTCTATATCCGTTAAAAAAAACCCTTATTAACGTTATGTAAAAAATTACAAACAAATGAAGAAGGATACAGTGATGCTTAGAGCACGCGAAGGAGACTTAATCCGTACGTTTAGCAACGTGGTTTTCGATGTTAAAGGCACCGTTCACCCAAAAGACAGGTTAATAGCTTTTCCAAGATTCATTCCTTCAGCTACTGGTACACGGAAGGGTAACAACACAACTTATGGTAAAGTTTACAGTTTAGGCGAACGCTTTCAGTACCTAAAAGACAATCATCCAGAGTTGATTGTTTATGACCCAGTTTTTGGGGAAACCCTCTGCGAGGTTCCAACCGCACAGGTTGCACAGCATTTTCAGCCCACGGATAAACTCGCTCAGCTCCACGAAGCTAAAAGCCGCAGCTTACTTGAGGAAAAAGCCTACCGACTCGCAGTTACACTGAAAGAAAAAGCAGACTTGCCGTGGAGCGCGATTGGCATCTCAGGCTCCATCATGGCGGGTTTAACCACGGATACCTCAGATATTGACCCGCTGGTTTATGGTGTAGAGAACAGCCGTAGAGCGTATGCTGGACTGCAGGAGTTGCGTAAAATCGAGGGGTCAGGTTTCAAAGCCTACACTGCAGTCGAGTTGAAAACGCTCTATGATTTCCGCGTGAAAGACACGCATATGAGCTTTGAAGACTTTCAAACTGTTGAGAATCGCAAGGCGTTTCAGGGCATGTTCATGGGTACAGACTACTTTATCCGTTTCTTAAAAGACTGGAACGAAACCGCTGAGCAATACGGCGATGTTACCTACCAGAATGCAGGCTACTGCAAGGTGCAGGCAACAGTCGAGAACGCTGATGATGCATTGTTTACGCCATGCAGCTACGGCATCGGTAATGTAGAAGTCTTAGAAGGACCCGCTTTGGAGCCAATCAGCGAAGTTGCGTCTTTCCGCGGCAGATTCTGTATGCAAGCCACCGTTGGCGAACGCATCGAGGCACAGGGCAAAGCCGAGTTAGTTACAGAAAAGAAAACAGGTAAGAAGCATTACCGCCTTATTTTGGGGAACAAGCCTGAGGATTACATGGTGCTGCTCCATTAGTGGAGCGCTTTTAGCACCTGTTCCCAGTATCTTGGGCAATACGTTAGAGTAACCTGCAAAAAGCTATCATCAGGCGATTTTACTTCTTCTAGGTTGCCTTCCACGATGACGGTTTCGTCGCGTTGCACCTGCTGGCGGAACTCCTCCATATAGCTGAAGATCCGTTTGGTTTCTATGGCTTCTTTTGGTCCGCTGAGCACTTCAAGCGGCTCAATGCCGTAGACAGATGGAATGAATGGCCCGTCGTCGTCGGCTGTCACGCGTGCTTTTAGCTTCACCCAGCCCTTCTGCACTATGCGGGCGTTTGGGTTGTACTCGTTTCTGATTTCGCTCCAATCTTTGACTGGTTCGAATTCTGCTTTGATGATTCTGCCGCTGTGCTTGCGATCATCGTATAAGCCGTATATGTATTTGCGGCGTTGATGCCAAATAAAGTCTGGTACGGTGAAGTTGGTGAATAGCCAGCGTTTGCCGTCCATGACGTTTGGGGAGGCGAATTCGTTGCTTAGCCCCGAGTTTGGGTCAGCGTAGAGTTCTGCGTTGGTTTCGCGGATTTTGCGGTTTTCTTCTTTGCCGTAGATGGTGAAGTCTATGTCGCTGTATTTAGGGTGGTGGAATCCATGTAGCATGGAGCCGAAAACTCCGAAACTCTCTTTTTTAACGCCTGATTTCTCGGATGAAATATCGAGCACTCGCATCATGGCGGCAAGCAGTTGGTCAGTTGGGCCTTTCTTTAGCAGTTCCTGAAGTCTTGGCTGTGGCTGGCGTGCCTCAACTATCAGGTTCTGTGGGACGCCGACCAGTTTCAAATCCAGCATCTCGTGGTTAACAAGGTACTGTGGGTACTTTTTGGCTACGAGTTTCATGCCTTCGTCGTTGTAGAATTTGTAGTAGAGCTCGCTTCTGCCTTCTCGTGGCGCGCGTGGGTCGGCGGAGTTGAAGATTTTGCTGCTGGCGTATTCCGCGTCGCAGAGATACGCATCTTTGGGATGTGAGTAGCCGAAGACTCGGAAGATGATGCCTTCGGCGGATTGGATTGCGTCGCGGTCCCGCAGGTTTAGGTTGGCCATATGTACTCTTCTTCCGAAGTAGCTGTGCCGACCACAACTTGGTAGAATACGCTGCCATCCTTTGTGGATGTGGCTTTCTCTAAGGTTCCTGCGACTTTGATCTGTGAGCCTGCGCGGGCGACGTTTCGGTAGCATCCGATGTTCGAGGTAACCTGCACTGGAATCTGCTCAAGCGGCAGTTCTGACTGGGGATCCATCGGTTTATAGCCTGTAATCTTGTAGATTGCTGGGCGATACATTGTTTCGGTGTCGTCGCAAACCGTTGCCCAGAACCGTACAGGCGCAAGCGGCTGGTAGGTGTAGTCGCCGTATTCGCCTTTGATTTCTTCGGGTTTCTTGGTGGCGTTGTACATCCATATTTTGCCTTTATACTTGCCGACGAAGTGGCGTGCTGCTTCGATGCGGTTGCCTGCGATGTAGCTGAGTGTGCTTTGGTTGACGAGTCGCTGCAGGGTTTCCTCCACGTTGCGGAAGTTTCTTGTGCCGTAGACGACGAAGTCGATGTCGCTTTCCTGCGAGTGCATCTCAAGCGCGGTTGAGCCGTGAAGCCCCAAATCCGTGTATGGTACGCCTGATTCTTTGTGGACGAGGTCAATGATTTCAAGCGCCATCTGCTGGAACGGGTCAGGGTTCTTGAGGTTCTGTAGCCATACGAGGCGGTCTTTTGGTACAAATACCTGCTCGATCTTGTCAAGTGGCGCGGTGATGAGTTCTTTGCCGCGTGTTTGATCGTAATAGAGGTAGTTTGGGAAGTTCTTTCGGAACGCTTCGATGAATGTCTGGTAGTTTTTTGCCGTGTAGAGTTTCTCAGCGCGGAATAATTGGCTGGTTAGTGGTTTTGTGCCGAATTTCCATGTGCGTGTGAGCATCTCTACGTCGAAGAGGTCCTTATACTTGGCTGGTATGTACTTGAGGAATGCGAATACCCTGTCTTGGGGGTGTTCGTAACCGAACGTGTTCATGATGAAGCCGTCTTCAGTGACGAATGTGTCTCCATCTGCTGGAACCCAAATTGCTGCGTCTTCCGTATCTTACACCGCCAAAATAAACTAGGCGTGACCTAAAAAAGCCTTCGCCAACAAGCGCTCAACTG
>CAYPGY010000090.1:0-10340 GCA_964410435.1 uncultured Candidatus Bathyarchaeia archaeon
GTTTCGGCAGTGGTCCATACGCCTCCATTGTCGTTAGGTTTCTCTGCACAAAATCCTCCATCGTCGTCATCGTCGGGTTTGTTAATTTGCCAATTTAATACTTCAGCTTGTTTTCGTCTTATCAACTCGGAGTATACCAAGCGTTCCCACGGCTCTCGTTTGAACAAGTCTTTAGCCAACAAATCAGCTATATGCAGTTATAAAGCTTATAGATTTATTCATAATATAAAAAAAGCCATTGTTAGGCAAATATCGCAGTAAGAAACTATTTGTTGTAGATTAAAGGTTATAGCTGTCCACCAAACATATAACCATAAAGACCCAAAAGAGTACGCTGGAAAAAAGTTGCCGCAAACCCTCTTCAAAGACGAATCCAAGCTTGACATTAACTATATTCCAGCGAAGCTACCGCACCGAGAAACCCAGCAGCGGCTACTCTCAGAATTTTTCGGGTTCATCCTACGATGCCCGGAACGTATGTCACAGCGAGTTATCCTAACAGGAGACGTGGGCACAGGTAAGACGGCGTTGGCGCAGCATTTCGGCGCAGAAATCAGCAGCGAAGCCAATAAGAAAGGCCTGAAATTCCGTTATGTACACGTTAACTGTCGCGAGTTCCGCGGAGCACTGCAGCCTATTCTGCATAGGGCGATCATGACTTTTCGCCCTAATTTCCCCGCTCGAGGATATGGCGCTGAAGAAGTTCTTGCAATGCTAATGCAGGTTCTAGATGAAGAAGAAGCCACAATGATCTTGACACTCGACGAGTTCGATAGCTTAATCGAGAAAGAGGGTTCAGACGCAGTCTACAAACTGACAAGATTGCAGGAGATGCGTCAGGGCAAACCCCAGCGGCTCTCGTTTATATTCATAATGCGTGACCTTAAACCCACCGAGGGGCTGGATGATAGCGCCCGAAGTACGCTTCAGCGCAGTGTTATTCGGCTGGAGCGCTACGGTAAAATTCAGCTTATAGACATTCTCAGTGATCGCGTTAAATTGGCTTTCGAGTTAGGAGCAGTACCAGAGGACGTTGTTGACTTGGTTGCTGAACTTGCTTATTCGGAGACAGGTAATGCAAGATTCGGTATCGAGTTGCTTTGGCGGGCAGGTAAATACGCTGATGCAAATGATGCAGACATGCTACAGCCAGAATACGTTCGCCAAGCCATGTCTAGCATAGTGCCCAGCATGCGTCGAAGCGAAATAGAATCACTTGGACTCCATGAACGCCTGTTTCTGCTGGCCGTTGCACGGTATTTCAAAGAAAATGAGGAAGTCTATGCTGCGTTATCGGAGCTTGAGATGGCTTACTCGGTGATATGCGAGGAGTACGATGAGCGACCTAATAGCCATACGCAATTATGGAGTTACACGCAGTACCTCTCAAAACTCGGCGTGCTAAAAACGGAAGTTGCGTCGGCTGAAACCAGAGGGCGTACAACAAGGGTGTCTTTGCCAGCTATCCCTGCAGAGGAACTGGAACGCCAACTCAGTGACAGCATAAAAATTGAACGGAGGCACCGATGAATGGAACTTGAACAAGTTTTCTCATCAAAGCCTCGAGTGAAAATCCTAAAACTAATTTATCAGCTTGGCCAACTAAACATTTCAGATGTTGCCCGTAGGATAAAGATGAATTACACCGCCACCGCCGCACACTTGAAGCTTCTTACAGACGAAGGAGTTCTTGCTGAAAGAGTCTATGGGCGGGTTCACATGTACCGCTTCAGCGACTCCGATAAAGCCAAAGCAGTAGCGGCGCTTATCGAAGTCTGGGAAAAGAAGGCATAACTAGTCCTTTTCGTGTTCTTTGCCTTTCTTAATTAGCCTCTTGACTTTCTGGCCGCCCATGTGCCCTGCCTCTGCAACAGTCATATCTTTACATTTCTCGCGGTTTTTTTCACTCAAAAAAAATTCACCTCCAACATGACTTAGATGGTACTCAGCTAAGTAGGGCACATAAAGATATGTGACTGCCGCAAACCATTAACAGCTAATCAGATTTCACCGAGAACTAAGCAGAAATATCATCAATTGACTGAATAGAATTAAAACTTAACTATCTCTGCTGTGTTACTCTCAGTATCCAGCAAAGCAAACGATGCTTTACCAGTTAGATACCCGCAAAGTTCACCCGGATTAATAACTAATGTTTTACCTATTTGCTGAACACGATAATTATGGCTGTGTCCGTGAATTATGGCGTTGAAGTAGCCGCTCTGGATGAGTGTATCAAGTAGTTCGGTTTCGTCACCGTGCAGCAGGCCGACACGGTAGCCATCAACGTTAACCTGTGTGAATTGGCCCCGTATGACGCAGTTGGTGGTTTCATGGAAACGCTTTGTCTGTAGCGGGTGGTCGCCATCGTTGTTACCGAAGACGCCGATAAAGTTGCAGTAGAGTTTCTTGAAGTGCGCTATAGTGAAAGGCGATGTGTAGTCGCCAGCATGCAGTACAAGACCCACTTTCTTGCTATTTAGCAGTTGAACCACTTTGTCTATTTGGGAAAGGTTGTCATGGCTGTCTGATACTGCGCCTATAAGCATGGGTTTCACGCTTAGGATTTGTGATTAGTGTAGCAGATAAAGGATTTTATGAATTAACGCAAAAATAAATTGCCAAGGATATCACATTTGATGATTATCGTAACTTTTTCAATGCATAAAAAGCAAATTTTATTAAATAAAAATTTATAAGGAGAATCAAGAATTAAGATACACAAACAAGGTGTAGCAATATGTTGCTTGACGGCTATACAAAAAGACGCGACCAACTCAGCATCATAGCTAACATTCTGGAAAACGCCCGCGAAGGAGCTGGAAAAACACAGATAATGTACCGCGCAAACTTGAGCTTCACCCAGCTAAACGAGTACATAACATTCCTCATAGATACCGGTTTGATAATGCACCGGAAGGTAGATGGAAAAGAACGCTATTTCGCCACCGTAAAGGGAGTAATCTTTGCCCAAATGTACAGTGAACTCTTTGATATGATTAGAACGCAGCCTAAACCCGAAGAGAAGCCGACGATTGTAACTAAAATAGTCTAGAACCCAGAAATTGCTTCTGGTAACTCCGATAGGCGCTTTATCGTTTTATCAGGTAAGTATTTCAGGGATTCTTTCTGGTTTCTGCGCTCAATGTAAACTGCGCTCATGCCAACGGATTTTGCACCCTCAATGTCTGCGTCGATTGTGTCGCCAACGAACACGGCCTCCTCCGCCGTTAAACCCATCAATTGTAGAGTAGTTTTGAATATCTCCTCGTGTGGTTTACGCCTGTTAACTGCACCTGAGACAATAATTACATCAAAAAAAGTGTCTATGCCACTGGTTTTTAGCAGTTTAAACACGCATTCGGGAATAGCAAAGTTCGAGATCATACCGAGACGATACTTACGCCTAAGCGCTTTAAGAGTGGCCTCTGCATCTGCATCGATTTTAACGTACTTAGAGAATTCCTCGCAGAACTCACAGGTAGCCGCGGCAACGACTGGACTTGATACATCAAAATCGTAGCCGAGCGCCCTTAGTGTGGCGGCAACGCGTACGTTGAAGTGTGGCTCCTCAAGGTGGAGGTCCGCGGTTGCGAAGAGCTTATTTCTTTCCGTTATGTAGGTCTGCTCGAAACGCTCAAAGGACACATCAACACCTTGCCCGCAAAGGTAACTGTACATTCGTTTTAGTGAGGGCATGTAGAATCCAGGGTCTTTCTCGATCAACATAATGGTGTCGAACATGTCAAACAAGACGGCTTTAATGGGCATCAGTTAAACCTACATCTGGTTCTGTTGAGGGTTTATTGGTGTGGTGAGCTAAAACCTTTTTTGGCCTCTGCCACCTGCGTTGCAGGACATAGTAAATCGTGCCGGCAGCTAAGAAGGCAACGCCGATTATCCATGCTTGCGGCGAAGCAAATAGCAAGAAAACAAGCAACAGTGTGCACGTAGCTAAAGCGGCTAGTGGTAAAATTCGCCAGTTCTTATTGCCGTTTTTGAGTTTGTACGCTGCGACGTTAGTGATAACATACGTGAAGACCAATGCGAAGGTGCTGATCGCTACAACTTGAGTTAAATCCACGAATAGGACAAGCGCCGCCATCAATACGCCAGTGCCGAGAATTGAGTAGGAAGGCACATGGAATCGGCTATGTAATGTAGCTAACGAGGAAGGCAAGTCTTCTCTGCGAGCCATAGAATAAGCCATGCGGGAAACACCCAGAATCGCTGTCAAGAGCACGCTTGCAGTGGCAACTAAACCGCCAGCCGCGACAAGCTGCACCGCCAGTGAACTACCAGTCACCATTATTGCTGAACTCAGAGGCGAAGAGGAAGCCGCTAAGTCTGGCGCACCAATCAAACCTACAGCTACAAGCCCAACGAGCACGTAGACCAGCATCGAAATACCCAACGACAGTAGCAGCGCTCTTGGTACGTTACGTTTAGCATCTTTAATTTCTTCAGCGACTACAGATACTCTTGCAAAGCCGCCGTACGCAAAGAAGATGAAGAAAGTCGCGTAAAGAACTCCACTTGAAAGGGGCGTAAAGGGAGTAAAATTGCCGAGGTCTACGCTGAAAGCGCCGAAGACAATAAAGAACGCCAAAATTAGCAACTTGACGGCGACAAATATGTTGTTTACTGTCGCGGACTGTTTTGCACCGATCAAGTTAAGACCAGTAAAAACCAGACAAACGACTGCGGCTACTATATTGGTAGGTACTCCGGACACTGCTGAGGACAAGTAAGCTGCGAACCCAAGCGAAACCGCTGCACCGGTGAAGGTGTTGGCGACCAGCCACATCCACCCCGCCAAGAAGCCGACAAAAGGCGATACCAGTTGCCGCCCGTACTCGTAGGCACCGCCCTCTACGGGTTGCCACGCAGTTAACTTGGCAAAACTCAAGCCCGTGAGAAACGCTATTGCACCAGCAAAGAGCATGGAGAGGATCATGGCTGAGCCCGCGTAGCCTGCGGCGATGCCTGTGACGACGAAGATACCGCCGCCTATAATTGCGCCAACGTTAATCGCGACGGCGCTCCATAAACCGATAGAGCGCTTAAGGGTAGGAGTTTTCGGTTCAGCCACGATAACCACTGTTAGGGTTAATTCCGCATAGAATCTCTTAAAGCTATCAAGCCAGAATGAGCTATTTATCCCAGTATTCTCTTGTCCGCAGAAACTGAATCTTCGCCTTTAGCAGTTCCATGTAAAATTGGGTTTCTTCAGAATGCAACTTGTCCAGTATCCGCGACGCCGTCTCAGGCCCGGCACCTTTGATTTGCAGCGCCCTGACTTGGCCTCTGCGTTTAGAAACCCCGAATTCTTGAGTTATGGATAAAAAAAGAGGAAAGCAGCTGCAAAGATCTCGCCTTTTAAGCTTGTGACGCCGCGGATGCTATCATCAACGCTGCTGTACTCAAGTCGAGCTTGGCAGTGTTTATAACCACATCATAGTTAGCTGGGTCATCCCAATCGATATCATAGAAACGCCGTAGGTACTCGGAGCCCGCCCTGTCGTTTTCCGCAATAATCTTCAATGCAGCCTCTTGGTTTACACCCATGCTTTTCATTATCCTCTGCACCCTAACCGCTTGAGGAGCAATGACACGCACATTAAGAACACCAACTTTATGCCTCAGTATCGCCTGCCCTCCTCGACCGACAATAACGGTGTTGCCTCTACCAGCCAAGTTGTTGATAACTGTTTGAATTGTACAAAGGCACTTTTCCTCATCAAGAGTCTTAATGACATGCGAGTCATCTGCAACTGTAACTTTGGCGGGTTTTCTTCGAAGCATCAATTTATCAACAAAACTCTGAACCCGATAAGTATCCTCATGAAAGTCCACAATATCCTCCTCGTGGTAACCTAGGCTCCTACCGACGTCCACCACCAATGCTTTATCAACGTATGACCAACCCAGCATTTGGCTTACATGTTGAGCTATTTCGTCTCCGCCGCTGCCAGTCTGCCGGGAAAACGTGATAACACTGGGCACAACCATTGGCGCTTGCTCTTTGTGAGCGGCTGGTTTCAGGTAGTCAGCTATTTCGTTATAATTTGGTTCGTCTGTGGGTGTTTGGGGAAGCCACCTGTAAATTACAGTTCCATCTTGATCAAGCACAAAGATTGCGCGCCCAGATACACCGTATGCATTAATTACGTCGCCTTTACCGTCACATAATATAGGAAAAGACAATCTGTTCCGCTCAGCGAACGCCTTAAGCGCTTGTGGAATATCAGTGTTGATGCCTACTATCTGGGCTTCAAGGTTAATCATTCTATCGACTGAATCGCGGAATTCGCATACTTCTTTGGTGCAGGTTACTGTGAAATTTTCAATGAAAAAAACCAGTACGACTTTTTGTCCTAAGAACTCCTTTAGGCTTCGGGGTCTATTTTCTTCGTCAGGTAAAATAAAATGGGGTGCTTTGTCGCCAACATTAATTGTACTTACCATAAAAACCGACCCTACTAGAATAAGCGTTTTCGGGTTATAAATGGGTAATGTGAATCTTTCATAATGAATTGATTCTCTGCTAATTACAATGCTTCTGCTAAGAATTGCATATGGGAGAAATCAAAATAAGTCCTGCAACAAATTATATATTACAGAGGTTTTAGAGTGCAAGGCTATCAAGTGACTTGTCCGCTTCCTTTTCTGTACATCGATTGCAAGCAACCTCAATAGAATTCACAATCGCAAACAACGGCGAGGTTAAGCAAAATGTCGCTTGACTATTATTCCGCATGGCTTGTTTGGATAATTCCACTCATATCCAGCATACTTGTTCCAGTCATCGGAAGATATAACGAAAAAATACGGAACTACTTCACAGTCGGAATAACTGCTGTTACAGCCGCTTTGGCTCTGTCTTTGGTCCCGCCTATCTGGTCAGGCAACGGCGAAGCTATAATCTATAGTATCCCTTGGATTTCGGGTTTAGTCGAAGCAGGCGTATACATTGACCCACTCAGTGTACTTTTCACCTGTCTTGTAGCGTTCTTCGCCTTGATTATCGTAGTTTACTCGCAGGGCTATATGAAAAACGAATCAGGACTATCACGGTACTACTGTTTAATCTTGCTCTTCATAGGCTCAATGATCGGGTTAGTCCTCGCTGATAACATGATTCAAATGTTTCTCTTCTGGGAAATGGTTGGCCTATGCTCATATGCGTTGATCACTTTCTGGTACAGGAAACCCGAGTCTATCCATGCAGGCGTTAAAGCCTTTATAATGACACGCATAGGCGACATAGCATTACTTGCGGCCATCAGCATCATTTTCTTAATGTTTGGCACTTTCAGCTTTCACGGAACCATAGTCGCCATTCAGAACACCGCATTGAACGGGTCCTTAGATACAGAATTATTGGTTATCGTTGCCTTCCTAATTTTAGGCGGGTCAGTGGCCAAATCGGCTCAGTTCCCCCTATTCACTTGGCTTTACAGCGCAATGGAGGCACCCACATCAGTCAGCGCCCTCCTTCACGCAGCCACCATGGTTAAAGCAGGCGTCTATTTACTTGCTAGAGTTATTCTCATTTTCTCCGTAGCTTCGGTTGTTATGGACGCGCTTCAGCCATTATGGTTTCCTGCAGTCACATGGATCGGCGTTATAACGGCTATTCTCGGCGCAGTTCTAGCGCTCACTACAACTGACATCAAAGGTGTACTAGCATATTCAACAATCAGCCAAATCGGCTTCATGATGGCAGGTTTGGGCACCGCAACAACTGCAGCAGCATCCATCGGTTGGTTCGCAAGCCTCTTCCACATGGTCAGCCACGCATTCTTCGAAGGCCTTGGATTCTTACTTGTAGGAGGGATTATTCATGCACTCAATACTCGGGACATGCGGTTGATGGGTGGCTTAAGGAAAACTATGCCATTTACATTCGCCTTAGCGCTGATAATGGTATTAACTACAAGTGGTCTGCCGCCTTTTGCAGCTTTTTTCAGCAAAGGCTTAATCCTGACAAGCGTCGGCGAAATTAGTACAACAGCAGGCATAATTCAGACTGTCCTGCTCTATGCAACAGCCGCGATAACTTTTGCATACTGTATTCGTATGCTTAGCTTGGTTTTCATGGGTAAACCATCTATGTATGCAAAAAAGATACGCATTACTGAACCTCCTAAAGTGATGTTGATTCCCGCTGCAATCTTGGCTGTTTTCTGCATAAGCTGGGGATTATCCGAGCCAATCCTCGTCAGCTTGCTGCATGTGAACATCGGAGTTTCTATCTCTCAGGCATTCATGAATCCCGAGTTACCGATATTAATGGGCTTACTGGGGCCAGTTTTCATACTGGCGTATTGGAGTTACTACAAAGGCTTCAACAGATTACGCAACATCGCAGCAGGCAAAAATCCGCTTGCATCGCTGCTTAACCACAGATTTTTCATTGACGACTTTTATTATGCCGTCGTAAAAGGAATTCAAAAACTATCGGCAGGTTCGTTGAGTCTTGATGGTTTATTAAATCGCTTATGCTCAAGCGCTACTAGAGAAACGGAAAGGCTTTCAGGAAAACTCATACAATTTGATGACTCGATCAATCAGCAACTTTACGCTTTTGCAGAGTTCTTTCTGCAGCGGACCCGCAATGTATTAAATAAAGTTCCATCGAAAACTTTCCAGAATTACATCGCTGCCGTTATAGTTGGTGTAATATTAATGGTTGTGATTATTATCTTGACTAGAGGGCTGTAGCATGTTTTACCCTCTTTTAGCAGTATTTGTTATCCCTACAGCAGGCATACCATTCGTTTATTTAACAGGAAAAAAGTCACCGAAAGCTGCAGCAATTCTCGTCGCGTTAGTAGCCCTAGCAAACATTATTCTTATATCAACAACGATCCCCACGGTTCTCAGTGACCCAAACCACCGATACATTGAATCGTACAGTTGGATATCGGCTATAATAGATACATCAGTCACGTTATTCACCGACGGCATCAGTGTATCTATTGCTCTGGTTAGCTTGGTTCTTGTTCTATCGGCATCGCTCTTCTCAATAGGCTATATGGCTGGGAAAAAACACCTTGCTACCTATTATACGCTACTATGCATGCTCTCAGTCGGATTAGTAGGAGTATTCTTAACATCCAACTTGATCCTCTTTTACTTCTGCTGGGAACTTATGCTTATCCCCGCATACTTCATAATCGGCGAATGGGGCTACAAAGACGCATACAAACAAGCATTCAAACTGTTCCTGTTCACACATGCAGGGGCAGTCTTTGTACTGCTCTCTATCGGAGCAATCTACTGGTTAACTGGCACCACAGACATATTCAAATCAAAAGACACCCTGCTCTCGCTTGCCTCGCCTGATACCGCAAAATGGATTCTTATTGCATTTACTGGAGGGTTTGCCGTTAAAATGGCTGTCATACCCGTACACATGTGGCTTCCGGACGCTCACTCAGAAGCACCAGCCCCCATGTCAGCTCTTTTAAGCGGCGTAATAATCAGCGCGGGAGCTTATGCAGTTCTGCGTATTTCTCTAGGAATAATTTTACCGGCAGTCGGGTTAACATTCGGAACCGACTTCCTCCACGCATTAACTGCAATAGGGGTATTGTCTGCGTTTTTCGGGTCATTAATTGCTCTGGTTTCTATGGATATAAAGCGCCTCGTTGCGTACTCAAGCATCGCCCATATGGGATACGTAATGTTTGGGCTTTCTCTGTTCCCTGCAAACGCCGCTTCAGGAACCGCTGTACTTCTGGCATCAAACGTCGCCATAACAGGGACAGTGTTTCACGTCGTAAGCCACGCCTTAAGCAAGGGCCTGCTCTTTCTGGTAGCAGGAGAAGTAATGCATCAAACAGGAGAAAGAAACATTGGCAAAATGGGTGGCTTAGCATACAAGATGCCCTTCACAGCCGTATCCTCAACTATAGCAGCTCTTAGCATTGCCGGTGTGCCGCCGTTTGCTTGCTTTTTCAGCGAAATCTTGATTTTTGTTGGTGCAGCTCAAATTATGTTTGTTGACCGGTTCTATCTTTTGCCGACTTTTTTTATGCTTGTGGTTACTGTGATCTCTCTTGCGTACATGTTGAGGTACACGTTGAAGGTTTTCTTGGGGGAAGAAAAAAACGGCAAAGGTAAAATCAGTGAGGTGTCGAGTTGGGTTAAAGTTTCATTTGCAATTCTGGTTATATTAATTGTCCTCTTGGGAGTTTACCCATATTTTTTGATAAATCTAATTCAAACAACAATCCTTGGCTAATTGAAAGCCCAAGGTAGCCTTTAGCATGGCGAAAACAGCGTATAGTAGAGTGATTTTGATTGTTATTTGCCCGTAAGGGGCTCGAGTT
>CAYPGY010000091.1:0-4988 GCA_964410435.1 uncultured Candidatus Bathyarchaeia archaeon
GGGGTCTATCTGCTTTAGGCGCTTTTTATAGGGGGTAGGGAGGTAGCTGACAAAGCAACAGAAGTCGACTATTTCTTTCGGATATTGCACTGCATCACTTTTGGGCAAACAAGGCACTCGTCCTGTATCGTGCCCGCCGGCGCATTCAGCAGACCGTTATAGTGAGCGCATTTTGCGGGTGAATCAAAAACCATCGGGTACTCCGCCGCTCGGACATCCACAATCTTGGTTTTCTCAGTTATAATTGTGAGCCGGGACATGCAGTATGGACAGGCGTAGTATGTCTGCCGCGGAAGAGTCGAAGTGTCCGTAATCACGGTTGGCTTATCAAATCGCTTCTCGCAGCCCTTGTATTGACACCGAAGCCTGTCGCTTGAACCTTGGCTAAAAAGCCGCATACGTTTTGTCTCACAACAAATCAGTATCGTAAACTTTAATAAACCTATACGAAAACTGAACAACTGCCCTTATTTGTAGAACAAGCCTACAGTTGCTCTCCGCTACGGATAAACCAAAAAGACTAACCATCGCTAGTTGACTCATGCCACTTAAAACATTAACGATAAGTGAATGGGAATTTGGAGCCTCGAGCGGGCTTTGATCCCGCGGCCTGCTGCTTACGAGGCAGCCGCTCTACCAGGCTGAGCCATCGGGGCATCCGCAGTTGCCTTTGTTAATCGCGTATTTGAGGGCACTTGGTATTTTTAAATGTCACGGCGGCACTTTTTTAGGTGTTTATTTATTTGGTTGATTCTACATTTGCCAATATGGCGATGGTTAGGTTTGGTTGAGGGCGAAGCATTAGGGGAACACGAAATAATCAAAATAATCCACAAACACCTAACCCCAATGCCAGACATGCCCATACCCTTCGGCGACGACGTCTCAGCCACAGCACTGCCAAACAGCGGAACAGCTATACTGAAAACCGACATGCTCGTAGCCGCCACCGACGTACCAAAACAGATGAGCCTCCACGATGCAGCACGGAAAGCAATCGTTATGAACGTCAGCGACTTCGCATCAAAAGGCGTCGCTCCCACAGCGGCAGTCGTTGCCCTCGGCCTACCAAAAGCCTTAGCTAACAAAAAAGCCGTAACCGAAATAGCAAAAGGACTAAACACGGGAGCCCGAGAATACGGCGCATACATAATCGGTGGCGACACCAACGAAACATCCGACTTAATCATCAGTGTATCCCTCTTTGGAACCGCACAGACTCCTTTAACGCTGAGAAGTGGAGCAAGAGCAGGCGACATAGTTGCAGTCACCGGCTTGTTCGGTAAAACTTCAGCCGGATTACGGCTGCTGCAAGGCAACTGTAAAACCTCCCCCGAAATCCAAGATAAGCTAGTTGAAGCTGTTTTTCATCCAAACGCAAGGCTACGTGAAGGTTTAGCACTTCAGAATTGCGACGGCATTTCTTCCTCGATGGATTCCAGCGATGGACTAGCATGGTCACTGCATGAACTAGCAAGGGCAAGCAACATAGGGTTTCTATTAGATACTCTGCCTGTAGCACCCGAAGTGCACGAGTTCGCCCAAACCAACGAATTAGACGAAGCGGATTTGGTGTTGTACGGCGGCGAAGAATACGAGCTTGTCTTAACAGTGAAACCCGAAAAATGGGAAGAAGCAAAAACGGCAGCGGAAACCGTCGGCGGATGCTTGATCCCAATCGGAAAAGCAACCAGCGAGCGCCAAGTGATCTTAGAAGCAGAAGGCAAAAAACGGGTTATTGAAGCCCGAGGCTGGGAACACTTCAAGAGTCCCGCTTAAGCTGACGATCCAACGTATAATTGATGATATTAATGCAGGACATAGCCAGATAAGGCGTTTTTCCTAAACTGATCTTTTCGCCGAACCTCAAAGCGAAATCCTCTGCCCTCTGCGGCAAACCAACATGATCTCCCAGAACAAAGAGGCTATTCTCCGGGAACACAACTTCGCTTAAGTCAGCTCCACCCTCTTCAAGCACAAAGATTTGATGCGTTTGCGCTTTAGCTTTCATGAGTGCCTCAAAGGCTGTTTTATCGCGAATTACCCCCGGGTGGCTTTTACCTGAGAGCACTTTCTTGAGTATCTGCTGCCAAGTCTCCATGTCTGTTCGAACGTCATAGAGTGCTTCACCGCTGATTTGGATATGGACAGGCGGGTTCGGCGGACCGTTTAGTATGACGTGGAAGTTTACGTCTCGGCGGATGCCGTGCGAGAGAAATAGACTAGTTACTATACATTCGTGCACTATATCAAGTCTGCCTGCGTCGTGTAAACTAGTAAAGCTGGCGTCTGTTCTTCCCATGCGTGAAAAGAGAACGAATTCTCGTGGCAACAGTGTTCACTGCAGAAGGCTATGCTTAGGCTGCTTTAAAGCCCTTCTACATTAACCTCAACAGCACGATAATATTATTCAACACTACAATGAAGAGAAACAGGACTATACCAACAGACGCCACTCTCAAAGTGATAAATGCCACCTTGAAAGACCGATCGTTAACGTTTTCAGTACTCTTTAGTGCCCTTTCTGCTAAAATAAAGATAATACCTACTGAAACCGTTATAGCCAACTTTAAAACAATAAAAGCAGGCAAATTTGAGTGAACTAACCCCGATATTAATGGGTTGAGTTCTTGTGTTCCATAATATATTGTGCCGATCACGGTTGTTAAGCAATCCATGGAACCCATAAAAACCAGCATCATACTAGCTAAATATTTTACATCCGCCAAATAACTAAGACTTCCTTAAAACTGAACCTGAAGTCGCCGGTACTCCAATTTAAGGCGATTTCAAAAACGATTCAGGTTCAACATTCAAAGTATTACAGGTCAACTGGACTTTTTATATCTTAACTAAGTCGGTTACATAGCAAAAAGAAAAAGGCTACTCATATACTAAATCAGTATTCTCTTAACTATCCACGCATGAGCACATGTATGCTCCATAAAAACAGCTAAACGGTTTTCGCCTATACCCATACAGAGCACCTTAATGGTTTGACCCTCAACAACAATGCTTTCCACATCTGCAAGCCTAAATTGTTTACCAATTGTCCCGCTACATTCTTGAATCTCCCAAGCGAGCATCGCATAATCATGTACTGACTCCTTCTGTGTTAAATCATAAACAGCTGCTGTGCTACTCCGCAATATATAGCCGAGTACACCTCGAAGTTTTCTTATCTCCGCCAAAGCGGCTGCGAGATTAGCGAACACCGAATTATCTGCACCCGCCACCACAACAGGCGCCGCCATCTGCTCAAGATCACTTGTTCTTACTGCCATACATTATGCCTCTTTCAATCGATTACTGGTTTAACCATAACCAGTTTTCCCCTTTCACAGTTCAAAGCTTGAAGAATCCTTTCTGGAATGCCGATTGTACCTTTGCCATCTTTCTGAGGCTTAAACTTGCAGGTAACTGTCTTACCCTCAAGTGTTTCAACGAGTACAAAGCTAAACTGTTTACCACAGCTATCCTGCCAGTCAGACAAAACTCTGCTGTCTATTCGCACTGTATCAGAGGCAACAAGTAACCCCCCGATTTTCTCTACCATAAACTGAGTTGAAAATTCATGCGGCGCTGCCAGTTCCGCTTCTGCTTCAGGCATCGGTTGCTCAGCCATATCTGTTTGCTGTGGTTTGGGTAATGCTGCTTCAATTCGTTGCATGATTAAGTCACGATTCATCTTAGGCAGCTCGTCTTCGGTATTCGGCGTTTTTAAAGCCAACTTGATAATCTCTGGCGCCACAACCTCCGTCAACGAATTAATTACTTTTTGATCACCTAATCGAGACGAAGCAGTAGCCAAATAGACGCCGCCGACAGCTGCCACTGAAACTTGACCGTTAACATCTTGAACCACAAGTTTCTGTAAACCACCGATGCAGCCTGTTTGGGTTAAGCTGTTTAGGCTCGCAATTAATGTCTGGGTTTGTTCAGGTGTAGCATTTTCGCTTGAAGCTAAAGTTTCGCCGTCTAACTTGAAAATTGCGATCGACGCGATGTCTGGGCACAATGTATTGAATTCGCCGATGATGGTTTGAAGAGCCTTAGTCAAAACCTGTAGCTCCTTTCACGCGTCGCTATACAATTTTAAATAGAATGCGTTCTGGGATTCCTTCGTCTTCGAGGACAAGGTACTTCAATCCTTCTGTGTCACCCAGTTGATCTAGCCACTTTAATGCTTCCCGCACCTTCTGGAGCACTAAAAGGCGTTCTTGGTGGCTGCGGACCACTGACTCGATCGCTGATAACTCGTGGAAGGGTGTTGCATCCAAGATTATGCTTAATGTGCCGACGGTTATTTCGCTGGGGTTATCGTTCGTCGGCTTTTTCCCTGCGAGTTTTAGGACGGTATCGCGGATTTTCTTGGATTTCTCAGCTAAGGTGCGGATGTCGTCGAGTTTGCGCAGGTACTCGCCTAGTACACTTTTGGTTTCGGCGAGTTGCTTGTCTAACGCTTCTGCTATGGCTTGCGCTGAGGTGTATTCTTTGATTTGTGTAACCATGACTTGAATCTCCCAAGATTATTTTCTAAACAATAGAAGAAAAGGAAAGTTAGGTGAAATCTTCCTTTCACCTTACCCCGATAGATCTAAGTTAAAGGATGGATGTTTATGGGTTGTATGTTATAGTGTATGGTACTGTTGTGCCTTTAGCAGTGACTAGCTTAATTGAGTATTGAGCACCGGCGCTGAAATCTCCATCTGCATTTGCAACTGATCCGGGTATTATAAGCGAATAAGTGCCTGTTTCGCCTTTACCAATGTTTAAATCTGTACTTGGAGGAACTGGAGTGATTGTTGTTACTATGGCTCCGTCAATTGTTGCTGAATCAAGAGTTATTGTTGCTGTTCCTGTATTTCTTACGTTTAGGACAACGGTGTCAGTAGCACTGAATTGATAGTTTGTTATTGATACTTGTTCTGCGTTGCCCATTAAACCGATTGTCATGCCGCCCATCCATGCCGCAACGACAACGCTGA
>CAYPGY010000091.1:5088-10296 GCA_964410435.1 uncultured Candidatus Bathyarchaeia archaeon
TTGCCCATTAAACCGATTGTCATGCCGCCCATCCATGCCGCAACGACAACGCTGACCGCTACAGTTACAGCGATCAGGATGATTGATGCTACGACTGGGCTTAGGCCCTTTGAGTTTTTCTTAAATTTTTGGATTATTTTGTTGTAGTTCATTTTTGATCCTATTCCTTGTTCTAATTCAGATTCCGAATAACTAATTTAAGTCTTACGTCTCAATACATGCTACTGAAGACCTGTTGAACACAAATACAATTAACGCCAGAAAATATGGGAAAACGAGATTAAAACAAGAGGGATATTAGAAAAGCTTATGCCTCTAGCTCGTCAAAGAATTCGAGAAGCAGCTTTGCGATTTTTTCGCCCAACTCAGTTTTTTGGTAGTACTTTTTGAGTGGGTCGATACGTTCGCTCTTGGCTAAACCCAGAGATTCGATTTCGATCATTCTCGCCCTGAAAGTGCCGTCACTTAGGGTGAGGTCGTTTTCTCGCATAAAGTCTTTAGCATCCTTCCATTTGCCTCTTCCAACATAGAGCAGAAGCAAGCAGTCGATTGCATGGTCTTTTTCAAGCATCGCTTTGATTGAGGCCATCTTTGGGTCAGTTAGAACATGCTTAATCTTCTCTTCGTCCACATTCTTCACCATTTGGATGTCTCCTTTCTATTGATTATTGGTAAGGCGTTTCGCAATATAAACTATATTACGAATTACGAAACATATCTTTAGACGCCTATCTGATGAGGTAACAATATCTTGGTTTCTTGTTAATAAATATGAACTTTCAAGCTGGGTGGGGGTATCGGTTGCAACATGTGTTTCTGTTTTTTTGTTGTTGGCTTAGGGGTTGGGTGTGGTGGTTGTGTGTGTTTATGGAAAGGCTTAACTGTGCTGTGGGGGTATTTTGCAGCGTGGGATGTGTGGCTGGTTGGTGTATGAGGTTCCTATGTGGAGTCAAATTTATGATTACTTGTTGGCTTTGGCGCAGAAGATTCGGTGTAGTTCTTTTCGGCCGGATGTTGTTGTTGCTATTGGTCGGGGGGGTTTGGTTCCTGCGCGTGTTTTGGTGGATTTGCTTGAGGCGCGGCAGCTTGCTACTATACAGGTGGAGTTCTATGTTGGGTTAGGTGAAACGAAGGAGCAGCCTGCGCTGAAGCAGGAGCTTGCGTTGCCTGTTGACGGTAGAAAGGTGCTGCTGGTAGATGATATTGCCGACTCGGGGAGAAGTCTCCAGTATGCAGTGAACTACCTGTTGGGGCAGGGTGCGTGCGAAGTTAAAATCGCAACGGTGTACTATAAGGCGCGAAGCTGTGTTGAGCCCGATTTTTATGAGAAGAAGACGGATTGCTGGGTTGTTTTTCCCTGGGAAGCCAAAGAAACCCTGCGTAAGATCGTTTGCAAGCAGGCTGGGCGGCGGAGGCAGAGTCAGGAAGTCGCCAAGCTGGTGCGTTCTGGGTTGCCGGAGCATCTTGCTATGCGACTGCTAAAAGAAATAGAGGAACACACCTAATGCGCTACGTGTTCGAGGAATACGGCAGGTACGCGGAAATCACCGGTTACCGAGGCGTCGCGTTCGAGAGGGCTGAGGCGTACCTTAAAAGCCACCGCAAACAAAAAAGCGCCCTCGAGCTGCAGTTCTTTGACGCCGACCTAGTCGCCACGCCTGAGCATCTCTATTTTGCGGTTTTAAATGCGCTGCAAGCCTTCAAAGCTAAGACTAACTGCTCTAAAAGCGTCGCTGTGGAAGCCATGCTTTATGCTTCTGCTCAGCGGCAGATAAGCAGAGCCATCGAGCACATCGGCGTAAAACCAGAAAGCCGCAACCTCGCCGTGGCTATCGTGGGCGGGGATGAAAAACAGGTCGAAAAACAGCTCATTGCGTTGTCGGAGTACTTTGGCTGCGCGCCGGATGTAACTGTTCTACAGTTGACGGAGCCTAAAAAGCGGAGAATTAAGGTTGCTTTCCAAGTTTCTGATGAGGAAATGGGCACGCAGAAGACAACTGCGGAGGCGGCGCTTGTGGATCTCGTGGTTGAGCGTATGGCGCTGCTCTCGACGCAGTTCTAAAGCATCTTTTCTTTTACGACGGCTAAAACGTCGCTGGGTTTAATCACGGAAACCCCCGTTAAGCTGCCTAGGACTTCGATTTGTATGATCCAGTCTGGGTTGTGCAGGTCTACTTTGGCGGTGATGTCGCCGACGGCTGCTTCAATGATGTCTTTTGAGTGCATCTCGGTGAAGCGCTTCTCTACGGTGACGCGGAACGATTGGCCCTCACCGATTTTTTCGGCTGCTAACTCTGCGGCTGCCATTTTGATGGCTTCGAGTTCTGTTGGCACGACGCGCTCGATGGGCACAATGCGCAGGGCATAGCGGAATGCGTATGGCTGCTCATTTAGGATGCAGCGGAACTTCTCCATCACGCCGACGGGTTCCAATGCGGTTTTGGCGACGATTAAGCCGCGGATTTTAGTTTTGCTGGTTTTCGCTTCTGTGTCTTGGAGGTTGTCTTTTAGCAGGAAGTAGAGTTCGTTGCACATGGCGCGTTCGTTGCCGCGGGCTGTAGTGGCGATTAAGTTGAAGTCTTCTATCATAACGGTTCCATGCAGTGAGTGGGGTTGGTGCTTATTTTCTTTTATGCCTACGCGGTTTTGTTCTTTTCGGGATGTGGGTTTTTTTAAACTGCCACAAGATCCTTTGTAAAGCAAGCTGCTTTTTGGAATCAGTATTTCCCTCTACGCCCGTTCCCGTGTGCAGCAACCCATTTTCGCCACATCCTCTATGTTGGGCATGTTGGTTTCTTGTGGATGTGAATGTGGCGCTACATAGAGGATTTCTAAAACCCCACATACGGAAGCTACTTCTGTTGCTTTGCCGAGACCCCCCTCCCCTTATAAAAAGCACCTAAAAGGGTTCTGTTACCTCGTTGTTTGCAGCATCTCCATGTTACTTTTCGTTTGCTAATGCGCTTCCTCTTCTTTTTCCGATGGGTAATATAAAGTGATAGAAAATTATCTGCACAAGACAGGCTTAAGTTTAAAGCACCCAGATAGTTTTCTTGGATTAAATTTACAGAAAACAGAGCTATCCTTGTAATAAGCAAGATTAGCTTGTATGCGTTTTGTTGTTTTTGTGGTTGCAAATCATAGCACCACTACATTCGGTTTTTATTCAGTGGCACTGTAACCGTTCACGGGGCGGGTTATCTGATTGCTGAGCATCGGACTGGCTGTTACTTGAATCAACAAGGCGAAACGTGTGAGGAGCAAGTGTTAAATTTATAGTGAGACAAACGAGAGATAGGAGTGATTTTAAATGGAAGAGAAAAAAGGCTTGAGGAGAGATACCAGTCTACTCATTATGGGCGCTGTTATCGGCGGGTTATTTGGTATAATGGGCGGTATTTGGAACTCCTATTTCATGGAGTGGTACAAAAGTCTAAGTCCTACTGCAACACCTGATTGGACTCTACAGTTTGTGGGTGCTTCTATCATAATGGTTATCTTCACTATCGGGCTTGTCTTTTGGGCAAAAGGATTACTGAAAAACTAAAAGCAGAGGAGTAGCGGTCACTCACGCCTTTATCACACCCTTTTGGGTGCGTCGCAATATTGTCCGTGAAGCTAATATCTGCTACCCTTTCTCTCTTTTCGGCTAGCGTCAACTTTAGAGCTTTATCAGTTTAGCTCCTTGCTTTTTTGAGTAGTGTTCAATTTTTGGGTTAAGGAAATCTTGTTTTTGTGCCGCATTCTGAATCAGAGTAAGCCACTTGTTTTTTCCCTCAACAGTTATTCCGCACATATCAGCGGGGGTTTTGCCATCTAAGCCTTCATGCGGTCGAATATAGTTATGGAATAATTAATATCCTGTTAGGATTGGGGTTTCATTGACAAGACATGCCCCTACCCTAATTGCAGAGACAGATAACATACCTCTTACGTTCAGCAACCGAAAAGTAACAGACAACTACCGAACAGACAGAGGTACAAGTACCCCTAAAAGCAGATAGACCCCTCTCTATCGTTTCTGCATAGACCGGCTAATAGAGCAGATAGGTAAACAGCTATAGAAAGCGGGTCTGCGCAGGTCCTCGCTTCAGGTCTGCGGTTTCTTATGCTTTCTGAAAAGTAAAACAGAGGCGATAACAACCGCTAAAATACTCAAAGCAACAATTAAAACCGAAGTTGGTAACGGTTCTGCTTCTGGCATATGAGGACCAGTATTGATTGTTTGCATTGGTGTGGTTGGGCTTGGTGAAGCAGTGATGCTTGAAGTAGGTAAAGGGTTGTCGTCGTTAAGATATATATCGTTATACTGTGTAGCGGTGTTGCCAGAAATTACGCCGCCATGTCTGTTAAATGTGCCCGCATTATATACTCCTCCACCAACTTCCGCTTTATTGCCCGAAATCACCGCGTTTTCAAACAGGCTAAAATTGCCATCAGGATAGTTGTATACTCCACCCCCATGGGTAGCTTGATTATTAGAAATCAGGCCTCCCGACATGCTAAAGATGCCACTGTTAGACACACCACCGCCTGATTGCATTAAATTCCCGCCAATATTGTTAGAAATTTCGCCGCCCGACATACTAAAGATGGCGCTGTTTTGCACACCCCCGCCATAGTTGTTACTGATTAAACCACCAAGCATGTTAAACGTGCCATAGCTCCAGCCCCAGTTATACGTACCACGATTAATCACTCCAAATCCGGTGTTGTTGGAGATTTCACCGCCAAACATACTGAACGTGCCGCACTCACTGTTATACACAGCACCCCCACTTCCACCACCTCCAACTATGGACGTGTTATTGGAAATTCTGCCACCATACATTTTAAACGTGCCACTGTTAACTACGCCATCACCTATACTATTACCCGAAATCTCGCCATTGTACAGGATAAGTGTGCCATATACATCAACATGCACAAGCTTGTTCCAAGCAAGAGAGTTACTTCCACAAGTCACAACAATACCATCAATCTTTAACGCGCCGCTGCCCTTGATATTAATAACAGCCTCAGGATACTCCGCTGGTCCGAGTGTAGAACGACCCGTATCTCCACCAATCAATCGGCAAAATTTAGAAGTACTTGTACTTGTTAGGGTGATGTCTTTGTTAGCAGGGATAACAAGTTGTTCTGTAAGTGTAATATCGTTATCAAGAGCGATAACTGTAGGTCCTACAGCGTTAGTGACAGCGTTTCTTA
>CAYPGY010000092.1:0-10057 GCA_964410435.1 uncultured Candidatus Bathyarchaeia archaeon
GTATGGATTTGAAGCGCATTACTTGACCCATGCGGATGACTTCGTTTCCTGATTCGCCTGCTGATCTCGTCCAGAGAGTTTCGCCTGTGCGTATATCCACCGCTACCCAAGCTGTTTTTGCAGCGCTGGGACCAGAATATTCAGTATAATATAGAACCCCGTTGAGGATAATTGGCTCGAAGTAGTTAGTGGCGATTGTAGTTGTCATGTAGTTGCTCATTTGGTCGTTAGGTATTGGAAGTCCCGGTTGGCCTCCGAAGTGAGTTGGTTTAACCCACATTATGTGTCCGGTGTTTGGCGCTGTTCCGTATGGCTGGAAATTGCCAGTAGCATCGTAGCTGCCTGTGGTTGCAAAAGCCGGTGCTGCCAGTCCGTACCAGTTGGAGCCAAGTGTAGCCCAGAAATAGTTCTGTGCCTGAATTGGTC
Organism: uncultured Candidatus Bathyarchaeia archaeon; assembly: GCA_964410435.1. Classification (GTDB taxonomy): domain Archaea; phylum Thermoproteota; class Bathyarchaeia; order Bathyarchaeales; family Bathycorpusculaceae; genus Bathycorpusculum. The sequence continues at coordinate 427 of CAYPGY010000092.1, forward strand.
TCGACCAGTACTCGGTTGGAAGCGGGGCAGTGTTGAACATCGGTATAGGTTCCGCTTGAACTGTAAGGGTTACGGTATCGCTTACGCTTGGTTGGTAGGTGATGTTGTAGAAGGTTGGTGGACCGAAGAAGTTCATAACGGTTTCTTCTGCGTGCTGCCCTGGGTAGGTGGCTTTGAATGTGTAGTTGCCGACTTGGTCAGGTGTAAAGTTAGTCCATGTGCCGCCTGTGCTGTCAGATTTACCCATGTCTAGGGTTCGTTTGGTTCCGTCGGGTGCTGTTACTTCAACTTTGATGCCTTCAAACATGGTTCCTGTTCCCATGAATCCAGCGGTGATTGGTGGTTTAGTCATGAAAGCATTTACTAGTGCTTGTTGTCCAGAGCCTATTGGGTTCGGAGCGACGTTAATCATCAGAAAAGTGGGGACTTCAGTAGCTACGGAGCCGTCGGTTTGTGCGTCGATGAGTGGTAGAGCTGAAAGCATGCTTATTGCCAAAAGCAGAGTCGTAGCGATTACAGCTAACCTTTGAGAACATTTCTGTTTTAACATCATTGTCTATTCTCCATTTGCTAGTTTGAGCAGAAGCATAGCTAACGCTAACTGTGATGCTGTGCTAAACGGTGGCTGCAGTTGCCGCCTGTTAGCAAGTAAAATAGCTAATCAGCCATTGCCTTGCCCAAAATCCGTATTCGTCTCGTTCGCTTTATAAAACTTGCCACAAAACGGTAAAATATGGAAATTCATCAGGAATTATACGATTATTTAACTAATTTTTTGCCACCAGCAGGTTTAACTGACAGACACTAGTTTTTGAAGCATTACATGGAAATTAATAATGCCTACTGGGAAGAACTTAAAAAAGGATACCGACATCTGTTTCATTAATTGAAGATGCTGAAGGGGAGGGGTAGGCAGTGAGTCAGACAATAGATGCAGTAGATGCAAAAATAATCAAGGATCTTCTAGCTAATGCACGCAAAAGCTTCGTTGATATCGCCTCGGAATGCAACTTATCAACTGCCGCCATAAGTGACCGTTTTAGTCAACTTCAAAAAGCAGGCGTTATAGTTGGCTCCACTATCCAAATTAATCATAAACTACTAGGGCATGGTGCGCTCTGCAATGTACTGGTTAACGTAAATCATCAAGAGATTGAGCAAGTAGTTGATTTCATTAAGAAACTACCCTACATGACGTCGTTAATTGCGCCGGGCCCCAAAAATAGTATCGGCCTAGTCGCAGGCTTCAACGACATACGTGACGTAGGAAAATTCAAGGAATCTATTAGAAGAAACAAGTACGTAACGGATGTAAAAGTTGAAGTATGGACAGACATAAAGAACTTGCCTGAGCGACTTAGAGTATCCGAGCAATGCACTGCAACTGAAGAAAACATAGAGTTATCTATAGAGAGCCAAAAGACGGATTACACGCTAGATGACATGGATCGCCAACTCATCGATAAACTGCTAACCGATAGCATGCAACCGTTCGGTAAAATCGCTAAAGAGATCGGGACCTCCATAAACACTGTATCTAGGAAATACAAGAAATTAACCGAGCATAAGGTAATTAAGCCCACAATCCAGTTGAACCTTACTAAAATAGGCTATAACGCCGTAGTAAGCTTCCCGATTACCTTCGCCTCAGAAACTGACCCCAACGACGTAATGAAAGATATTTTAGCATTAAAGGACAGTGTCCTGTTGATTAAGACAAGCGGCGAGGTTGACTTATTCGCATACGTGATGCTAAGAGACTTAAATCAGCTGCTTGAAACACAAAAGCAGGTTTCGCTGATTAAGGGCATTTCGCGGATGGATATGAAAATTTTCCCAGTGTTGGTACCGTGGCCAGCCATAGGCGAATACATCTCAACTTTTTAGACTAAACTATTGCACGTTTTAATTTAAGTAAATCAGAATTGTGCGGGAATACGAGAATTATAATTAGAATAGACGTAGAAGCATTTGATCTCTATTAGTTGACTAAGCTGGCTGCTTAATCTGGACGCAAGCTGTTTCTGCTACTTGGGATTTGAGTTTGAATTTGCGCTGTTAGATACAAAAACCTATTAATCCAAACACTAAGGTCATTTTGTTCGTTATCAATTAAGGGAAGTAAGTAGAGTTTGCAGTTTGAGCTTGTTGCGCCATACAAAATTTCGCCAGGACAACAGGAAGCCGTCGAGAAGCTGGTAGAAAATTTCCAGTCTAAGGATAAGCAGACGCTTCTGGGCATAACGGGCAGCGGCAAAACCTTCGTGATGGCGAACGTAATCAACAGACTCCAGAAGCCCACTTTAATATTAGCGCACAACAAGACGCTCGCGGCGCAGCTCTACGGCGAACTAAAAGAGCTCTTCCCCCACAACCGCGTAGAATTCTTCATCTCATTCTACGATTACTACCAGCCCGAATCATACCTGCCCGCGCAGGACATGTACATAGAAAAAGACTCCACAGTCAACGACGAAATCGAGAAGATGCGCATGCACGCCGTCTCCTCAATCGTAAGCCGAAACGACACCATCGTCGTCGCATCCATCAGCTGCATCTACTCGCTCGGTAACCCCGACGACTTCCGCACCATGGCGCAGAAGCTGGAAGTCGGAGCAAAAATGAACCGCCAGCAATTCATCCATCAACTCGTAGATATGCAGTACGAACGCAACGACATGGTGCTTGAGCCCGGACGATTCAGGGTCAGAGGCGACACCATCGACATAGTGCCTTCATACGAAAACGACATCATCCGAGTAGAACTCGCTGGTAGCACTATAAACAAAATCAAGGAAGTACACGCAATAACCGGTAACGTCAAGAACACCGTTGACCGCCTTACGCTTTATCCTGCAAGGCAGTATGTTGTGCCTGAAGAAAAGCATGCCCAAGCACTCGAAGCTATCCAACAGGAGCTCGAAAGACGCTTGCCTGAGTTGCCGCCGCTTGAGGCACAACGCCTAAAACAGCGCACCAACTATGACCTCGAAATGATCCGTGAAGTCGGCTTCTGTTCAGGTATGGAAAACTACAGTCGCCACTTCGACGGAAGACGACCCGGCGTGCCACCCTTCACATTAATCGACTACTTCCCCAAAGACTTCCTGCTTATAATTGACGAGAGCCACCAGACTATTCCGCAGGCTCGAGGCATGTACAACGGCGACTATAGCAGAAAAAAGAACTTGGTAGATTTCGGTTTTAGATTGCCAAGCGCACTTGATAATCGTCCCTTGAAATTTGACGAATTCGAGAGCAAGATGGGTCGCGTTCTCTTTACCTCTGCAACTCCATCTGAGTATGAGCTTGAAAAAAGCGGACCGCCAGTCGAGTTAATCACTCGACCCACAGGGCTACTTGACCCCGAAGTCGAGATGCACCCTATTGAGGGGCAAATGCAGCATCTGATGGCTGAAGCGAAAAAGACGATTGAACGCGGCGACCGCGTGTTAGTAACCACCTTGACTAAGCGTATGGCTGAAGACCTTGCGGATTACCTTGTGAAGGAGGGTTTTCGAGTGCGTTATATGCACAGTGAAATTGAGAGTCTCGACCGCATCGAACTTATCCGTCAATTGCGAGTGGGCGAATTTGACATCTTGGTCGGCATCAACCTGCTCCGCGAGGGTTTAGACATTCCCGAGGTCGCATCAATATTCATTCTTGACGCCGACAAGGAAGGCTTCTTGCGTGACGAGCGTAGCTTAATCCAAACCATCGGCCGCGCAGCCCGCAATGTGAACGGCAAAGTATACCTTTACGCTGACGTCCAGACGCAGTCCATCAAGCGCGCCATGGAGATAACCTATTACCGCCGTAACTTCCAGAAACGCTACAACGAGAAATACGGGATAACACCCACCACAATCCACAAAGCAGTCACAGTCAAGGAATCCACGATTAAAGGCACAAAGCACCTCGCCAAATCCGATATCCAGCGCCAGATCATCGAGTTGGATGCCAAGATGCGCGAGGCCGCTGAGAAGCTGGAGTTCGAGAAAGCAATCGAGTTACGCGATGCGATAGCCGAGTTGCAGAGGACACTGTCGCAGAAGGAAGAAAAATCAGCCGTTAAACCCGAAATTTAGGCGTTTAGTGCAATAATGTTCTAATCTCGGAGCGGAAGTCAAGCTAGAATCTGCCACAAAAATAAGAGGGGACACGATAGTATGCGCGACGTTATATCCATCAAGGGTGCAAGACAGCATAACCTGAAGAACATCGATTTAGAGTTGCCCCGCAACAAGTTAATAGTGATAACTGGGCTCAGCGGTTCAGGTAAATCCACGCTGGCCTTTGACACTATATACGCTGAGGGACAGCGCCGCTACGTTGAGAGCCTATCTGCTTATGCACGCCAGTTCCTTGGCTTAATGGATAAACCCGACGTTGACTCCATCGAGGGCCTCTCGCCAGCTATCAGCATTGAGCAGAAGAGCACAAGTAAAAACCCACGTAGCACAGTTGGCACAGTCACAGAAATCTATGATTACCTTAGGCTGCTATTCGCGCGCATCGGCGTCCATCACTGTCCAATATGCGGCAGCAGCATCCACCCCCAAACAGCAGAAAACATCACCACGCTTATCATGGCTCAGAAGGGCAAAACCCTCGTTTTTCTAGCCCCCATCATCCGAGGTATGAAGGGCACGCACGAAAACGTGCTTGATGACCTCAAGAAAGAGGGTTACACAAAAATCCGTGTTGACGGAAAAATCTACGAGTCCGATACAGTTAGAGACGAATTGAAACTGGTACGCTACGAGAAGCACTGGATAGAGCCAGTAATTGATATCGTAACAATCGACGACGATGAACGATCCAGAATAGCTGAAGCCGTCGAAGCCGCGCTCAAAGCCGGCAAAGGCACCATGATAGTAATCGACGCCGCAAACGCGGACACGAGCCAAAAGAAGGAGCTGGAAAGCTTTGAAGGCGCAACAATGTACAGCACATTCGGAGCGTGCCCAAACCATCCTGAAGTAATGTTTGAAGCGCTTGAACCACGCATGTTTAGTTTTAACTCGCCATGGGGTGCCTGCCCAACCTGCCATGGACTAGGCGAAATCACTGAAGTTACAGCGGACAAAGTCATCCCCAACCCCAACCTGTCGATTATGGATGGGGCGCTGGCGGTGTACAAAGGCACAATGGATCTAAGCTGGAGAGCCCAGCAGCTTGCCACAGTAGGCAAAAAATACGGATTTGATGTTTTTACGCCAATCAAAGACTTCACCGAGGAACAACTCCATGTACTCCTTTACGGCGACAAAGAACCGATTAGCGGGAACTGGTCTAACGGCGCAAACATGTGGATGCGTGAAGGCTGGGAAGGTGTCATCCCGCAGACCATGCGTCTCTACCGCCAGACAGAGAGTGAATGGCGTAAGGAAGACATCGAGAAATTCATGACTGCAAGGCCTTGCAACAGTTGCCATGGCAAAAAACTTCAGCCGCTCGTTTTAGCGGTGCGAATTCAGGGTAAAAGCATAATCGACGTTACCGACCTCTCCATCGATGAAGCAGTAGAATTCTTCCGAGATCTCCCCAGTAAACTCAATGAGAACGAGACATTCATAGCCAATCAGGTGCTAAAAGAAATCAACGCCCGATTAGGTTTTCTCAAAAATGTCGGGTTAGGTTACCTTTCGCTTTCACGCGCCGCAAAGACTCTCTCGGGCGGTGAAGCGCAGCGTATTCGACTTGCAACTCAGATAGGCAGCAACCTCATGGGTGTACTCTACGTTTTGGATGAACCTAGCATCGGTTTACATCAGCGTGACAACGCCAAATTAATCGCTACATTAGCACGGCTTCGCGATCTCGGCAACACCCTAATCGTAGTAGAACATGATGAGGATACGATGCGCCATGCGGATTACATAGTTGACATGGGTCCCGGTGCAGGAGTGCATGGCGGCCACATCGTAGCCGAAGGCACACCGCAGGAAGTCATGGGTAATCCTAAAAGCATCACGGGCAAGTACCTCTCGGGTGAACTGGGAATCGAAATACCCACCCGGCGTCGTCAACCAGTCGGCTACATTACAGTTAAAGGTGCTAAAGAGAACAACCTCAAGCAGCTTAACGTTCAACTACCCCTTGGCATACTATGCGGAATCACAGGCGTCTCTGGCTCAGGCAAATCCACACTCATGAACCAGACCGTCATCCCCGCACTGCGCCAAATGTTCGGTGAACAAGTCGACAAGGTCGGCAAATACGAATCCATCGATGTACCCGAAGTTGTACGCAATGTCATAGTCATCGACCAGGATCCTATCGGCCGCACGCCACGCAGCAACCCCGCCACCTATACTAAGCTCTTCGACGAAATCCGCCGAATATTCGCAGCCACCAAAGAAGCTAAAGCCCGCGGCTACAAGGAAGGCCGCTTCAGCTTCAACGTTAAAGGCGGCAGATGCGAAACCTGCCAAGGCGACGGTGTACTGCGCATCGAAATGAATTTCCTCCCAGATGTCTATGTGCAGTGCAGCGAATGTAAGGGTAAACGTTACAACCAAGAGACTCTCGCAGTGCTCTATAAGGGCAAGAACATCGCTGAAGTGCTGGATATGACGGTTGAGGAGGCTGCAAAGTTCTTTGAGAACACGCCTCAGGTGCACCGCAAACTGCAGACGCTGCTTGACGTAGGGTTGGGCTACATTAAACTCGGCCAGAGTTCAACGCAGCTTAGCGGCGGAGAGAGCCAACGCATAAAAATCACCCGTGAACTCAGCAAACACAAAAGCGGCCACGTCGTCTACATGCTTGATGAACCCACCACCGGCCTGCACTTCGACGACACCAAACGCCTCATCAAAGTCCTCAATCGCCTTGTAGACAACGGCAACACCGTCTACATCATCGAGCACAACCTTGACGTCATAAAAAGCTGCGACCAACTCGTCGACTTAGGCCCCGAGGGCGGCGCGGCAGGCGGAAGAGTCCTTGCACAGGGCACACCCGAAGAAGTCGCAAAAGTGAAAGGCAGCTACACGGGTGTATTCTTAGAAAAGATATTAAACAATAAAATCCAAGAAGCATCTATAGTGAAGCAGTCTTAATGATCCAAATCTCTGGGCCAGAAGACTTCAAAGCAATCGATATCCCAACTGATCCAGGAGTCTACCTGTACCGCAACGGCGAAGGCGAAATCATCTATGTGGGCAAAGCCAAGAACCTGCGTAACCGCGTTAAATCCTACTTTTCAAGCATCTACCAGCCAGTTAAAACCCGCCAACTTGTCCTGCACATCCGCAGTATAGATTGGATGGTGGTAAACAACGAGGTTGAGGCGCTTCTGCTCGAAAACAAGTTGATCAAGCAGCATACGCCCAAATACAACATCAACCTCAAAGACGCAAAAACCTACGCTTACATCTCACTCACACGCGAACCGTACCCGCGAATTCTAACCAGCCGCAAAGTCAGCCGCAAACTAGAATCCTTCGGCCCATACACAGACGGCTACACCCGCCAAGACCTACAGCGGCTAGTCACCAAAGTCTACAAACTACGTACATGCAAAAACATGCATAAACGTGCCTGCCTAAACTATCACATCCACCAATGCAGTGCGCCCTGCGTCGGCAAAGTCACACCTGAACAGTACGCAAAGCAGGTTGAGCGAGCCCGGGATTTTCTGGGCGGCAACTACGAGGGAACGTTGGCGATGCTTAACGAAAAAATGGCGGCTGCTTCTAAGGCGATGCAGTTCGAGACCGCGCTGGAACTACGCAACCAAATCGCCTCAATTCGGCTGTTGACGGAACGCCAAATCGTAGATAACGAGCGCCGCTATGACCAAGACGTAATGGTCTTTCGGCAGGTGGGCGAGAAGATGCTTGCGGTGCAGATGGGCGTCCGCAAAGGAGTCCTTCTGGGCAAGAAAGAGTTCAGTGTAGATTTGCAGCCGATGGTTGAGCAGGAATTCCTTAAAGCATACTACACCTCAAACCAGATTCCCCGCGAAATATTGCTTAACAAGCCCTGCTGGACGGAGCCCTCAGAGAAAGCTGCACTTGAAGAGTTCCTCGCCTCGCGGCGGCTGGCGCCTGTTTCGCTGACTGTGCCCCGTCGCGGAGACAAGTTTGCGCTGGTACAGTTAGCGGAGAAGAATCTTGAGTCCTCGCTCGAAGTAGACAGCGCCTTAGTTGATTTGCAGAATAACCTTAACCTCCCAGTGCTGCCACGCGTAATCGAGTGCTTTGACATCAGCAACCTCGGCACCGAACACGTCGTATCTGGCATGGTAGCTTTCCGCGATGCCAAACCCGACAAGAAAAACTATCGTAAATTCAAAATTAAAACCTTCACGGGCCAAGACGACTTCGCCAGTATGAACGAAGTTGTGACCCGGCGCTACAAACGCCAACTCGAAGAAAAGAATCCTCTGCCTAACCTGATTGTGATAGACGGCGGTCCCGGACAGTTACATGCAGCCAAAACAGCGCTGGAAAAACTAGGATTAAAGCTTCCGCTGATCGGGTTAGCGAAGGAACGCGAGGAAATCTATCTTCCAGATGACCCTATCCCGCACAGTTTCGATACAAACAGCCGAATGATGCTGCTGCTCAGAAGAATCCGTGACGCCACACACGATTTTTCGGTTGGCTACAACCGTAAACGCCGCGAAATGCAGATACGCGAAGAATTCAAGCATCCAAGCCGCCGTACTAAGCGGAAAGGTGCTCAAGTAGAATCTTCAAGCCAATAAGGATCAACACAGCACCGCCGACGATTTCGATTCTGTGGCCAAAGACTTTCCCTAAGCCGTTGCCGAAGTAGAAGCCACCAAGCGAGAGCCCGAACGTTATAGCTCCAATCGCTGCAATCGGCAATACTATTGAGGTCTGCAGGAACGCGAAGCTTAAGCCAACCATCAAGGCATCGATGCTGGTTGCAACGGCCAATATCAACAGCGACTGCAGTTTTAGTTCTTTGGGGATGCTGTGTTCTTCTCCTTTTTTGGTGCCTTCATAAATCATCTTTGCGCCGATAAACGCTAAAAGCCCAAAAGCTATCCAGTGATCAAACACTGAAATGATATCTGCAAGCGTTAAGCCGACACCCCAACCGATCACGGGCATAATCATCTGGAAACCACCAAAAAATACTGCTGTTAAGAGACCTGCCCTACGCCGATTCCGAGTTATAGTCATGCCACTGGCTATGGACACCGCGAACGCATCCATCGCTAAGCCGACAGCGATCAGGATGATTGTTAGGATGTCCACAGGTTACACCGTAAATATGCCATGCTATTGTTGGGGCAATATAGACTTTTTCGATCCGATCAAGCGAATTTACGTAATGCCTCTTCTAATTCGTTAAAGTCTCGGATAATCACGTCTGAGTGGTACACTATCCATGGGCTGAGGCACTTAATCGGCGAAACCACGATAATTTGTTTGCCGTTGCGTTTAGCGTAGAACATCTCCATGCAGGCGCCGGCGGAGAGAATCGGCAGGTACACCACCATAACATCACATCGGTCGGCGTCGTCGAGGTCCCGCTGTACAAAATCAAACGTGCGCACCTTATCCCACCAGCATTCCTCAGACCCGTTATAGATTACTCGTTCCCTCTTCCAAGGGTCAATTACTTCGAAGCCGACTTTTTGTGC
>CAYPGY010000093.1:0-10021 GCA_964410435.1 uncultured Candidatus Bathyarchaeia archaeon
AGGGTAACTAGCAAGGTCCATTCGGTTCAGATCGCTCGTCACCCAGCAGAAAGGCAGCCGCCAACCAAACCGTCGTACCACAGAAGCCGCAACTCGCTGGTTGTTGTCAAAACATAAATCTGGCTAGCCCTACTTTCTTGCAGTCAAGAGAGGGGACAGCTCGCATATACCTGACGGAATCCTAGATCCAGCCGCGTGCATAGTCCTGTTTGCCGTTTCTACCTGCTTTTTAGCGGTGGCATGGTGGCAAGTTAAGAAATGGCATCCGCGCTACTTTATCCCCTTAATCGCCGTCATCAGCGCCCTGCTGCTTGTTATCCAGATGGTAGAATTCCCCGTTGCAGGCGGCGGCAGCACTTGGCATTTTATGGGCGGAACCGCAATCACTATGGTTCTGGGTCCGTGGGCAGCCATGATAAGCATGACTATGACTCTGGGCATACAGGCAGCCATCGGCGACGGCGGCTTAACTACTTTCGGCGCCAACATCTTCAACATGGCAATAATCGGCGCTTTATCATTCTTCATAGTAAAACTTGCCTTATCAAGAGGTTACTCAACCAAGAAGCTAGCCGCCGGTATGTTCATAGCGGCGTTCACCGCAAATGTTTGCACCGCCCTAGCCGTCGGCGTTGAAATCGGATTGTTCCCGCTTGTCGGCAACCTCGGTGGCGTAGGGCTTACGGTTCCATCTATGCTCTTCTGGTATGTGCCGACCGGCTTGATCGAGGGTCTTGTGTCCTCAGCGCTCGTGGTTGCTTTGTCCAAGCTGGGCGGGGTAAGCTTATTTGGTTTGGAAATGTGCAAACAGAAAAACAGCGATAAAAACTCTGGCAAATAAAAAAGAGAAGAGAGGGCTGCTGTTTAGCGGCAGTGCCCACGTCCGCTGCCCGTTTGGCCCATCATGCCTGCGCCGTAGCCATAGCCGTACTGGTTCTGCACTTGTTCTCCGCAGCCATAGCCGTAGCAGCCTTCGCCTTGTCCGTAGCCGCCGACTGTGCCAGTGCTGTTCCAGCAGTAGCCATCGCGTGTCTGGTTGCTATAGCAGTACGGTTCGCCAGCCGTTGCATTTACGCAGTATTGTGGTACTACTCCAGACGCGTCCGCGCATGGAGGCACCAGCTGATTTTGATTTGTGCTGATTCTGTTTTGGGCGCCGACGTACTGAGCCGCCGAGACGCCGACCAGAGCCACCGCAACAAGCGCGACTCCGACCAATGCTAAGATTAGTTTTGTCTTCATTTTATGTTCCTCACTTATCTATTGGGCTGCGACTGGTTTGGATGTTGGCTGAAACAAAACTGAAACAGTCCAATGAAACGTTTCTATGAATCATTTAATCATGAATTTCTGAGTTACAGATTGTTTTATATACATTCAGCCACAGAATAGTTGTGGAGCTAATTCTTATGCAGAGTAACCCAGCTATCTTAAGGTATGCAAACATAGTAGCGTTTATTCTAACAGTAATCGTAAACGGTTTAGCCGGCAGCACCACGCTTATCGGGGGACAGGACACAGCGGCTGTATCCGACAAGTACCCCACATTCGTAACCCCAGCAGGTTACGTATTCGCCATCTGGGGCATCATCTACCTTCTGCTCGGTGTGTTCGTGGTCTACTCGGCGCTGCCAAAACAGAAAAGCAGCGACTTTGTAAGCCGAATCGGCTGGCTGTTTGTACTAAGCAGCAGCCTAAACATCGCATGGCTATTCGTCTGGCAATACGAAATCCTCGCAGCTTCAGCAGCGATCATAGTGGCTTTCCTAATATCGCTAATCGCGATTTACCTACGTCTAAACATCGGTAAAGAACGAGTTAAACTCGCCGAGAAGTTGGCTGTTCATTTGCCGTTCAGCGTGTATCTCGGCTGGTTAAGCATTGCCACAGTCGCTAACATTTCGCTCACGCTGGTCGCCAGTGGCTGGGATGGATTCGGCATAGCCCCCGAGGTCTGGGTCATATTAATCGTGGCTGTAGTGCTTGTGCTCACTATGCTTATGCTTGGCGTCCGAAAAGACATAGCTTACGCGCTGGTGGTGGTGTGGGCGCTTGTGGGCATCAGCGTAAACCAGACTAACGCAAACGTAGTCTTAGCCACTCAGGTAGGCGCAGTCATCGTAGCCGTCGCGCTGGTAGTAACAGCAGTGTTTGTAGCGCTAAAAACAAGAAAAACCGAAAAGTAGGTTCCAGCTAGCCGCTGGACTCTTAACACCCCTTTTCCCCTAAGGATAGCTGATTATTTACCAATTTTGAGCGTCTGACGTGGACTGTAACCTTTTTTCTTCAAAGACGCATCCGTCAACTCTATCTTCGCTGGGTCAATCCGAATCAGACACAGCGAGGCGGGAAACGCCTTAACTCCGAATTCCTTAGCGGTTTTCTCCCACTGGTAAGCAGCTAAACCCTCTTTAAACTCCTCGGTACCCTGCGAAATTAATGTTGCTTTACCCATAATCTGCACACCCTTCGCCGTCTCCATCCCCGCATAGGGCAAGTAGATGCCTACACTGACGTTTGGGTTAAACGCGATGTTTCTTAGTTTCTCCCCGTTTTCCCCCACAAGATACAACGTTAAGTCTCGGCTTCGGTACTCAATCGGCGTCGCCCTCGGAACGTCACCTTTGCTTGTAGCGAGTACACACATGTTGTTCTGCTTAAGGAAATCTTTAAGGTATTCCTCCAGCTCCTGCTGGGGCATAGGATTAGGAATTCTAATGGCCATAATTATCTATTGAATACCTATCGTAATATTACTTTTAAGCCCTTTTTCCTATGCGTACGCACCGCCAACAGCGAAACTAGCACAGTGACGATTACCCCAGCGGACACCACTCCCACTTCAAACCCGCTAATTGAAGAGGCATTATTAACGGCCTGAAAAACTATATCCTTCGTAGGCGAAGCTGAAGCTGTAGGCACCATTAGTTCCTCTGGGTTTTGCGGTGCATAGGGATTAGCTGAATTCAAAAACGGCGTATAAATAATGGTTCCCAAGTTAAAATCGTCGTTTGCGTCAAAAATTTTTTGACTGATTTGGGCGCTGTCGGTTGTGCCCCACCAGTTATTTGCGGCACTCGCCGCGTCCACTCCCGCTTGGATATCATACTGCACATTGTCTACAAAATTATTACCCCTCAGGGCAGTACTATAGCTTGGGTTAAAGACGCCTATAGTGTTCTTTGTGAAGGTGTTGTCTTTAATTACTACATAGTCGGATTCAGCTCTTAAGTAGACGCCGTAAGTGTTGTTTCTGATTAGGTTTCGCTCGATAGTTGCAGACAGGCCTGTGTTGTCTTCTTGGGCGACGCCATAGGTTGAATCCGCAATTATGTTACCGCTGATAACGCCAGACCCCCAAGCAGTGACAGCTGCCCCGCCGCATTTACTGATGCTGTTTCCGACAACGGATAACTTCCCTGAGACTTCAACACCGCCTAAGAAAACGTTACCGCTAAAGTTGACGTTACCTCTCGTTATAACAGGCGCATTAGAACAACTATTGCTTATGCTAATTATGCCCCAAACGTTAACCGCCGAATTCAGCAACGTACAACCATTTAACGTAACCGAGGCTTCGCTGTAGATGCCTTGCCCAAAAATCGACGTGTTATTAAGCACCGCATTTTCAAGGTTGACCGTTGGGTTTCCGTAGGCAGCAACTATGTTACTATAGCCATCGTCGGCGGGTACCGCGGCGTCCCAACCAATAAACACCCCATTAGAAGGGTTAACATCAGCCCTCAAAACCGCCTTTTCCGCCATTGTGCCTTTCACGTTTAGGGTTCCGTTGACTTCCAAATAATAAGAGCCAAAATCAACCGTTACGCCTGCCTCAACAGTCAAAGTCACACCCATAGGTACACCGACAGCACCGACGAAGACGTAGGGGCTGCCCTGCCTGCTCCAGACAGTATCCTTAGCTAAAACGCCGCTTACCTCCGTTCGAACCTGCGCGGAAGAAATAATGCCTGCAGACATCAAAACTAAGCTGGCGAGTGCGAGAGAAAGAAGCAAAACGCCAACGGCTCTATTCATCTAAACCACTTGCGATAGCCCCTTTGGCGGATTTGATATATAGTTTCGGGTATCCATCCGTTTCAGACAGCAACTAAACGATTAACAGATATCCCGCTTTTTCCTTAAACTTCCGAGATACTGCTAATGTTTAGACTTATCCTGAGCCGATTCACATTGAGTCGGCATCTCTTCAAGCCAATGGTTCTTTTTCACCATATACCACATCAAAACACTCACACTTAAAGTCGCGCCAATCATGAGCGCAAGGTATGAACCCAAATTTTCCGGTCCATAAACCCAAACCGAATTACCTAAAATCGTGGCTATAGTGTTAGGAATCAACAACGCTGTACCGATAATTGCCAAGTAAGCCGCAAGCTTTGCCAATCGATTATTAAAAATCGTTAACTGATTATTAGAGATAGTCAACTGATTATTAGCTATAGTTAACTGGTTATTATAAATAGTCTGAGTAGCTTCTATGCCGGAGGCAAGCACTTCAGACATGTGCTCAGATAACCCGATTTGGCTCTTAACCTGCTCCACCATACCTGCGAACAAGTTAACAAGTTTTGGGTCGTCAGTTAGCAATTCTGCATCACCATAGCGAATAGCCTGAAGCACATCCACACTTTCCCAGAGACCATTTAGGTACACAATAAGTGCATGCTTCATCTCATAGATTTTAGGCCCCAAAGTCGATTTATCAACATCTTTATCCATTAAATCTTTATTCAGTTCATCACCGAACTCCTCGATTATACGAAGATGCCTAAAGTTGCTATCATTATTAGCCTCTAAAATGCGGGAAAGAAGAACCGTGAGTTTATCCTCACCTCGAATATCCAGAGGGATTTTTCGAAGAATCGTCTCAGAGTACCTTCGAAGCCTTAAGAAACGCTTATCGACAGTTCGAACATGGAAAGTAACAATCAAGTTCTTGCGCATCAAAACGACCATGCTGTGAGCTTTGACGTCGTTTCCTCTAATCTGAATGGTTGGAAAAGTCAACCACATTTCCGTATCAAAATCAGAGTAATTTAGTTGATCACAGCAAGCCAAATTAGCAATGAAGGGTTCACTGAAGCCCATCTGAGCTGCAACCACAGGCAGGTCCTTAACGGGATCATCAGTAATGTAGTCAACCCATGTAATCATAGAGCGATTCAGTATATCAAGGAAAGTAGCTGGCGTCTCAGCTTCCAACCGGATGGTTCGTCCGGAAGACTCTAAACCCGTACAGAACCAACGCTTAGGCGCAACCTCTAATGAACCGTTAGATGAACCTGAAAACCTTGTCTGTGAAGTTTGAACCTGATCTTGTGCTGCCATCTATTCTCCCCTCTCTTTTAACCTTTAATATATTAGCCCAATCCGCAAGGTTAAAGATAAAAGACTTTTGCTTAACGCTTATTGTATCTGGATATGATAGGTTGCTTTTTATTACTAGATAAAGCGATATAAGTACAAAAAGAAATATTCACAGCAAGAGGCAACAGAGATGGGCAGCGTAAAAGACCTACAAATAATAGCTAAACCAACCCCGACAGCTATGGGAACAGGCAGATTTCTATTCTCAGACCGGTACAGCGTGTTTGACTGGGGAGAAATGCCTGACCATATCGAAGGCAAAGGCGCTGCCCTCTGCACAATGGGCGCATACTGCTTTGAACAACTAGAAAAGCTGGGCGTAAAAACCCACTACCGCGGACTCGTAAACGCAGAAGGAAAAGCCGTAAAAATCGGGGACCTAAAAGAACCCTCAAGCATCATGGAAGTCGCATTGGTTAACGTATACAAACCATCCGCAAGTGTGGTCAACGGTAAAATCGTCCATGACTACACGATTTACACGCCTAAACTCAGAAACTGCCTGATACCTCTTGAAATAATCTACAGAAACGGCCTACCCGAAGGCTCATCAGTCTTCAAACGCCTCGCACAGGGCAAAGTAACACTCGCAGACCTCGGACTCGACCACCAACCCCAACCTGGAGAAACCCTCAAAACACCAATCTTTGACGTATCCACAAAGCTCGAGGAAACCGACCGCTACGTCACATGGACGGAGGCACAGAAAATAGCAGGCTTAACAGACGCCGAATTAGCAGACGTTAAAGGTGTCCTGCTAAAGGCTGACCAGACAATCACTAAAGCCGCCGGCAACGCGGGCCTCAAAAACGAAGACGGCAAAATCGAGTTAGCCTTCGACGAAAACCGCGGACTCATGCTTGTAGACGTACTGGGTACACTAGACGAGTGCAGATTCACATTTAACGGTGTACACGTCAGTAAAGAAGTCGCACGTCAATTCTACAAGCAGACCTCATGGTACAGCGACTTGGAGCAGGCAAAGAAGGAAATGGAAACCAGAGGCATCCAAGATTGGAAAACACTCTGCAAATCTCAACCCCCGAAACTGGATCCAAAACTAAAAACAATAATCAGCCAAATGTACATGTCCGTCGCCAACGAGATGACGGGCAAACACTTCTTTGACTCTCCAGCACTCTCAAAGGTTATCGACGATTACAAAGCATTTATGGGTGAAAAAGCATGAACATGGAAGGAAAAATCAAGCAGTTACTCATGGATTACGACCCAGAAAAAATCCGCATAGGCGTCTTAGGCAGCCACTCTGCTCTTGAAATCGCATCTGGCGCAAAACAGGAAGGATTTGAAACCGTCGTCGTCTGCCAGAACGGAAGAGAGAAAACCTACGCCCGCTACTACCGAAACATCTTTGACAAATTCATCTTCCTCGACCAATTCAGCGATATAACTAAACCCGAAACAGTTAAGGAGCTTCAAGACCTAAACACGGTCTTTGTACCTAACCGCAGCTTCAGCGTATACGCAGGCTACGAAGCCATCGAGAACAAATTCGAAGTCCCACTCATGGGCAACCGCTGGCTGCTAAAAACCGAGGAACGCACAGCACCCAAAAACCAGCTTTGGCTCCTAAAAGAAGCAGGCATTCAGCTGCCATTAGCTTTTAAGTCACCAAAAGAAATCGACCGCCCCGTCATCGTTAAAGTCGCGGAGAAAGGCCGAACAATCGAACGCGCCTTCTTCTACGCATCAAGCCCCGAGGAGTATGAGCGGGAAGCTGAGAAACGTATCAAAGCAGGAATCATCACCCGCGAAGCATTAGAGGAATCAGTAATCGAAGAGTACGTTTTAGGCGCAAAATTCAACGCAAACTACTTCTACTCGCCCCTAACCGACGACATCGACCTGTTAGGCTTCGATAGACGCATCCAAACAGACCTAGACGGCGTACTTGACCTACCAGCAAGAGAGCAACTTGAACTCAACGTTGCCACACAAAACATCGAAATCGGCCACGCAGGAGCAACAATGCGTGAAAGCCAACTTGAGAAAGTCTTCGAAGCCGGCGAACGCTGGGTCTCCGTATGCCACAAAGAGTTCCCGCCTGGAATGATCGGACTCTTCGCACTTCAGGGCGCAGTCACCAAAGACCTGCAATTCAAAATATTCGACGTCAGCCCACGCGTACCCGGATGCCCATGCGTCGAGCCTACCTCGCCATACATGAAGTACAAGTACGGCACTGAAGTCGGCCCAGGCAAACGTGTCGCTATGGAAATCAAACGCGCCATACGCAAACGCAGACTCCAAGAAGTGGTAACTTAAACATGATAGACGCCCAAGCAGTCGGTAAAATCATCGATAAATACGATCAATCCAAACTCTCAATCGGCACACTGGGCTCCCATAGCTCTCTTAACATTTTCAAGGGCGCCAAAGAAGAAGGCTTTCGAACCGTCTGCATCTGCAAAGAAAAAGACGCCATCATGTACCAGAAGTACCCAGTCGTAGACGAGTTAATCATAGTTAAAGACTTCACTGAACTCCTAAGTGAACAGCTGCAGGAGCGGCTCAGAAAACTTAACGTTGTTTTGATTCCGCATGGCTCATTCACAGCGTACCTTAGCACCGAGCAGCTAACAGACAGCCTAAAAGTCCCAATGATGGGCAACCGTCAACTGCTACACTGGGAAGCCAACCGCAAATCACAGGAAGAATGGCTACGCCAAGCCGGACTCCGCCTCCCAGCAACCTTTAAAACCCCAGACGACATCGACCGCCTCGTCATCGCTAAACTGCAGGGCGCAAAAGGCGGCAGAGGCTACTTCCTTGCGAACTCGCCAAAAGGCTTCTACAAAAAAGCTCAGGAAATGATGAAACGCGGCTTAGTAACTAAGCACGACATAGAAACAGTCCACCTACAGGAATACGCATTAGGCGTTAACGTGTACCCCAGCTACTTCAGCAGTATACTAAATAACGACGTGGAACTCCTCGCAATGGACCGCCGCTACGAATCCGCGGTGGACAGCATCGGCAAAATCCCCGCGCAGGAACAACTCGAAATTGACGTTGCCCCAACTTACACGGTAGTCGGCAACTTCCCAATCGTACTACGCGAATCACTGCTGCCCGAAGTCATGCGGATGGGCGAAAACGTCCACAAAAAAGCCGCAGAGCTCGCGCCGCCCGGAATCATCGGACCATTCTGCCTCGAAACCGTCATCACGGACGACCTGAAAATCTACTGCTTCGAAATCTCGGCACGCATCGTCGCAGGCACCAACGTCGGCATAGGCACCTCACCATACGCTTACCTGCGTTACGGCGAAAACATGTACATGGGTAGACGCATCGCGTTAGAGCTTAAAGAGGCTGTTAAGCAGAAGCGGCTACGTGAAGTAGTGGCCTAACGTCTTACCATTTTTAGCCGAAGAACACATATCCTTTTCTCATTTACTGTAACAAAGTGACCTTCAATCTGAGCTTGTGCGGTTAGAACGTTAGAAATCATGTCAACTATATGCTGAGATGATTTCGGCACAAACTTTAACAGGATTATGCCCTGTGCTCTAAGCTTTCTTCCATAAATCAATTCGCCGAAGTCCTCATCGAAAGTTATTAAGACCCGTTTATGTTTGTTAGCGGTCTCTAATACCGATATGTCACTGATACCAGACGCTATTTCCTTTATGGAAATGATGTCAATGCCTTTGTTTCTGAGACAGCCGGACTACTTTAGTGGAAATGTTTTCGTCGGCAAGAAATTTCATGCTAAGGGGTAAACCTTCTCTACTTTTACCGCTTCAACTGCGTACCTCAGGGCAGCAATTATATCCTCACGGGTCAACTGTTCATATTCATCCAAGACTTACTCAACTGACCATCCATTCGCAAGAAGACCTAAAACGAACTCAACTGATAATCGAGTTCCCTTGATTACTGGTTTGCCGACCAAGATTTTAGGATCCACTATTATGTGATCTTCCCAATTGTTGAGCATACCTATTCTCCAGTTGTCTTTAAGTCGATGAAAATATAAATGGTTTCGTATTTACCCGCTGAATTGTTACTGAAGGCACTGTTTCTTTAAGTCTTCAAAGTTTATGCGATTGGGTTCTTTTCGGTATTTCCTTAATGCAGCAACAAGTGCTTCACGGTCTCTTGCCCCAATTGCCTGTGCGATTGCTTTGCAGGCTTCGCTTTGGCCCTGAAATAGGTACTGGCAGACTGAAGTCACGTTGGAGGCGTTGCGTGTTGTGCTAGCTGTTTCGAAATCGACGATGCAGGGTTTGCCGTCTTTTTTTACGAGGAGGTGTTTGGGGGCTTTGCTGATTTCGCCGTGGTCGAGACTGATTTCGTCGAGGCGCCAGCATTGTTCCAAGATGTCGGTGACTATGTTGTGGACTTCGGCTGGGTCTTGATGGTTTTGCATCCAAGTCTCAAAGGAGCCTCCGTCAATGAGCTCCATTAAAAGGAAATGCTTTGTTACCGCCAAAAATTTAGGACCAACACCAACTGTGTTTGCTTTGCATAGCAGTTTGGCTTCGCGTTCGAGGCTTTCACGTTCAGAGTCAACGCGCTGCATTTTAAGTGCTAGCCGCTTGCCGCCGACCTGAGCCACCACGACGATGCCGACGTAGCCTTTGCCATACACCTGCATAACATG
>CAYPGY010000094.1:0-9915 GCA_964410435.1 uncultured Candidatus Bathyarchaeia archaeon
GTAGCAGCGCCGTGTTCCCTTCTTCTATTTTTTTTAAAAAAAAAACAAAAAACGATTAAAAATAAAAGAAAATGATTTTTGGGTTATCCCATAACCCAAGGAAGCTGACTTATTATCGGCTGTATCAACTGCAGTACGGTGTCGGGGAATAAACCCAATATAAAGATCGCTGCGACCATTATGAACACCGGAATCAGTATGCGTTTGTCTTCTGTGATTGTTGCTTCAACGCTGGATTTCTTACCGTACATTATATTGATTAGGCGGAAGATGTAGGCCGTCTGCAGTACGCTTGTCAGGACACCGATTACAGCGAGCCATGCAAGGTCAACGCTGAGTGCCGACGTAAACACCAAGTATTTTCCTATAAAGCCACCTAAAGGCGGGACACCTGCGAAGCTCAAGCCAGCCATCACCAAAGCAAGACTGGTCCAAGGCATCTTTTTGCCGACGCCTGAGAAGTCATTTAGTGTCTTGAAGCCTTTACTGTTGATTATACCAACCGCCATAAACGCGAGCGCAGTGGTTATGCCGCCTACCAAGAAAAAGTACAGGTTTCCTGCGAGGCCAAGAGCAGTAGCGCTTGTGATTGCAACGAGGTTATAGCCGACGTCTGCAACGCAAATGTATGCGACCATACGTTTAATGTCGTTTTGTATCAACGCAAAGATGTTACCTACAATCATAGTTAGGGCTGCCATTACAGCGAGCATCAGTGTCCAGTCGAATACACCTCCGACTGACGGTGGCAGGATAATGAATAGCAATATTCTGATTAGGATGTAGTAGCTGCCTTGATCAACCAGTGCAGATAGGAATGCTGCTGACGGTGCAGGCGCCGCCGTATATGCGTCCGGTAGCCAGAAGTGGAAGGGTACAATTGCTGCTTCAATCGCGTAGCCAGCCGCTATAAACACGAATGAAACAATTAGCAGAGTCATATCTGACCCGCTTAATGCACAGATTGCCTCACGTAAAGCTACATAGTTGAGGGTACCTGTTAAGCCATAAACGATTGAGAGCCCAAAGAGGACGAATGCTGAAGCGATAATGACCATCACTAGATACTTCAATGTGGCGTTAAGTGTGAAGGCGTTTTTGCGGTACAGCATCAAGAATGCCGCGGCGCCTGTTGCTGCTTCCCAGAATATGAAGAAAGTTAACAGGTCACCTGCGAGCACTGCACCGAGTAATGCACCTGTCAAGATAAGCATTGACGCGAGGTATCTGTCTGATGGTCGATCGCATGAGTTAACGAAGTATACGGTGTAGACTACGACTACTGCGCTTATGGCGATTATTATGATTGCCATGAAGATCGATATGGCGTCGATGTAGAATGATGTGGCTATTGCAGCGTCTACTGTGCCATCAAGGGTTAATGTGACTGGCGAAGGGGTTGCGTTACCGCTGTAGTAACTTAACACCAAGTTTACTACTGTGACCGCTGCGACTGCAAAGACCGTAAGGAACCAGCCAAGTGAGAGACCGGTTTTGTGTGGGCTGTTACGGATTACCTTAAAGATGGGTATGGTTAGGATAGCTGCGACGATTAATGTAAAGATCGGCAGTATAATGTCTATTAGGTTGATCATTTTAGATGCCTCCGAAAGCGACTGTTTGTATTAACTGCAAAAAGAACGACGGATAAATCCCTATCAATACGACTAGCACAACTAGAATTGCCAGCGCCGCCTTCATGTAGTTAGGTATATCGACAATTTTGTGGCCATGTGCTGCTTCTTCTGCGTGGGCTACTGCGTGAGGTTCATGTACTGCTCCGTGAGCGGAATGTACATCTACCACTTCGATCTCGCCTTGGGCTGTGCCGAGGAAAACTTTGGAAATGAAACGCAAAGCGTAAGCAAGCGAGAACACGGTTGCAACAAGCATCAACGCCGTTGGTATCATGTAGAAGCTGTCGATTGCAATTATCTGGAAGGCGCCGACGAACATGAGAAATTCGCTGATAAAGCATGCTAGCGGCGGTGCGCCCGCGATGCTTAATGCTGCGATTGTGCCTGAGACTGCGGAGAAGGGCATTTTAGAGGCTAAGCCGCCCATTTTGCGTACGTCTCGTTCTTCTGTCTGGTGCATGACGCCTCCTGCGGTTAGGAAGAAGAGGCCTTTGCTTGCTGCGTGCGTTATAATGTGTAGTACTGTTCCCACTATTGCTATTGCTGTGGCTGATGAGAGCAGAACAACATTGCCTGATGCGAGTGCTACTGGAAACAGCGAGAGGCCGAACATTATGTAGCCCATGTGAGCGATACTTGAGTACGCGATTATGCGCTTAATGTCTGTTGCGACCAGCGAGAGCAGCGAACCGAAGAAAGCTGTGACTACGCCGATGACCGATAGTGCATGTAGGAAGTCTGTGCCGAATGCTACTCCGACGGATGGGAAAACCATGCCGAAGGACATGCGTATAATCGCGTAAGCTCCTGCGCTGATGATGACACCTGAAAGCAACGCTGACATTGGAGCAGGGGCTTCTGAGTGGGCGTCAGGGAGCCACATATGGACTGGGAAAACGGCCATCTTTACTGCGAATCCGCCTGTTAGGGCGATTAGGATCCATTTTGCGATTTCAGAGTTTGCGCCAGTTGCTAAGATGCTTTGTGCGGTTAGCATATCGGTTTGGCCTGTTATCCAGTAGGTTGCGCCTATACCCAGCAGTACGAAGACTGCGCCTGCATGGGTGAATATGAAGAGTTTTAGTGCTTGACGGTAACTGTTGCGGTAACCCCATTCGCCGACTATGAAGTAGGCGGGGACAAGCATCAGTTCCCAGCAGAAGTAGAATAGAACCATGTTGCTTGTTAGGAATAAGCCGATTATGCCTACGCTTAGCATGGTTAGCAGGGCGTAGTATGCTGGGAGGTTCTTTTTGCCAGCCATGTAATTGATTGAGTATATCGAGCAAACGAAGATCAGTACTAAGCTGATGAGCGCGATTGAGGCGCTTATGCCGTCAGTGAATAGTGTAAACTTTGTATCGAGAATTGAGGGTATCCAGGGGTATTCTTCGATGTACTGGTGTGTGGCGCTTTCCAGTATCGTCGGAATAGTACTTGCTACTAGTGCCATGTTGAGTGCAGCTATGGCGGCGACGAAGAATGCAGCGCCCTTAATTGATTTTTTACCGACTAAGTAAACTAAGGGTATACAGATTGATGTGATAGCGAATACTGATAGTAGTAAAGGTAGCGTCATTGTTTTTACACTCCTACAGTCAAGACGATTAACACTATGATTATTATGAAGCCGACCACTGCGGCTGCCACGTAGTTGCGGAAGCCTTCTGATGGTCCCTTCTTTAGGCTAGTTGCGTGTCCCGGTTCAGCTGCTAAGCTGACGTCTGTTCCGAGTTTGTCTGGTCCGCGTCCGAATACAGCGTTTTCAAAGCGTGTTAATCCATTTGAAATTGTTGTTAAACCTTTGGCTATGGCATAGTAGAAGTCGTCTACGAAGTATTTGTGGTTTAGTAGGGTTGTTAATGGGTTTTTGCCTGCTGCGACGTTGCGTATTCCGTTGAAGCCCTTGTAGTAGCTCCAGTAAGCCAGTATGAACACTGGTACTAGTAGACCCATAAATATTGGGAACTCAAGGCTTGTGAAAGCTGCGGCTAAAGACACTTCGTGGACTAATTCGGGATTCAGGAAGGTGACTATTAGAGGTTCGGCTATTCCCCAGATGATACATAAAACCGCTAAGACTGCTGCTGGAATGAGCATAATCTTTGGTGATTCATGTATGTGGACTTCTTTTAGGAAATCGTTTTGTTTACCCATGAAGACTAAGCTGAACATGCGTACGCAGTAAGCAAATGTGATTGCGGCGGTGGCGTAGAGTAGGATGGTTTGGATTAAGCCGGCTGTTGTTGCGATTTCTGCGACGCTTTCGAGGATTAAGCCTTTGCTGAAGAATGCTGCGAATGGCGGTAAGCCGCTGGTTGTTATTATCATGATTAGCATTAATGCGAAACTTATCGGCATAGCTTTCCTAAGTCCGCCCATCAAACGCATATCTCTTGTACCTAATGCGTGTATGATGCCTCCTGCTAAGAGGAAACCGAGGCCTTCGAAGAAAGCGTGGCTAACCATGTGGAAGAGGCTTCCGAAGTAACCGATTGATGCAGCGCCATGGAAAGCTGTGCCTAAACCTGCCATCATAAAACCGATTTGGCTAACTGTTGAGTATGCGAGAACTCCTTTGATGTCGGTTGTCATTAAGCCCAATGAGGCGCCTATGAACGCTGTTATTACACCTATCCAGGTGATTGTTGGGAACCAAGCGATGTTTAAGGCCGCCATCAGTGTGGGTGCAACTGAGAATATTAAGATGAATCTCGCCAGTAGAAAGACACCTGCTTTGACCATTGTAGCTGCGTGGAGTAACGCGGAAACAGAAGTTGGCGCCTCCATCGCGCTGTATAGCCAAGTGAATAGTGGGAATTGAGCGGATTTTGAAACTGCTCCACCTAATATCAGGAAAGCTGCGATTATGAGCATACTTGTGTCGAGTGTTCCTGCAGATGCAGATGTTTGTATGCCTTCTATTAGGCCGTGGAAGCTAAAGGTACCGAACATGTAGAACATGATGCCGATTGCTGCTAGTAGACAGATATCGCCTATGCGGGTCATGAGGAAAACTTTGACACCGCTGTGGATTGATTCTGGCTTCTTGTACCAGAAGCTAATCAGAGCGTAACTGCATAAACCGACCATTTCCCAGAAGATGAACATCTGCAGTACGTTATCAGAGATTACTAAGCCAATCATTGATCCGATGAAGAGCAGCAATAGGTAGTAGTATCGTGTGAGGCCTTCTTCGCCCTTCATGTAGCCCTGTGAGTAGACAGCGATGATTACGCCGAAGAATGCGACTAAGCAGGTGAAGAATACGCTTAAAGCGTCAATGTAAACACCTGCGGTTATGTTTGCTCCGTTAACGCTGGGAATCCAGTTTATTGTGGAGTAGACGGCTTCACCGTGGCCACCCATTATACCCGGTATTAACATAGCTGCTAATGCGGCGACGACACCCATTATTGCAATTACATAGTAGTTTCGTGCTTTCTCACTGTATTTAGCGATAATTGGAACGAATAAACCGGCTATGAGTGGAACAATCCATACTGCCCAAGCTGAAAATATAGCGAAATCTTCGAGTACCATTATGCTTCAACCTCACTTTCTTCTTCTGCTTTTTCCTTCATCTTTGCAACTATCTTGGAAATGTCACTTGTACCGTAGCGTTTTGAAACGATAACGAGTAACGCCAAGATTACTGCGCTAACTGCGGTGTCAACTGAGAACGCTAATATCAGCAACGCTTGGCCGACTCCGTTGGGGGAGGCAAGCATAATGAAGTTCAGCGTGGCCGCCATAGCGATAAGCTCTATTGAGATGAACACTTTGAGTAAC
The DNA here is from genome assembly GCA_964410435.1 of uncultured Candidatus Bathyarchaeia archaeon. GTDB lineage: Archaea > Thermoproteota > Bathyarchaeia > Bathyarchaeales > Bathycorpusculaceae > Bathycorpusculum. Next base: position 5,430 of record CAYPGY010000094.1, read on the forward strand.
TGGCGGTTTGTAAGTAAACCGTAGATGCCGATGAGTAACATAACGAGTGATAATATGACGTAGTCCATTACTTCTTCCTCCGCTCGTATAGAACAATGCTGATACCCAAAGCCAATGTTAAGATGACGATTGCTTGGAGCAAAACATCTATGCCTCTGAGGTTCCAGAGAGCTTCGCCGAAGTCAATGTCTGCCGCCACGTTTGAAGTGCCGGAGACTGAGAGGAAAATCGCGGGTAACGATAATAAAATTCCAGCAGCGACTAAACCGCCGGTGCGGGCAGGTGAAGCTTTTCTAGCTGGTTTTTCACCTAACATTTCGCCGGAGAGAAACAGAATAGCCAGTGTGCCGACGCTTACTGCAAACTGGAATATTCCAGCATATAATGCGCCGCTTAACACGTAGATTAACGCTGTAAACAGGAAAGTCCCCGCTAAGGCGGCTACTGAATAGACGACTTCATCGAGGAATAATGCAAGTATGGCTGAAATAATTAATCCAACAGCTAAGATTTCAATTATCATTGTTGAGCCTCTGTTTCATGTTTATACTCTGGCTTCATGATTAACGATTTCTTGTCAGTTGTAGCTAACTCGAATAGGTCTGACTGCTTGATCGCGTGGCGTGGACAGCTTTCAACACATTGGTAACAAAAGATACAACTGTTCAGATCAATTTGTGGACGCATCTTGCCGTCCACTTCGACTATTTCGATTGCGTGTGCAGGGCAGTCACGTGCACAGACCCGGCAGTTGGAGCCACGCATAGATTTGATGTCGAATCGGAAGTCTTCGCCGCATTCGAAGTCTATTTCGTTGCATGCTTTGATTTCGTAGACTAGTTTTCCTCGTGAATCCGGCGGAAGCTCAGGTCTCACAAATGGATACTTTGTCGTTGCTGGCTTGGTGAACAGGTGGGATAGCGCTCGTTTAAATATTGGAGATATTCGTGATTTCGATTTCTTATCTGCCATTCTATGTTTACACTCCAATGCCTAATGGGTTATAGACCCAAGTTACTAACGCAACCGTAATCATCAACGATATAATCGCGGCAGGTAGCAGTATCTTCCAGTTGCCTGTTAAGACCTGATCTATACGTAATCTTGCCACAACGGTTGTGATGTATTCAGATATTACTACTACAATTAGCAATTTGATGACGAAATACAGGGGTTGTAGTAGCCATTCAAATCCCGTGATCATCGGCCCGTTTGCGCCGCCTAAAAAGAGCGTCACAACCAATGCGGAGCCAAAGACCACTTGAACGTCGCGTGTTAAGTGAAGGAATGCTAACTTTGCGCCTGTATATTCGGTTTCTAAACCACCAACTACCTCAGATTCAGAGTGAGGTACATCGAAGGGGTCCTTTTCAAGTTCAGCTTGAAGAGTAATTATGAAGAGAACGAAAGCCCATGGAGCTAATACAATAGCCGGCCATGATGCACCCGCAATCTGGAACACACTTAAGCTGCCCGCGAGGAAAGCAGGAGTTAATGCGAGCATAAACAGAGGTATATCGTAACCTAAGAATTGTGTTAAAACTCTTGCTGACCCGATTGTTCCATAGGGATTAGCTGATGCCCAACCTGCCATGAACAACAGAAAGTTTGCGATTGTCGCGAAAACCAATATAACGATTAAGTCGCCGCTGAAACCGCCAGATGATAAAACACTGGCGCCGTCTATTGGTAAAAAGCACATAGCAAACACCATGATGCTGAATGCTACCAGCGGAGCAAACCTGAAGACTGCTTTCTTTACGCCTCTGGGTTCAATGTCTTCTTTAGTTAATAGCTTAATGAAGTCAGCGAGGGGTTGAAGGATACCGCCTGGGCCTGCGACCATGGGGCCGACGCGGTTCTGGATGCGTGCTTCCAGTTTGCGTTCTACCCAATCGCAGAATAAAGTTAGGAACAGTATGAATGTAAAGCCTGGGAATACCAGTATTCTGAATATCAGTAGCAGGTCAATCATCGTTTTTCACCTATCACCTGTCAGTGCATGAGAAGCATGGGTCTAAGCTAACAAAGTTTGATGGAATGTCAGCTATGCTTTCTCCGATAGCGGTTTTTAGAAATGACGGGATGTTTGCGAATGTTGGTGTACGGATTTTGACGCGGTCAGGCATATCTGTGCCGTTGCTTCGTACGTAGTAGAAGAGTTCGCCTCTTGGAGCTTCAACACAGCTAACTGCTTCGCCCTTGGGGACACTTCTGGGTACGTCTACGCGTATTGGGCCTGAAGGAAGATGGTCAACTGCATATTCAATTATTTTAAAGCTTTCTTCGACTTCGTCTAGGCGCACGTTCATTCTTGCCCATGTATCGCCTTCTGTGTAAACGATTTGTTTGAATGGTATGTCTTTGTATACAGAGTAGGGTTGAGTTACTCGTATATCCATATCGACGCCGGAGCCTCTCGCGACTGGGCCGACGACTGAGAGTTTTAATGCATCTTCCCTGCTAAGTGGACCTACATCTTTCATTCTTAGGCGCAGGGTTGAATCTTCCTTGTAGAGTTTATGGTAGAAGGGCATTTTCTTGCGTAAATCTGAGATAACTGATTTAATTTTTACAATTTGATCTGGAGTTATATCTCGTCTTACGCCGCCAACAGTTATTAATGAACCGTAAACGCGGTTACCGCTAGTTAACTCGATTAAGTCCATTATTGGTTCGCGGTCTCTCCAGAAGTACTGGAAAAGTGATTCATACCCTATTTCTAAGCATGCATGACCTAGAGTTAAGAGGTGACTATGTAAACGGTTAAGTTCCAAAGCTATAACCCGGAGATATTCTGCGCGTTCAGGAACGGCAGGTTTTAGGATTTTTTCGACTGTTGAGACGAAAGCATATGCATGGATTGGGTTGCAGATGCCGCAGACGCGTTCAACTAAGTAAGTGTCTTGGAGGTAAGTGCGGATTTCAGTTGTTTTCTCTATACCTCTGTGGACATAGCCTATTCTTGGTTCAACTTTAGTTACAGTCTCTCCGTCGACTGTTACTGAAAACTTTTCTGGCTCCAAGAGCGCAGGATGCTGGGGTCCAATGATGATTTTAACTTGTCTACCTTCAGCTGATTTGTTAGCTTCACGTTCAGGGACAGGTACAAGTTTTACTTTAGTTGGGTCAACGTCTTTTCTTAGCGGATAAACACCGTCTGGCCAAGTTTCGGATAGAACAAAGTGCCCGTTCAATTCGTTTCCAACAAATGTAACACCCAGCATATCTGTGACTTCTAATTCGTGGAAGAGTGCGCCCGGGTGAATATCCACGACCGTTTGGATTTTTGGGTTATCTTTGGGTACTTCGGCTTTTATTGTGAAGAACGGCTTAGCTGTATGCACATGATAGTATACGCCTATTCTGTCGCCTAGGTCTAACCCTGTTATGGATGTTATTCCGGTTTTTTCGTCGGCGTCAATCATTGCTTTTAGTACGTCACGGTGGAGGCCGTTGTTTGCGGTTATGGCGCCTGCTTCGAGGATGTCTGTTTGTATTTGGATTTTTTCGCCGAATTTATTTTTAAGTAAACTTATCATATCAGCATTATTGCTTGCCATTTTATTTTACCTCCACAACTTTTTTCTGCTTAGGGGGATTGATTGCATTAAGCAGTTTTACGCATCCGTCGATTATCGCTTCAGGGCGTGGTGGACAACCCGGTATGTAAGCGGTTACTGGGATAACTTTATCGACGCCACCGAGTACGTTGTAGTTGCCTGCGAAGACTCCGCCGCTGCATGCGCATGCACCGATTGCGACGACAAATTTTGGTTGAGGCATTTGGTCATAAACACGTTTTAAGCGTTCAGCACATTGCAGCGTGACGGCGCCAGTTACAAGTAGTACGTCTGCGTGTCTTGGTGAGGGTTCTAGTTTTATGCCGAAGCGTTCAACGTCATATTTCGGTGTTAGTAGTGCGACGATTTCTATGTCGCAGCCGTTGCAGGCTCCGGAGTTAAAATGGAGCACCCAGGGGGATTTTACTCGTGCCCATGTTGTTGTATCAGTCATTAATCTTTACCTCCATCTAGAAGAACTACTCCGGCAGCGAGGATTATGCCGAGGTAGAGGATCAACATAAGTGGATTAGTGGCGCCGATAGCGAATGCGGCGAAGGCGAGGACTAATACGGATGAATCGAATATTACGAAGTAAATTAAATATTTGTATAGTGAAACGTTGATTTTTAGGCTTTGGAAGGTTACTTTTTCACCGCAAGCGTAGGCAGCCTGTTCGTTTTCGCTTATCGCGGTTTTGGGAGCTGAGTGCTTCCCGATGTAGTAGATTGCTAGTGATGATATAAAGATCAAGATGAAGGCGATGGCTGCGGATATAAGAAAATCTTCAACTATCATGCCGTTTTTTCTCCATAAATGCTTTTGTTCATTGAAGCTGCCCCAAGGGTAGAGACAAGTCTGCGCTCGTTATTGTCAATTGCGTCGGCAAAACTGTATTTAAGTTTATCTGCATGGGATCTAGA
>CAYPGY010000095.1:0-9806 GCA_964410435.1 uncultured Candidatus Bathyarchaeia archaeon
CAAAGACGCGGGGCTAAAGATTGTTTATCACATGATGCCCGGAATGCCCGGCAGCAACCCGCAGAAGGACATCGAGGCGTTTCGGCGCATCTTCACCGACCCGGCATTCAAGCCGGATATGATCAAAATTTACCCGTGCCTCGCTATCAACGGCACCAAAGCCTACCAGTGGTACCGGCAGGGAACATACACGCCTTACACAACTGAGCAAGCGGCAGAGGTGATCGCGGAAATCAAAAAGTCCATCCCGCAATGGATAAGGGTAATGCGGGTGCAACGCGATATTCCAGCGCAGCTTATTCTGGCAGGCGTCAAGAAAAGCAACCTTCGTGAGCTGGCGCAGCAGAGACTCGCCGAGCACGGCCTACACTGTCAGTGTATTCGCTGCAGAGAAGTCGGCCACCGTATGCAGGTAGACCACGTGAAACCTGATCTGTCCAAAGTGGAAATCAGAACCCAGCGCTACGAGGCGTCCGAGGGCAAAGAATTCTTCATCGCTGCAGAGGACCCAGTCAACAACGTGCTCTTAGGCTACATCCGCATGCGCATACCCTCAGATAAAGCGCATCGCCCGGAAATAATAGAGGTACCCTCAGCGATTGTAAGGGAACTGCATGTTTACGGTCAGCTTGTTCCCGTTGGAAAACGTGAAGACGGCGCTTGGCAACACCGCGGCTACGGCAGGGAGCTGTTAGCGGAGGCAGAACGCATTGCACACAGCGAGTTCGGGTTGGAAAAGCTTTTAGTCATTAGTGCGTTAGGAACAAGACGATACTACATGCGTATGGGGTACCAGCGCGATGGAGTCTACGTTTCAAAGAGGCTAAACACATCATGAGCGAACTAGAAGGTTCCGGTTACAAGGGCCAAGCGCTACAGCTACTACAACAAGCTGGCTGCAGCGTCGGCGACATCTTAAAAATCACTAGCAGAGGCAAAACATACGAGGGCATCCTAATTCCCCGCTTCGGCGAAGGCACCGCAATAATCATCAAAATGAAGAGCGGCTACAACATCGGCATAGACGCATCCGCCGACGTACAAGTGGAGAAGGTCGGCAAAGGCACCGCCCCCAAATTTGAATCGCCTCCGCTGCCAAAACAGAACCCAAACCTGCCACATGTAGTCATCCTGAGCACAGGTGGAACAATCGCCAGCCGCGTAGACTACAGAACAGGCGCAGTCAGAAGCGCAATGTCGGCAAGCGACCTCTACGGCGTAGTTCCCGAACTCGCTGACCTCGCACAGGTCGACACAGAAATCGTATTCAGCATCTACAGCGAGAACCTACGCCAGCAGGATTGGACCACACTCGCACAGAGAGTCGCCGAACGCATTAACCAAGGTGTGGACGGCGTAGTCATCGCCCACGGCACAGACACCATGGGCTACACCGCAGCCGCGCTCAGCTTCGCACTCCAGAACTTGCCGGTCCCAGTTATTTTAGTCGGCGCTCAGCGCTCCTCCGACCGACCAAGTAGCGACGCCGCAACCAACCTAATCGGCGCCGTTAAAGCCGCAGGCGAAGCACCCTTCGCGGAAGTCGGCTTAGCAATGCATGAAACATCCTCCGACACGGCAATCGCTATCCATCAAGGCACCAAAGTACGCAAGTGCCACACAAGCCGAAGAGACACCTTCAAATCCGTAAACGGCTTCCCCATCGCCCGTGTACAAGACCTTAAAGTCACCATGATTGCAGACAGTTACCAGAAACGTGACCCCGAACGTAAACTCGTCTTGAAACCGAACTTCTGCAACAAAGTCGCGCTCGTCAAATTCTACCCCGGCATGGACCCAGCAGTCATCGACTTCTACGTTGACCAAGGCTTCAAAGGCATATTGCTTGAAGGCAGCGGCTTGGGGCATGTGAGCAAGTTCTGCTTTGACGCAATAAAACGGGCCACCACAAAAGGCGTCGTGGTCGCATTGGCTTCCCAGTGTATCTGGGGACGTGTGGACATGAACGTCTACGACACTGGCCGCGATCTTCTGAGCTTCGGCGTTGTCCCGCTTGAGGACATGTTCCCTGAAACAGGGCTTGTGAAGTTGATGTGGGCGCTTGGGCAAACAGACAACCCCAAAGAAGCCATTGCGCTTCTGCAAGCTAACGTCGCAGGCGAATACACGGCGCGTACGCTTCCGCAGGACAAAATCATTGAAGGAGGACCACAATAATGCCGATCGATTATGCTAAAGTAGGCTTAAAATGCGGGCTTGAAATTCACCAGCAGTTGAATGTAGGCAGTAAACTCTTCTGCAGTTGCCCACCAGAACTATTCAAAGAAGACCCAGAAATCACCTTCCTACGCCGCCTCCGCCCAACCCAGAGCGAACTTGGCCAAGTTGACCCAGCCGCCTATTTTGAGTTCCAGAAGGGCGTAAAAATCCTCTACGAAGCAAACCGCAAAACCGCATGCCTAGTAGAGATGGACGAGGAGCCACCGCACCCAATTAACCTCGACGCAGTCAAAGTGGTCCTAACCGCGTCGTTAATGATGAATATGCAGCCGGTTGATGAAGTGCACGTTATGCGCAAAACTGTTATCGACGGCAGCAACACCACAGGCTTCCAGCGCACCACCATCATTGCGTTGGACGGCTGGATAAAGGTCGGCGACAAAATCATCCCGATGCAAGCCGCCAGCCTCGAGGAAGATGCCGCCCGCAAGACGGGCACGCAGGATGAGGGCAAAACCATCCGCTACCGCATCGACCGCCTAGGCATTCCACTCATCGAAGTCGCCACTGCACCGGTGATTTATTCGCCGCAGGAAGCGCAGGAAGTCGCGTTTGCCATTGGCAGAATACTGCGTGACACCCAGAAGGTTATGCGCGGCTTGGGCACCATCAGACAGGACCTGAACGTGTCGCTGCCAAATGGCGCGTTGATCGAGATTAAAGGTGTACAAGAACTTGAGTTGATCTCGACCGTTGTGGATTATGAAGTTCAGCGCCAGCTAAACCTGATCGCGCTAAAAGAGGAACTCGCAAAACGCGGTATCACCCCCGCGACACTCAAAGAGGAGTTCGTCGACGTTACAGACCTGTTCAAAGCTACCAAGAGCAAAGTCATCCGCAAGGCAGTCGATAAAAACCAGAAAGTGCTCGCCGTCAAGCTGGCGGGCTTCAAAGGCTTAACAGGCCGCGAATTGATGCCTAACTTCCGCTTGGGCAGCGAGTTGTCGGATTACGCGAAGTTCTGGGGTAGAGTCGGCGGCATATTCCACACCGACGAGGCCCTCGCTAACTACGGTATCACAGAAGACGAAGTTAAAGCGCTCCGAGAGGCTGTGGGCGCCGCAGACGCAGACGCCGTGGTGTTCGTTGCGGACACAGCCGAAAACACGCATGATGCACTCAAAGCAGTCGTGGAACGCGCGCAAGTCGCTTGCCAATGTATCCCGCAAGAAACACGCACAGCTAAAGACGATGGCACAACCCGATTCATGAGACCCCGACCCGGCGCAGCCAGAATGTACCCGGAAACCGACATTCCCCCGCAGCCGATTACGCAGGCACTTGTCGAGGAAGTTAAAGCGCACCTGCCGGAGCCAGCGGAGAAGAAGCTCCAGCGCCTCATAAAGCAGTACGGATTGAACGAGAAGCTGGGCAAGCAACTCATCGATTCGGAGTACCTGCCGATTTTCGAGGAGACTGCTAAAACCAGCGGCGTACAGGCATCCACCGTCGCAGCGTTCCTTACGGAGACCGTTAAGGCTCTTCAGCGCGAGGGCATACACACAGAGCACGTATCCGACGAACAAATCAGCGCCATCTTCAAAGCAGTCGGCGCAGGCGAACTCACAAAGGAAGCCATCGCAGACGTCTTTAGCTATTTATCCAAGAAACCAGAAAATACGGTGCAGGACGCTACCGCAGCTTTAGGCCTAAAAATGCTCTCAGAAGCAGAATTGGTACCAATAATCGAGCGCATCATCGCAGCCAACAAGGCGCAAATCGAGAAGCTTGGCAAAAACGCTTTCGGTATGCTGATGGGCGCCGCCATGAAGGAAGTAAGAGGCAAAGCAAACCCAGAACTCGTCGGCAAAATGCTACGCGAGCGCCTAAAGTAGCTTTTTTTATTTTTCTCTATTTTTGCTTTATTGCTGTCGCAAATCCTAAAAAGCATTACACGTACATATAGCCCAGTTGAGGCGTAACCGTTGAAGCGCATTGAAGCCCGCATAAAAACCCCCTTCGGCGAAGTAGTAATCGAAGGCGACCAGCCGCAGGATATTCTTGACATGCTAAGCCGCATTCCAGAGAACTTTACGGAGAAACTAGGCGACTTCGTAACCAACCGATTAACCCCATCCGGCGCACAGTTAAAGGGCATTATTGAGCCGACGACGGAGGGCCCAGTGATTGTTTCACGCGAAAACCTCACCCACTACGAGGCGGTCGGGCTGGTGTTGTATGCTTCGGATGAGCGCAGGAACACGGCGGCGCAGATACAGAAGCTGCTGGAGTCGAGCGGAAGAAAAAGCATGGTACCCGCGCGGCTTAACGAGATGACTAAGCGTGGGCAGGTGTTTAAGCCTGACCCGAGCAAACCCGAGTTTAAGCTTACGGTTCAGGGTGAACGCTGGATAGAAGAAGAAGTGCTCACGAAGCTCCGGGGTAAGATGGCTTAAGCAGATCGGCGGCTGCTGCAAAGCTTTATTGATGTCCTTATGCAGAGTTTTCTGTGAGGATTCTACGTTGAATTTTTCTGTTTTTATGCTGTTTGTAATGTCGATTCTGGATAGTTTGGGTTTAGGCGGGGTTGACTGGGTTTTTCTTTTGGTTCTGGTGGTTATCGGTTTAGTCGTTATTTTGCTTATCAAGCTGTTTTTGGTGTTGATTCCGGCGATTTTGGTGGCGCTTCTGGTGTGGTTTCTGACGGGGGATTTGTTCTGGGCGGGTGTGGCTTTTTTGGTGGTTGCGTTGCTTTCGCTTATAGCCAAAATTTAGTGCACAAAGGCTGTTTACTATTGTAGTGGCACTGTTTAGTGTTGTTTGCTAACCTGTTTTTCATAATGCTTTTATATCTCGTAGGCGGTTCATGAGTTATCAACAGCAATTGGATCAGTGACACGTAATGTCAATGATGGAACCCAGTAAAAAACCACTAAACGTCTTAATCAAACAGTTACACGGCAACATCGAAGTTGTACTTAAAAACGGCTACGAATACAAGGGCAAAATGATTAAAGTTGACGGCCACATGAACATCCTCTTGGAAGGCGCAACAGAGTACAAAGACGAGCAACTCATGACCAACTACGGCAACGTGCTGCTCCGAGGAAACAACGTACTCTACATTGTTTTAAACACTAATCTACGTTAAACGGGTAAGCGTTTCGCTTCCCCAACCACGTACCTGTAAGCTTCTTCTACAGCTAGGTCTATTCTGAATTTTCTGTTGAAAAAAGTCAGCACGTTTTTTAGGTCACGTTGAAGTAGGTCTGCTGCGTTGGCGTGGTCGGTTTTCACTGCCTGCGGCCAGTCGATGATTAGGATATGCGCGTCGGGTTGTAGTATGATGTTGTATTCGCTTAGGTCCGCGTGGATGAGGTGAGCTTTCTGGTAGGCGCATTTGATGTTGCGCAGTACTTCACGTAGGACTTTTTCGGGTTTGCCGATGTCTTTGTATCGGGCTAATTCGCCGCCCTCTATCATGCCCATGGCGATGACGTGGCGGTTCTGTCCCAGAGGGGCTGGTACAGCGACTCCGTGGAGGCAGGCTTGTTTCATGGCTTGGAATTCTCTTTCGGCTGCGAGGTGTGATTGGTAGAGCCATGTTGAGTGTTCTTTTATGTAGCCGCGTTTTCGTCTTGTCTGGCGGAAGCTTATGCGGCCTAGGCGGTGGAATTTTACGGCGATGCGTTTGCCAGAGGGGTCGAGTGCGTCGTAGACGTCTGCTTCTTTGCCGACGCCCAGCGTTTGCCCGAAGGATCCGATTACGCCTGCTTTTACTAGCGCGTGGATGGCGAGGCAGTCGTATCCTGCGTAGTTTAGGGTGTGGCCGATGTAGGCGCCGCTGGATTGGTAGATTAGGCCGAGTTTGTTTATTTTGCCCAAGCTGTAGGTGATGCGGTCAAGGGGTACTTTGGAGAATTTGTGGATTTGCTCTACTGGTACGTATTCATGCTGGGCCATGCCTGCTTCTATTATGCTTAGCAGTCTGAAGTCTTCGTTTTCCAGTTTAGAGTAGACTTCTACAGCTATATCGGCGCTTGACATAACAATCGTTTTATAGGTTGATTTTATTCTAGGTAAAAGTAGTCTGGGGAATTAAAGAGTTTTTTGAGAGCGACTTATATGGAAGACTTTCGATTATCATGGGCTGTGAGCCAAAATCGCCCAATAACATATTCCCTGACGAGTAAAATAAACGGTTTTGAGATATGGCAGTAAATCAGGAAAGCGTCTCAAAGGTACTATCGGTGCTTTCGCACCCGCTAAGAAGAGATATACTGCTGGATTTAAGTAACAACGGCGAGCAATCGTTCACTGACCTGCTTAACCTGCTAAAAGTGGACACTGGCAAGTTGAGTTTCCATCTGCGTTCGCTTGCGCCCTTTATCGAGCAGACTCCAAGCGGCAAGTACAGGTTAAGCCGCGCGGGCGAGAGTGCTGTGCGTGTGATTCACGACGTGGAAGGCTGGGCTGAAGTCGCCGATGTACAGGGCAAAGCAACTTCGCTTCCGCTGTCTTCGTTTAAGAAGAGAGCCACCGCGTTCTTTTTGGACTTCACGATTATCTTCGCGATCACTTTAGCAATTGTGATTATTCCGCAGTTGTTTGCGCCTGAACTGGGGAATTTGGGCACTGAAATCAGCACTACGCTCTTTATCACCATCGGGCTGCTGTGGCTTTATTCTACTTTGCTTGAGGGCTTTAACGGTCAGAGCCTCGGTAAACGCGTGGTGGGTCTAAAAGTTGTGCGTACGGACGGTAAGAAAATGAGTTACGACCACGCTGCGGTACGCAACTTCGGTAAGCTGTTGCCGCTGTTGCCGTTTGATTTGCTGTTCGGCTGGCGGATCAAGAATCAGGCGTTCATGCGTTACTTTGACAAGTTCGCGGGCACAACAGTCATCGATCTGCGCTCTTAATTTCTTTCATTTTTTTGTGTAAAGTCTTATTTCCTCGCTTTACATACCTTTTACTGGATTGTTATGAGTGAGCGGGAACTGAGGGTTTCAAAAATTAAGGATGGCACCGTAATCGATCATATACGCGGCGGCTACGCACTCGATGTCGTTAACATTTTAGGTATCACTGGCAAGGAGAAGCGGGTTATGACCATCGCCGTTAACGTGCCCAGCAAACGTTTCGGCGTCAAAGACATTGTAAAAATCGAAGGCAAAGCGCTTAACGCCGAGGAACTAAACCGCATCGCACTCGTCGCCCCGCATGCCTCAATCAACTTCATCAAAAACTATGTTGTACTCGAGAAATTCGAGGTTAAGTTGCCCGAGACGATTGAGGGCATCCTGAAATGCGCTAACCCATGCTGCGTCGTCAACAACGGCGAACCCGTAAAGCCCAAGTTCCACGTTGTGCATGAGGAGCCAATGGTGCTTAAGTGCCACTACTGCGGCGTCACTCTCGAGCAAGCGGATGTTTTTGCTCAGCTTTGAGGCAGCCGCTCTTCCGCAAGCCCAAACAGAGCCTCAAAATCCTTGCGTGACAGGAGCCTGCCCTGCCCGATCATTGGGCACTCCGACGTAGCCGTGAAAACGTGCGTGCCTTTATCGGCGTCATATTTTAGCTCAAATGGATAGAACCTGCAGATCAGCGGGCGCAACGCGTAGATTGTGCATTTGTTGTCTTTTAGGAAAACGCAGTCGCCCTCAAACTTTTTCATCTCGTAAATGTAGGGCTGCGTGCCATTGGATTCGTTTGCAAACTCTTCGATGGGCTTACCTGTTTCCGCAGAGATTTCCTCGGCTTCACTCTCAAGCAGTAGAATATGGCGGAGCTTGTGGTCTGTGTCGGCGCAGCATATGCCGCAGCAGTTACATTCAAAGCACACGTTTGGGGGGTAAGTGAAGTCCAAGGATTCTCACAGCCAACTCCGCAGTTATCAGATAAAAATTATGCGGCGCGGCTAGCGGTCTTTTTTGGGCGGCGCCACGCCATTATCATGCTTGTATTTACCCTCATAGCCGTTGACCAAGGGGGTTTTTAGTTCTGCAAAGACGAGGTGCAGGAAGCGTGTTTTGACTGGGATTCTGACTGGGAAGGGTCCGCCTGAGATTTGGATTGTGAGGTTTCCTTCGAAGCCTGCGTCCACAACCGTGGGCGGAATAGATACGCCTGCACGACTAAAAGTGCTCCTAAGTTGGCAAAACGCCATCAGATCGTTTGATAGCTTTACGCGCTCAAGTGTTGCGACGAGTACCTTTTCATATTTACCCAGCACAAAGCTGTCGGTAACCTTCTCTTTGAAGTACAAACCCTCATTGTTGGGCGATTGGATATCCAAAACGGCATCCGTAGATTGCAACCTAACAATTTCGTCAGAGAAACGCAGATCAACTCCGTTCTCGCGCACAGTATCACTGCTAAGCGGGCTAATGCCCAAAGTGCCCTGCTCAAGAGCCTTATTTAAATCAACAGCAGACAGTATCATAACTAATCACTGAACTCAACGATAAGTAGCTGCGTTGACTTATCAAAATTTCGAAATAACTATAGCTGTTAGTGTTTGCAGGTAAGTATAATATAGCGTTTCAGCCAACTTGAGCGATAGATTAACTAATACAGGTTACAGCTTGTTTGAACGTAAAGCTGTTTATGCATCCAAGGCTAATTTTTTACGTGCACATTCTTTATCTGCTTGAATCTGCACTATTGCGGTTTGAGCTGTAATTTTTGCCTTAGCGAGAATATCAAGTAATGCTTGGTCTTTTTTGCTCATCCTTTAACCCCACTTATTATTCCTCGTCACTCTTTTTAATTATTTCTTCTGTAGCTTCTATTTGTTTAAGCAATTCCTTGAATTTTGCTTCGTAGTCAGCAAGTTTCATGTTGGAAGTTACGATTTCGTTGACTTTCTCTTTTTCAGCCCTATCTTTCTCAGACCTCGCGACCTCAGCCACTTTTTCAGCCTTATCAGCAGCCTTCTCAGCAGGTATTCGCCCAAAATAGTAGCCGATAACTACTCCGCCCCAGCCACCTAAAACCGCGAAAATCGCCTGTGCACTTGTCTCATCCACTGGGCTTGCAAGAAGGGCAGGGGATAGAAAAACCATTATTGCCCCCATTATTGTGAGAGCTAATACTGCAGTTATGATTTCTTTAAACCAGACTATTCTGGATGTTTTGGCATCTGAAGACATGTTAACCCTAAGCTAAGTTCTTCGCATATAATATATTAAATTTTGCAATAAAACGTCAATATATTTAATTTTTAAAAAAAAGCTCCACATCTTTTAACGATAGCACAAACTTACGCTCCAGAGTAAGTAGTGTCATTCGATAAGACTTCGGTGTTAATTTTTGTCTCCGCTATTGTGGCTAATTTTTTATCGGCGGTGAAAAGGGCGCCGTTTTGTTGTTGCGCGAGTGCTATGTAGAGGGCGTCGTATATGGTGGTGTTTTTGGTTGTGGCTATTTTGATTGCTTCTTCCGCTAGGGCTCTGGCGGGGATTATGGTTAGGGTATCATAGATTGTTAGTAGATCTTGGACTATGGGGGTGTAGTCTTCTATGTCGTGGAGGAGTTTGGCGTGTTTCCATATGACGTTTAGACATTCGCTTAGGGCTAAGTCGACTGTGTAGAGTGTGTAGCCTTTTTTTAGGGCTGTTTGG
>CAYPGY010000096.1:0-9523 GCA_964410435.1 uncultured Candidatus Bathyarchaeia archaeon
CCCGAAGAAAAATCAATTAAGTTTATGGCTGAAGTAGCAGAAACGCAGCCAGCGCTCCAAACTACTGATTCACTAGGCGTACACCACACAGTCTGGAAAGTAACAGAACCCTCAAAAATCAAAGAGTTACGCGAAATCTTAGCGCCAAAGCCAGTCGTAATAAACGATGGGCATCACCGCTACGAAAGTGCAGTGCTATACCGTGATGAAATGCGCAGTAAGGGCAACTGGACGGCGGATCAAGCTTTCAACTATCACATGTGCTACATTGTGCCAGTCCAAGAAAAGGGTCTTGTTGTGCTACCCACACACCGTTTACTAAAACAGTACAAGCTAACCCCCCAATTAATTGAAGAGCTAAAATGCTACTTTGAAATCACCGAATTAAGCCCGGACGTGGCGGCGCTCGAAGCTTTCCTTGCTGGTCACGTCGGCGAACATGCGTTCGGCGTGTATGACGGCAAAAAAGCTCTTGGGTTAATCCTCAAGCATGACTCATCCGTTCTCAAGTACGTTGCCCAGACAGTCTCTAAAGAAACCAAAGTCTTCGATGTTGTCATATTAAGAGACATAGTGTTCAAGCAGATTCTGAAAATTGAGAAGCTTAACATCGACGATAACATCCTATATGAGCGGTGGGCTAAAGATGCAGTCGCTAAAGTTGATAGCGGCGAAGCAAGCATAGCTTTCCTAGTTAACCCCATAAAAGCCTCAACAGTAGCCGAAGTTGCGGTGCAGCATGAGGTGTTACCTGAGAAGAGCACAGACTTCTACCCGAAACTGGTTTCGGGTTTAATTATGATGGATATTTCTCCCGACCAGAAAGTGTGATTGAAGAATACTTAGCGTATCATTTGTGTCTTTAGGGAGAATATTTCAAGGAAGCAACCAACCATTTCCCTTCACCCTTGATGGGTGGTGAATGGCTTATTTTATGAACTTAGTGGGTTGACGCTTGAAGCGTTTCTTGCAGACTAGACTGCAGAAATAGTGGGTTTCTCCTTCATAAGTAATCTTGAACTTTGCAGTATTCTCATCGAGAACTGCTCCGCAGACTGGATCTCTCATTGACATTAGCTTTACTTGTGCCTCACCTCCACAATCTGTGTTTCACACATTTATGGTTAGTGGTGGCTTAGTCTTGAAACTTCAAAGAATAAGTGGTTTTATGGCTGAAAGCGCTGTGTTTTGAGGCGGTTTCTTGCTTTTTCTGTAAAGCTATTTGTGTAGGTTTAGGGTCCTTTTTTGGTGTGCGCTTCCTCTCCCCTCTATCGGTTTTGCAATGAGTTTCTAATATATGCCAAATATGCTGCCTATAGACCTTCATTGGAGGTGCCGCGTATGCATCGGATATTGGGCTGCAAACAAGATTGGCCTGGCTATTTTTTAGGTGCGCCTAAACATTTATATTCAATAGCGACAAATTTAGGTTAACCTAAAAAAATGGGGAGTTGGCGCATGGAGCAAAAAACAACCCAAGACTACCTAAAAACCATCTACACACTATCACGCAACAAAGACCTAGTCAGCACCACCGAAATATCCAAAAAACTAAACGTTGCCCCCGCATCAGTCACAGAGATGCTAAAAAAACTCTCAGAAGAAGACCTCATAAAATACGAACCCTACAAAGGCAGCGCCCTAACCATCAAAGGACGCCGAGAAGCCCAAAAAATCCTCCGCAAACACCGCTTACTAGAAAACTTTCTCACCGACATACTGCACATCGGCAAAGACAAAGTCCACAGCCAAGCCTGCGAAATGGAACACGCCCTCTCAGACGAAGCCGAAGAGTCACTCTGCCGCCTACTAAAACACCCCGACAGATGCAGCGACGACGGCAACACAATACCCGCCTGCGACCTGCCATTTGAAAGCTGCGAAGAATGCATTGCTCTACACGCAAAGGGATTAGAAGAGGTCGGTAAGAGAAAAGAAAATCTTCTTGCCCTAAGTGAACTTAAAAATGGTGACTCAGGAAAAATCCAGTTTATCCGAGGAGGTCACAGTGTACTCCAACGCTTGTTAGACATGGGTTTGACTCCCGGAACTAAAATTGTTCTGCTCAAAGCTGCCCCTTTCGAAGGACCTATTGAAATCTCCGTTCGAGGCTCCAAATTGGCCATAGGTCGAGGTATAGCATCAAAAGTCTTTGTGGAATTCCTGCCTAAAGAGAACCAGTAGGTGAACCAAAGTGAGTACTGATAAAACCCCAACTAGCCAAAAACATATAACCGTAGCCTTAGCTGGAAACGCAAACGTGGGCAAAAGCGTTCTCTTCAATCAACTTACCGGGTCTGACCAGATCATAGGTAACTGGCCGGGTAAAACTGTAGACCGCGCTGAAGGTTCACTGCGGTTTGAAGGCTATGATATCACCATCATTGACTTACCTGGGATTTACTCTTTCTCTACGTTTTCAATGGAGGAACTGGTTTCCCGCGACTACATTGCGCTGGAGAAGCCCGATGTGGTCGTCAACGTGCTTGATGCATCGATTCTTGAACGTAACCTCTTTTTCACTATCCAACTTATGGAAATGGGTGTTCCGCTGATCGTTTGTCTTAATCAAGTGGATGAGGCAAAAAAGAAAGGCATCTTTATCGATAAAGAAAAACTCGAAGAAGCTTTAGGTGTACCTGTAGTTTTTGCTGTAGCCACTCGCGGCGAAGGGCTTTATGAGTTAATGGGAGAAGTAGTGCGAGTTGCTAATGAAAAACCCTCAACCATGCCGTTAAGCTATCACAAGGACGTGGAAGAAAAAATTGAGAAGCTTCAAAGTGCTCTTGAGAAAGAAAAGCTTGACCTGAAATATCCTTCTCGTTGGGTATCGATTAAGCTGCTGGAAGGGGACAGCGAAATCACGAAGCTGGTTGGAGAAAAATCTAAAGTTGCTATGGACACTGTTAAAACGATTTCAGCAGAGCTTCAGTGCAGCTACGAGGAGAAATGTTTCTCGATAATTGCTCAGGAGCGGTATGCACTGGCAAACTCGATTGCCGCCTCTGCCTTGCAGCAAAACGAGATTTGGAGTAGCACTTCAGATAAACTGGAGTGGTTAACTACCCACCGTGTATGGGGTTATTTTACCAGTGCGGGCGTTATAGCTGGGTTGCTGCTCTGGACGTTCTTTGTCGGCAATGCCCTCTCAGAATTGATTTCCGAAGGGTTAAACCTAATCAACCCAATTGACCCCGCTCTCTCCACATCACAGCCTATCCTAAGCATTATACTAAACGGCCTCTGGGGAGGTATCGGTGCAGGTCTAACCCTTATAATCCCATTCGTAATTCCATTTTACCTGTTGCTTGCAGCCATTGAAGACTCTGGCCTCTTAACACGGGTCGCATTTATGATGGATAGTGCTATGCACAAGATGGGTCTCCATGGCAAAGCCCTCATCCCCATTATACTGGGATACGGCTGTAGTGTACCTGCTATTCATAGCTGTAAAATCATGGAAACCCGCCGCGAACGCCTCCTCGCTGCCTTCGCTATCACGTTCGCACCCTGCTCAGCCCGAACCATTATCCTCTTCGGCATGGTGGGTTTATTCGTCGGCGTTCAATGGGCACTCTTACTTTACGTCATCGATGTATTGATAATATTCGCACTTGGACGCGTCGCAATGAAAGTAGTACCGGGCAAATCAACCGGCTTAATCATGGAAATGGGCAGCTTCAAGCGCCCCTCTGCTAAAGTAGTGCTTAAACAGACTTGGGTACGTACTAAATCACTCATCTACGTTGTGTTTCCCATATACATCGTCGGCAGCGCCCTAATTCAGGTCCTGTTTGCATTAAACGTGCTTACACCCATAAGCGATGCAATGACTCCATTAACGGTGTGGTGGCTTGGGTTACCTGCCATAGCAGGCGTCCTGCTAATCTTGGGTACCGTCCGCAAAGAACTCATATTGGTTGGCGCAACTGCGATTCTTGGCACCACCAACTTGATGATACAACCCGGTGGCTTCACAGCAGTACAACTTGTTGTTATTGCACTGGTGGCTATGCTCTATATTCCATGTGTATCCACGATGGCTATTTTAGGTAAAGAGTTCGGCTGGAAGGCTACTGTGGTGATTACCGCCTCCAACATTGCTGTAGCGCTGCTGATCGGGGGCCTAGCTTTCCGGCTGCTGACGCTGCTTGGACTCTAAGCCTTCTATTTTCCTTTTTTTAATGTCTATATTTATCGAATTTAGTTTGACGTTTTTTCGGTAGTCACTTTCGCAACAACTACTGCGCCGGTGAATATGCTGTTGTTGATGAATGTTAATTGCTTCCCTGAATCAAGCTGAATAATCGTATGGTAACCCGTTACCTCCACAACGGTGCCTTCTTCGTTTTTGAAGGATGTGAGAACTCGGTCGCCTGTCTTGTAGGGTAACCGGGTTTCTAGGCTCTCCTGTGGCGGTAGCACGGCGGTTAGGAGGACTCCGCCTGAGGCTATTGCGCTGTTGGGGATTGTTATCTGGCCAATGTCTGTTCGTATGCGCATGACCAGCGCCGTCATATCAGAGATTTTGCCAGGTACATTGTTTACCATTACGGCGTCTCCGATTTTGTACTTGTAGGTTGTGAAGACTAGAGCTCCGGAGAGGATGCCGCCTACGAAGGTGGAGATGATTAAGCCCACGGTGACAGTTATTATTCCTGCGCTGGTAAGTAACGCCGAGGCGGATACCCCGAAGAATCCTAAAGTGATAAAGAATGTTACAGCAACGGTAACAGCTACTGCAACGTATTCTAGTATGGTTGCTGCTTGGATGCCTACATGGGGTTCAAGGAGGTTTCTGATTTTAGATAACCCATAGATCGTCATTAGCGTAAAAGCTACGACTAATGATATGTTGCCAAGCAGCTTGAAGGTGTCTGAAACGTTCATGGGGCCAGCGATGAAGAAATCAACGAAGAATATGGTTAACCCGGCTATTAGGACGGTGGATAAAATGAATGCGAAGAGCTTCTTCATTGAAGTGATTAGGCTTGCCAAAACAATCAACCCCTCTTCTTTATTCACCGCCGAGCTTCTATAGTTTTTCCCACATGAACTAGCTTAAATTAGGAATGTTGCCAATGTTCTCTTATGTCTAATAAGGCGCCTCATTGTCCATGCCCCAACCGAAAGTGTCCCTTCCATAGTGACTGTACTGCATGCGTGCGTGAACATAAAGCTAAAAATGAGGATCCCTACTGCGCAAGATGACCCATATGACTAAACCCGGCGATTTAGAGGCACAACGTAAACGCCTAAAAATCCAAACTTACTTCTGGGGCATAGTCGGCTCAGACGAGCATATTAACATCCCCAAACTTGAGGATGCCATACGCAAAGAATTCCACACAATCGACTACCGCAATACAGAAGCTCAGGTGCGGTTGATGCAGACTGAGGGCCGCGTAAAGATTCAGGACACGGTAAAGGTGTGGATCAAGCAACCGCCCACCTAACAGTGGCAAGAGAAAACTTTTAATGGACAACTTACTTACCGTTATATTGGAGATTTCTGGCACTTGTTTATTGCAAACAAGCCGTCCATTCTAATAATCGATGACGACTTATCGATACTTCGTACTTTTAGCAAAATTTTTGAGCGGAAAGGATACCTCGTAGTAGTTGCCGCTAAGGGGTCAGAGGCCATTGAGAAGCTACGGGGACGCCGCTTTGATGTTGCGTTGGTTGATCTGTGCCTGCCTGACATGGAGGGAACAGATCTTTTCCCCTTAATACAGGACAGCTCTCCTAGTGTATTCAAGATTATGCTGACTGGCAGAGCTTCAGAACAAGCATCCAGCAGGGGCGCCGACGCCCTATTAGGCAAGCCAATTCGGCCAGACGAGTTGCTAAGTCTTATTGATAGCCGATTGAAAGATAGGAATATGGAAAGGTAGCTTTAGGCTACGCTTCTATGCTTTTTTGTGGTTTTGGTTAGTTGCTCTGCTTCTGAGAAGCCGCGTATGTAGATTTGGCTTTGGCATCTGTTGCATTGGACTACTATTTCTTCTAAGCCATAGTTGCCCATGTTTACGTCGAGTAGCGTGTAGACTTCTTCTGTTTGGTCGTCTGGAGAGATGTGTGCTCCGCAGCTTGGGCACGGTAGGGACCCGTTCTTGTTTATCTCATCGAGTTCCATTCTGTAAACCGTTAATTGATTGGCTGTTCTTTGTTTCATTTCTAACCCACTATTAGGCTATTTTATCTTGTTTTATATTAAGTATATTGCATATTTTTACCCAAATTATGTCCAAATTGTCTAGGCGCCGCACGCTTCTTACCGGCAACAAACAGAACCACTGAGATACTTCCAATCAACAAAAGAATGCCTGCTCCAAAACTCACATATTCAGGTATATTTACTCCAGGCCACCCCTCTGGGTCATCGGGTGTGTCCAGATCATAAGTCAAAGATGGCGCGTTGGGGTTAGCACTGTCCAGTATAGGTGCAATATTTACACGACCCACGTTTAAGTCGTATTTCAAGTCGTGAACAGTCAGGTTGATTGCGTTGACGTTTGTTTGGCCCCAGTAATTGTTGCTTGCGTCTATGTCAGCGGCGTTGCCAGCCAAGAGAATGCTGACGATAGTGTAGTTAATGAAATTGTTGTAGTTGATTGTGGGGGCACCTGTGTGGAGTGTGATGGCGGTGTTGGTGTTTTGGAGTGTGTTGTTCCGTATAGCTGTTGCCTGTGACTTAAGGTAGATGGCATCAGTAACGTTGACAATGAGATTGTTTTGGATAACTGTTGAGCCTCCACTGTGAGAACTATGGATACCGTAACCTGTGATTATGTTTCCACGAATAACAGAGTCGCCATAGCCATAGTCGATTTCGTTGAAAGCGGAAATGTAGATGTCGCCTACTTTTACGCCGCCGTCTATTCGGTTATTCTCTATTAGGGCGTCGCTGGCTACTCTTAACTCATTTCTTATGGTGTTGTTCTTGGCAACCACATATCCGCTGTAACTGCCTTGGTTCGAGTTGTAGTTGTATGAATATACCCTCCGAGTTAGGAGTCCATAGCCGCCGGTTGTGCTCCAGAGAACGTTTGAGGTTATAAAGCAGTTGCCGTTGGCTTCTAAGGCTGAGGTGGCATCCTCTGGTCTTCCAACCCAATCAGTAAATGGGCCTCCTCCACTTATGACGTTGTTCGTTACATTCGAATTATACACCGAAACTGAACCGTTGATTCGGTTATTAGAAACCACAGAGTTACTTTGCACTTTCAGCGCTGTTGTATAACTGAAGCTCATGATGTAGCCCATGTTACTCTTGTTGTAATCTATCACGTTATTTGAAACGGTGGTGCTGTTACCAGCATCTATATTGTTGTAAACCTGGTTACCTGAAATCAATGTGTTGTTACCGGCAGTTACTGAGCCAAAAATGTAATTGTTAGATAACGTGCAGCCGTTTTGCAACGTCAAAGCGGCGTTAATCACGTTATTCGTTAAAATGCTACCGTCGCCTGCTGTGAAGTGCGCGTTGATAGTGTTATTGTTTAGAGATATTTTCTTGGTTCCGCTAACAGTTGCGTTTATGATGGTGTTTTCGAACATGGAGTTGGCTGTTGCGCTAGCGTTAAATGTTATGCTTCCGCCGTAGAGAAAAATGTTCTGTGAGTTGGTGCCTATCGATTTTAGGGTGCCGTTGACGTAGATATAGTATCCGTTTAGGTTTACGGTTACACCGCTGTTTATGGTTAAGGTAACACCAGTTCCTACTACAACTGGTCCAGATAGGGTACTAGATGTAATCCAGGTTGTATCTGAGTTCAAGAAGGTAATTAATCCAGTTTGAGCGTTCCCCAAACCCAAGGAACCAAGGGAAAATACGCCTGTGAATGCCAAGGATACAAGTAGCAAAGTGCTGTACGGCTTTTTCCTCAATCTTTGCACCGAAAGACAGTGGAAACCGGCGCTTTATAGCGTTTACTCGAATCTAACCATTTAAGACCAATGAAGAATTGCCAAGTTTAAACAGGAATCTTTTATAGTTGTAGTATTCCTCAGAAAGATACAAGTGAATTGTATGGCAGACGACTTTGAAAAAAGAGTAAAAGCAGCACTCGACGAAATACGCCCCCAACTCCAGATGGATGGCGGAGACGTAGAACTCGTAGGCTTTGAAGGCTTGATCGTTAAGGTTCGCCTTGTCGGACACTGCGTTGGTTGCCCGATGTCTCAGATTACATTGAAGAACGGCATCGAAGCACACCTTAAATCAGTTGTTCCAGAAGTGCTTAGAGTAGAAGCGGTCCATTAAACAGTAGAGGATCGCAAGTTACTTTTTCTTTTATACACCTACCCCTTTAGAAATCATAAAAAAGACTTACTCGGTCAAGCTTCAAGTCGCGGTAGTAGCACTTTTTTCGAAACATCTAATGTAAAAATTCTTTTTATCGTTTAAGATAGCTCAAGATATAAAAAAAGAGGGCTTATTTGCCCATTTATAGCTGTTTGAATGCTTTACCTATGGCTGACGGGTGCTTTTTTAACAGGACGGTGCCTGTTATGACGGCAAATGTTGACAGTGCAATAACGCTTAGAACTGTTAGCGACTCGGGTATGTTGCTCATTGTGCCAGTTTCCACTGCCCAATTATCGGGTTTATCAACTGAATTTGGTGGCCAAGCTTGGATTCCTGCAGCAGAATTACTTGCGTCGTATACCGCTACGCTAATGAGCGGTGCATAGCCTGCTCCGCTGACATCAAAAATGCCTGACCGGTAGATTTTCATCTCAATAATCCAGTGTGTAGCGCTGCTAAGTGGCGAAGTACCCTGTGATTCAGCTATGACGACGTCTGTTCCTAAAGCTGCGCCTGCTCCAGTGTAAGCTGCCCAACCTGATCCCGTACCAGTGTAGACCTTGTAGCCGGCTGTACTATGTCCTTTCCACTCAATCTTTACGTCATCTGATTTGGGGGCGGTACCGCCGTCCGCGTTGCAGTCCCAGCAGACCTGATAGTAGTCGCCTGCGTCGTTGGTGTTATCCGTGAAGAATTCAATGAGTACATGTTCATAGATTTTTGAGTCGGGGTAAGTCCATTTTTCTCTAAAGGCAAAAGTTGTTAGAAGGTTCGGTGGCACGTCGGAGTCTGGAAGCCATTCACCTGTGGTGTGAACTCCATCGGTGGTTGGTGTAGTTAATGCTTGGTAGTTTGTGAAGCCATATCCCGGTGAAGCTGCACTGGCAAAAGCTGTTGATGACAGAATGCATAGTAAAGCTATTGATAAGGCAACCAAATAGGTTCTTTTCATTCTATTCTCCTCTTGGTTGCTTTTTAGCTATTGATGCTATGGGCTTAAAAGTTTTGTGATACATTCAACTTGAATGTAATAATATTAATTTTTATGCATTTTATTGTTTATAGAATGTGATATTTGCGGAATTTTTTATCGCTAAATTCCTAAATCGCTGCTCTGAATTATGGCTTCATAAAACTTTACTTATAGAACCACCAATTGAGATTTGGGTTAAGAGGGAATGCATTGATGGCTCGCCATCCTAACTGCAC
>CAYPGY010000097.1:0-9310 GCA_964410435.1 uncultured Candidatus Bathyarchaeia archaeon
AGAGCGTTCCTACCAGTTTTATTAGTTTACCCAATTCAGGCAATTCGGCGTTGTGCAAAGAGTTAGCATAATCGGCAACTTTTCCAAAGGGCTGATGGCGGCTAGCGGCAAATTCTCTTCTAAAGCGTGCATTGGCTGTTTTTAATGAAGGCCTCTTTTAGTTTTTCGATCTGCTCTGATTGCAAGCTCTCAAGCTTCTGCTGCACATATCGTTCACTACCTAAAAGCTGAGTATCAAACCCTAACTCTAAGAGCACTTTAGAAACGCTAGTTATATCCTTTACTGTTTTCTGTTGGGTTATTCTCTGCATGCCCGCCTTTTCAGCGAATGGACTATACTTCGCAGCCCCACAGACAAATCTCGTCAAAACCGGGAAGCCCCACCAAAAAACCTCAAGTATTAATTTGCTTCATTTTAATACAGGTGCAGAAAGTGCCCACAACCCTAACAACCCGCGTCGAAGATGACCTCGCAAAACTATTCGACGAAGTCTCCGAAGAGGAAGGCATGGACCGATCCACAGTCACACGGCGCTTCCTCATGAAAGCAGCCAAAGAGTGGCTAATCGGAAAGAGCCTGCAGGAGTATGAAGACGGCAAATTAACGCTTTGGCAGGCAGCGAGGCGATGCGGTTTGTCAGTGTGGGAAATTACGGATGAAGCCAAAAAACGTGAAATTCATGTTCCCTACACGCTATCAGAGTTTAAAGAGGATTTGAAGGGTTTAGAGAAGGCTTCATAGTGTCGAAGGTTGTTTCGAACCTAACCCCGCTAATTTATCTATCTAAGATAGGCAAACTTGACCTCCTAAAAGAACTCTTTGGTCAAGTACTAATTCCTGAAGAAGTCTACGCTGAGGTTGTACCGAAGGGAAAAGCCCTTAGGATAAAAGATGCCTACGTTGTTGAAGCTGCGGTCACGCAGGGCTGGATAAAAGTTGTAGCCGCTGACCCCGTCGAGATGCCTA
The DNA here is from genome assembly GCA_964410435.1 of uncultured Candidatus Bathyarchaeia archaeon. Lineage (GTDB taxonomy): Archaea > Thermoproteota > Bathyarchaeia > Bathyarchaeales > Bathycorpusculaceae > Bathycorpusculum. Next base: position 968 of record CAYPGY010000097.1, read on the forward strand.
TAGAACTCGATAGGGGCGAGATAGAAGCGCTATCGCTAGCAAAACAGCTGAAGATAGAAACAGTACTCATCGATGAAGTTTCCGCACGTTCCGCCGCACGGCTACTGGATTTATCGCCTCGAGGAACAATTTTTGTTCTACTACTTGCTCTTAGAGACCAGAAAATCGTTTTTGATGAGTTTATGCAAGCTCTTAACGAGTTGATAGATGCAGGTTTCAGGCTTAAAGAGGAAGTTTACGTTCAAGCGATCAAGGAAGCCACTAAACTGGCGAAGAATCCTTAACTGCCTTTTTAGAATTGCTGGTTATTGTAACGTCTTCCAATATCTTCCAATGCTTGAGCATTTAGGAGCTCCTGCGCTTTTGGGAAAACCACGTCTTCTTCATCCTTAAAGTGGGCGTTAATTAAGTCATCAAGAACCTTAACTTTAGCTAACCACCTGTCAGCATCCAACGAGCCTGATTCTAAGTCACTTATCAGTTTCCTTGCAACCCCATGCTCTTCAAACAAGGCAAAGGTAAGCCTACGGGTCTCAGGCAAACTCTCAAACTGGGGGAAAACAAGCTTTTCTTCACCATTAAAATGGTTAAGGGCGGCGCTTGCAGTCTGCGAAATTACTTCCTGATCTACAATGTTTTTAGCGAGGACTTTCTTTAGGTTTCTTCTAACTAGATTATGCTCGCTTTTTAGGATTTCAACAATATTTTCACTGCTCAATTGCTGCATAAAATTGTTGCCTCCATATTCTCTGGAGCATAAAAAAGTAATAATGCTTTGTTAGTGCCAATCGACGACAACAAAGCCTTCAAACCTGAATTTGGGAAAATCAATATTTAGCATTCTTTAAATTTTAATAATAGAACGACCTACCGTACTGTGGGACGATCAGTTTGCTGTTTAGACACAAAGATGAGCCCCAAAAAAAGCTGCAAGTGGATTTAGGCGATCTGCAGCAGCAGAAAGAACCCCTTAAAAATTCTCTTGAAACCCACCTAAAAGTCACTGTCTACGTCACCAAAGACAAACTTGCTGTTGATCAAGAAAAGGTATCTATCACAGAGCTACATCATGCCGTTAAAAAGTACGTTTACGGCAAAGGCCTAAACAACACCCACTACATCACAATTGAAGGCTCAACAGTAAAACTTAACCGATTCAAAGGGCACGAAAAGGAAAAGCATAAGAAAGAAAAGGAAGCCCCCACAAAGAGCCTAACCCAAACATGGGGTCTATAAACCCCAGTTTTACCTCTAGCTTGTTTTCTGCCTTAGTTTGCCAAAAGCAACTGCGTTTTTTATCAGGTTTTCCATACTTTGAAAGTCGCTATGCTGCACGGTTGTCTCCTCTGTGCTAACGTAGTTTCCCCTTTTTGCCATCGAGACGAATCTTTCGAACTCGTACTCAAGTATGCCCTTAGTCATAATTGGCTCCCCATTAAGCAGCCTCAGGTCACATTCGAGGCAATACTCAAAATCGTACTCCAGCACTCTGCCATTAGAGTTGCCTTCGCCGAAGTATCTGCAGTCTTTAACGATTTTCGCGAAGTCCACATCGTCGTACTCTACGATTTTGATGTGTGTTTTCTTAATTTTATGCTGGTGACTCATAACTATTCACTTTGGGTAGGGTGGGTTATGTAGGTTGTGAGGGACTTGCGGCTTAGGGGAAGGAGGAGTGCAGGGGGTGGTTGATTCTCACAACCCTACGCATCTATGTTTCAGCCAAGTAAGCAATAAGAGTTGTTAAGAAACAAAGCCGCTAATCTATCAAAGCGCGCTTGGTAAGCATGCGCGGTGTAGCTCTCAAACGTTGCGAAGGCAGCTTCTTAGCGCCGATTTGTTTTTCTTTCCTCCGGTATCTTGCTGTGTAGCGGGCTGAATACTTGAGTGACGGACAATCTGGTTACCCAGACGTGCTAATCAAGCAGTTGCCTGAAGCGCAGGTGGCGTTTAAGGGTGCTAGAGCTTGGTTGATGCAGTCAGAAAATACGTAGCTATTGTTTTTTACTTTTGAGCAGGGCATAGATCTGCCCTTGCATAGTCACATTTACGCTCAGTGGGGGTAGTTATCGAAGGCGAAATGGGTTTGCTCCTTGACAGAAAACCGCGTAGGAGCAGAACAGGCGATGAATACCATATTCCGCCGGGAGTTATGCATGGCGCCAATTCTTCAAGTGAACGCGCGTTATGGATTTCTTCTCCGAGAAAAGGTACAAACCCAAATAACCGGTGCATTCTATAGTAAGTCGATGCATCCATGATTGGGGATTACAAGTCAATCGACGAATACATCTCAACTTTCCCGCAAAATATCCAAGCGCTCCTCCGGCAAATCCAAACAACAATCCACAACGCTGCACCCAAAGCCCAAGAAACCATAAGTTACCAGATGCCTGCCTTCAAACAGAACGGCGTTTTAGTGTATTTTGCAGCGTTCAAGAACCACATATGCTTCTATCCAACCCCCTCAGGCGTCGAAGCTTTCAAGCATAAACTAGCCGCCTATAAACTAAGCAAGGGCGCAATACAGTTCCCCCTTGATCAGCCGCTACCTCTGGATTTGATAGCAGAGATCGTGCGGTATCGGGTTAAAAACAACGCTTCTACATAGAATTTAGATGCGCCTGCAAATCAGCGAATTCCCTTCTTGACGTAACCATCGGCAAGGTTACAGTGACGGTTGTACCTACGCCTACTCTGCTTTCCACTGCGATTTTTCCGCCATGAGCTTCAACCACACGTTTACAGATCGCTAAGCTCATGCCCATGCCCTTTGCTTTAGTGGTAAACAGCGGCGTGAAAAGCTTACGCAGCGCCTCTTCAGATATACCTACCCCGCTGTCTTTAAAGCTGAAAACTATACTTGCCTCCGCAAGGTTAGCTTCCAGTATTATGGTGCCTTTCTGAGGTGTTGCTTCTATTGCGTTTCGGAGAATAGCTGTAAAAACGTTTTCCATATAAACTGTATCCAGAAGCGTTGGCGTCTCGTCCGTGGCTTTGTTTTCTATAGTAATGCCACTTGGAACAGTCAGTTTTGCAAGTGCATTTAGCATAAGCTGCTTTGGTGTTATCAACTCGGGTGTAAGTATCATCTCGTTTGAGTACTCGATTAAACTGTTTACTATACGGTTTGAATCCTCAACAGCAGCATCTATAATTTTCAGAATCTCCCTGCGTTCTTCTTCAGTCATGCTGTTGCCCTTCTTCTTAACCAAATAGATGCCGTTCTTTATACCTGAAAGGGGATTACGAAGGTCATGCCCAAGCTGCCCTGCCAATTCACCGATGGACGCTAACCGCTGTGCCCTAACAAGTTGTTCCTCTATTTTTTTCCGCTGCGATATATCAATAAAGTTTTCAACAAGCAGTAACTGGTTTTCAAGCTGCAGTTTTGTTACGCTTTTCAGTATCTGCTTTTGCTCGCCCTTAGCGGTTACCAGTATCTTCTCGCTGCTATCTACCTCTAAACCTAAATCGGTAATCGGGCATCGTCCACACTCAGAAGGGCAGACAAACCTATGGCAGACTCTGCCAACAACTTCTTCTCTCTGCAGACCAATCATCGATAAGGCGGTGAAGTTCACGTCAACTACCTTATGAGTCTTCGCGTCGATTACTAATACGCCAGTGAGCATCGAATTCAGCAAGGTTTCAAGATAATTTTTTGTGTTAGCGAGTTCCTGCTCGGCCATGATCCGCTCTGTGGTGTCACGGAAGATTAATGTAAAACCGATTAACCGACCCGCTCTATCATGAATCATCGAAGCTGAAAGCAGAACATGGCGGGATTCTCCAGATTTAGTCCGCATCTTCAACTCGAAATTTCTGATAATTTTTTCCTGTTTTATCCTCGAAAAAAGTACGCTGCTTTTTTCAGGGTCTTCGCAGCAGAGCATCGAGATCGGTTGACCGATCAATTCGTCTCTACTGTACCCTAAAAACTCTATTAGCCTATCGTTCACTTTGAGTATTTTCGCGTTTTTTGAAGCAAGAATCAGCGAGTCTGGTATTGTGGAGACAATGTTCTCAGCGGCTAAGGCTGCGTCAACTGTGAATAAGTCAAATTTTCCAATGGCAGCAGTTACGATTATTGCAAAAAACAATGTGGCTATGGGGCCAAAGTTAGGAATACCGATATTTAAGCCTCTTGCTACCACGTTAGTTGTAATAAAAGCTACAATCGGGATAGCTAAACCGATTGAAACGTACTTCGCTCTCTGTTTCTGGATTTCCTCTTTTGCCTTCAAATAATATCTAAAGCATACACCGAAGGCTGAGAATGAAATAACGTTTAACCAAAATGAAGATAAAGCAAAAACCCAGCTTCCGGACGGTAAATCATTATATCCCCAATACATCAGCACCGGTGCAGTGTTAATTGATGCTGTTAAGAGGTCAATTAGGAAAAAAATTATCGCTGGCAGATAGATAGCGATGTAATGTACCTTGAATTTTATCCATTTACTGTCAGTGAAAACCAAGGTGAAGTTAAATACAGCCACCGTAAAAAGCGGCCAGATCGTTCCCAGCTTATGCCAGATAAAAGCCTCTTCAGCGGTCGAAGCACTCCACATCATAACCGTTGTAAATGAATAAATGAAGCCAGTAAGGGTAACAAAAAAGAATAATCTATTAAGGGTAGCTTTGTGATTCATAGAAAGTACAATTAATCCAAGTGCAAAGCAGGACACAGTTGCAATCAACGAGATTATGGCAAAAACATTCATGTTTACTTCACCTTGCCCTGTATGTCTTGGATGTTACTCAACTAAAGGTACCCCTACTTGCCAGAATCGATCTAACAGAAATTTCTGAAACTGAATATTAAGCCGTACGCATTTTCAATAAGTATCACTATTCAACCTTAAAATAGCGATTAGAATACGCCGAGCAGTTTTGTAGCAACGACACTGACCGCAACTACAACAACAAGGAGAATCATTTTACCCTTTGAAAGCGAAAAACCCTTAGGTGCATTCTCGTCTTGACCGAACTCGTACTCCCGAATCTCCTTAGATCCAGAATTAATTTGCACTTTCGCTGTTTTGCCCTCAGAACTCATTTCAACAATGTAGAGTTCACCGTCTAAGGTAACCTTCATTGGCAGCCAAGTGCTTTTGTAGCCTAGCCGCTTTAGGAAGTCTGCTGTCAAAGCGGTTGCATTTTCTGCATCGAACTTGGAAATGCCCGGCGAAACCTCAGGGGCTGGGCTGGCTACTGATTCCATTTAATCTTCAGTCACAATTGATAGCTAAAATGCTTATTAGGAGTTATGAAGGCTGAAACTGAATTATAAATCAACTTTGCTTATTTTATAATAAAAAGGGAAGTTGTTCTCGAAGAGTCTACGGCGTGGGCGTCGGTGTGGGTGTAGCTGTAGGTGTTGCAAAGGTGAATGGAAAAGTGTTGTTGCCTGATAATGTTGAATTCATTAGATTTTCTTGAATACGATTCATTAACTGCATTGTTGGGCTTTCCCCGCTAAAAGTCTCCATGACAGTATTAACAGTGTATATTACGACAAAACAAGACAGAACAACTGTTGATGTTACTAGTAGTAGCGCTGCTACTGTCGATTCCAAGCTGCTCCTCCTTCCTCGAATCTGTATTCTAAAGAAACAGTATAAAAGCTTATTCCAAATCGCGCTACATCTAAAAATTGGATATATGTTCTACAGGTGAACTATTACCTACTTCTTTTCCGCCGTTGCCTGAGTAGCAGCCGCAGACGCAGCAGGCGTTGGCTGAGCTGCTTGAGCATCAGTTGACGCAGCTTCAGTTTTCTCCGCTGCCCCCTGATTGGGCGATATGATCTGTATCTTTTCAGCCATTGGATGCAGCAGGTCTGGTGGCGGATAGGGCGTGTTCAGGTTTGAGGAGAGCATATAAATTGAGTTGAAGACGTGCTGGTAGATTGTGAATAGGATCTGCGGAATCTTGGTTTTTGGGTTAACCTCCAGCTTCTTTTTGATGTCGTCTGCTTTGCCGCTTAAGATTACTGTTCCTGAGGTTGAGTATTTGACTACGTTGGGTTTAGTGGAAATATAAAGTTGGAATCCGAGTGTCAGTTGATTGGTGTCTTTTTTCTGTTCTTCTATTTTGGCGTTTATATCGAAAAACAGGTCATCGGTGCCCGCGTAGGCGCCGCTTTTTTCAGCCTGTAGACTATTGAGGCTTATTGAAACGGTGACTCCTGAGACAGAATACTGCGGGTTGACGACGGTTGATTCCTCTTTAGTTCATTGGTTTTTTTCATATTTAACTGTTGGTTGCGGTAACCCCATCACCGTTGACTTGGTGACGGATCACCTGTTATGTGCTGCTTTGGATGTTCAAGTATGCTGGCACTGAGAGCTCAGTTATGAACTTGAACGCTTCATCTCCTTTAGCTGCTGCTTTCTGCTTTAATACTATCTTCTTGGGGATTTCCTCTTCAAGGTAAACGATGTAGTTTACTGTTTGTCCTAATCCTAATCTGGTTAGCTGCTGCACGGTTGCTTTGAATTTCTCGTATTCTTGTAGTTTGCTGCTGATTTTTTCTATGGCTTCAAAGAGCATTTCTGTTTGTCCCTGTTCAGTAAATGATATCGATACGTCGCCAGTTTGGATCCACGGTGATTCTTCGTTTTGGCCTTTGCCACCTTTACCGCCCTTCTTGGATTTGTCTGCTTCAGGGGGTTTTTTTGCTTGTGTTTTTAGGATTTTTTGTGCAGCTGCTGATTTCTGGTACCATTCTTCGCCTTTATGTTTAGATTCGGCGTCTCTTAGAACGGAGCCTAGCCATTGGCTGTAGTCTTCGAAGAGTGATTTGTATTGGCTTGTTTGGTTAACTAGAAACTCGCTTATGTCTTTGAGTGAGGTGAATGTACGAATTTCTGTTCCCAACTCTGTTTACTTCCTTATCGTAAATTAGTTAACACGTTTTTGAGTGAATGATACAAGATGCCTGTTTTGGAGATAATAGGTTTTGTCTATCCTAGTTGAGACATACCATTTATGCTTAACTTGAACACGCGGATTTAGCGGTCTTTTGCTTGCTCGTAGGCTTTACCGATGGCTTCGCTGGTAATGACACCTACTAGTTGCGTGGGATTATCCTTTTTGACGACTGGTAATACATCGATTTTTTCTTTGATAATTAGTTTGTTAGCTTCGAGTATGGATTCGTCTTCGTGAACACAGATTTTTGAGATAGGCATCTGCGCTATACGTAACTCGTCTCGCTGGTCAGGATTGATTTTCATGAGTTCACTCCAAGTGACGATACCCTGTAAAACACCGTCTTTTTCGACCAAGATGTCATGGTATCGGTTTTTGAACATAACCTCAAGTGCCTCTTTGATTGTTTGTTCTGGGTTAACGCGTCCAACCTCGGATTGCATGACGTCTCTCACTCTGATGACTGCTAGCTTAGTGGATATTATGGTTTGTTCTCCCTCTTCGCTGGCGCCTAAATACACAAAAAGTCCTACCAAAACCAGCAGGAAGTTGAATAGGAAGCCAATGATTACCATGGCTATCCCGAAGATTCTGCCTATGTTAACTGCGAGTCTGGTGGCGTCTGAGAATTTCATGCGCTCAGCAAGTAGGGCGCGGAAGACTCTGCCGCCGTCCATTGGGAAAGCTGGGATCAGGTTAAAGAGGCCTAAGAAGATGTTTAGCATACCTAAATCGAATACGAGTTCTCCTGTTGTCGCGGAAAAAGTTATCAGTTCAGAAAGCAAAGCTGGCTTAAAAAGTACGCTTGCGGTGATTAGTGTGAACCCGATTATTAGGCTGATTAGTGGTCCCGCGACGGCCATGCGCCACTCCTGTGAGGGTTTGTCGGGTATTTCCTCGATTTCTGAGACTCCGCCTATTGGGTAGAGTACTATTTTGCGTACTTTTATGCCGTAGTGCTGCGCGATTACTGAATGCGCTAATTCATGGAAGAAAACGAATACGAAGAGGAAGAGGATCATGAAGAAGAGGTAGAAGGCGCTAAACGTTGTGTGCTGTCTGAGGTCATAGATGGATAGACCTAGAACCGCGAATATGAGTAGCAGAAAAGTGAAGTGTAATTCTATGGGTATACTCCATACTGAGCCAATCCTCAAAGAATACTTCATACAGGTAGATGCCTAACGAGCACTTTTTAAATTTTCGATAACGGCTTTCTTTGCTTATTACGTGGGTGTCTCTTTATACGCTTGTAGATCAAAAAATATTTTTAAATTAGTAGAAGAAGTGAGTGCTGCCCTGCTACTTCATCTTCCATAACTAGTTGCAGAAAACTGCTTTTCTGAATCAGCAGGAGAAAAGCGTTGCTGTCTGGTTGTGGCGACACCACAAGGTCCATTCTAT
>CAYPGY010000098.1:0-9133 GCA_964410435.1 uncultured Candidatus Bathyarchaeia archaeon
CCCCCTCTATCGTTTCTGCATAGACCGGCTAATAGAGCATATAGACAAACAGCTATAGATAGCCAAAAACGGAGAATTAGTAACCCAAAAAGGGGTTAGTGGCTGAACAGGTTCGCATACGGACGCTTGGACACTGGCAGTATCTTCTTGAAGGGGTGATTCAAGATAGTTTTAGGGTCGCCGCCGAAGTGGCTGCAGTACTCCTCCACCAGCTTAGTGATGACCGCCATATCGCGTTTACCGACGTCCTCAACTTTGGTTCCTGCGACGGGGCAGAGAAATTCTCCGCGTTCATAGACTACGCCGCCATGCATTCCGGTGCCGACGAAGCGTGCGGCGCATTTCTCGCCCTCTTTTAAGCTCAATCCAAGTATGCAGATTACGCCGCCCGCCATGTACTCGGCTAGGAAGTCGCCTGCAACGTCGCCGATGACTATTGTGGGTACCTTCTTCTGGTATTCTTTCATGTGTATGCCTGCGCGGTAGCCGACGAAGTCTTTGACGAATATTTTTCCGCCTCTCATGCTGTGTCCTGTGACGTCGCCTGCGTGTCCTTCGATGACGATTTGACCCTCGTTCATTGTGTTCCCAGAGCCATCTTGTGCATTACCGTGTACGATAATTTGTGGACCGTTGTTGAATGCTGCTAAGTCGTTGCCGGGGGTGCCGTAGATGTGGATTTGGATGTTGGTGTTGAGGTCGGTGCCTATGTAGCGTTGGCCACAGACGTTGTAGATTTCGATTTTTTCTACCCCGTCGTTTTGGATGACTGCGCGCAGGATTGCGTTGAGGTCTTTGTAGTAAATGTCGCATGCGTCAACTTTGACGACGTTGCCTTCCCGTGTTACTCGAAATTGGTATTTCGGGTCGATTTCTGAAGGGTTTACTCTTTGTGGTGCTTGCATCAATTTTACTCTCCTGCCATTTTAACGCCTAATATGCCGAGCTCTTTGTCGGTTAAGCCGACACCGCGTAGCGCCAGTCTGTTACCTCGTAAGCTGTCTATGGCGTTTATGCCCATGCCGCCCATCATGTCCTTTATTTCATGACTCCAGCTATGGAGCAAGTTGATGAGGCGTCTTGAGGCAAGTTCAGGGTTAATGCGTTTGCCGATCCATGGGTCACTTGTAGCAATACCCCACGGGCATTTACCGGTGAAGCAGCGTTGGCAGACTGTGCAGCCCATCGCGACCAATGCGGCTGTGCCGATGTAAACTGCGTCTGCGCCCAGTGCAATGGCTTTGAAGACGTCTGATGCGTTTCGGAAGCCGCCTGCGACGACGATGGATGCTTGGTTGCGTATGCCTTCGTCGCGTAGACGCTGGTCAACCTGTGCTAATGCGAGTTCTATGGGTATTCCGACGTTGTCGCGGATGGTTTTTGGTGCTGCTCCTGTTGCTCCGCGGATGCCGTCCATGGCTACTATGTCTGCGCCTGCTCGGACGATGCCGCTTGCGATGGCGCCGATGTTGTGGACTGCTGCTACTTTTACGCTGATTGGTTTAGTGTAGTTAGTTGCCTCTTTAAGTGCGTAGATAAGTTGTCTTAAGTCCTCTATTGAGTAGATGTCGTGCTGCGGATATGGTGAGAGTGCATCGCTACCTTCTGGGATCATGCGAGTTTTTGCCACTGGCGCTGTGACTTTTTCGCCTGGTAAGTGGCCGCCGATTCCCGGTTTTGCACCCTGCCCAATTTTGATTTCCACCGCAGCGCCCGAGTTGAGGTACTGTGGGTGAACGCCGAATCTGCCGGAAGCTACTTGTACGATTGTGTGGTCGCCGTACTGGTAGAGGCTATGGTCAAGTCCGCCTTCGCCTGTGTTGTAGTATGTGCCGCATTCGGATGCTGCACGCGCAAGTGAAGCATGAACGTTTAAGCTGATGGCACCGTAAGACATGGCTGAGAACATTATTGGTGTGTCAAGGCATAGTTGCGGGGCTATCTTAGTTTTTAGTTCTGGTACGCCGTCTTTGTATTCGATTTCTAGGTGGTCTGGTTTGCTGCCGAGGTATGTTCTGATTTCCATTGGTTCACGGAGTGGGTCAATGGATGGGTTTGTGACTTGGCTGGCGTTCAGCACAAGGCGGTCCCAATAGTTGAATGCGGGCTTATCGTTGCCCATGCCGACGATTTGCACTGTGCCGCTTTCAGATGCCTTCTTTAAGTCACGGATGGCGTCTACTGTCCAGTTGGCGTTATCACGGTTAGCGTTTGGGTTCTTGCGTACTGTTATAGCGTTTGTTGGGCACATGGTTACGCATCGTTGGCAGTTAACACAACTTGCGTCTTTGCTGACGATTGTGTCTGAGTCGGGGTCATAGCAGTGTGTTTCATATGTGCATTGGTTAACGCAGACTTTACAGCGTATGCACCGTCGCGGATCGCGTTCTACTAAGTATTCAGGGATTACGTAAGTTTTCATTATTGTTCACCTGTCTTGAAGTTTTTTAGTCTACACACGACTGGTTCACCGCCTCTTGGAGCCCAGAACTTATCCAATTGGGGTGAGACTAGGCGCATAGCTGATTCCTCGGAGGAAATGTAGGTCATGTCGCCTTTGCAGCCGGCAACCATCGGTCGCAGTTTGATGCGGTCGCCTAAACCGATCATTTCGCCATGATGAGCGATGACTATACCGAATGGCCCGTTCATTAGTAGGCTGCTGTAGGTTTGGCGCAGTGCACGGAGAAGTTCAGCTTGCTTCGGTTCCATGCGGTCTATTTCGTGCCAGAGCGGCGCCGCGAAGACCTGCGCAACTAAATCTATGGGTAATCGCTGTCGACGCATCAGAAGGTCCACTGCGTATGCTAGGACTTCGGTGTCTGTGACAAGAGTGCATTTGTAGCCGTGCATTTCGAGGTAGCGGCGGTTTATACCGTAGCTAGAGAGTTCGCCGTTGTGGATGACTGTCCAGTCTAGGATGTTGAATGGGTGTGCTCCGCCCCACCAGCCGGGTGTGTTTGTTGGGAAACGGCTGTGGCATGTCCATAGGTAACCATGGTAGTCTTCTAAGCAGAAGAATTCCGCTACATCTTCGGGGAAGCCGACGCCTTTGAAGCAGCCCATGTCTTTGCCGCTGCTGAACACGAAGGCTTTACCGGTTTCGGTGTTTACACGCATAACTGCGTTGATGACGTAGTCTTCTTCTGTTTGGTGTACTGGGCGATTCTTCTTTGGGTTCACGAAGTAGCGCCAGACAGTCGGTGGGTCTTTAACGTCCGCTTTCGGGTTTGTCTGCATTTCTTCATCGTAGACTATGTCGAATTTTGAGGCTAAGATGCGGTCTGTTTTTTCTTTAGCGTCCTTACTGAGGTACATGATATGGAAAGCGTAGTAGTCTTTGAATTGTGGGTAGATGCCATAGACTGCGAAGCCGCCTCCTAAGCCGTTTCCACGGTCATGCATGTTTGCCATGGCGCGTACTACGTCTTTTGAGCCGAAGCGTTCGCCGGCGGTGTTCATTGCTGCGAATATGCCGCAGGCTGAGAAGTCTTTATCGTCGCAGTATGGGTTGATTATTTTTCTATCGTTTTGATCCATATCTATTGCACCACTTTCATTTTCTTCTGCAGATTCGAAGGCAAATATGCCAAGTTAAAGTCGTCGGCGAGCAGTTGAGCCTTAAACTTCTTTACATTCACCTTGTTCTTGATTAGGTAATAAAGCGTTCCTGCACGGTCGATACTGTTAACCAGAGTTAACCCAACGATCGCGTTGTTTTTGAGGACGATTTTCTTGTAGATTTTTTGGCTAACATCGATTTTGGTGAGGATTTCCAGCGACGGGTCTTCTTTGGGGTTGGCGAGTCCGATGGAGACGATGGGTATGCCGAAGTATTTGAGGCTACTCATGTTGGTACCGCCGTTATACACTGTTTTCACGCCAGCCATGTTGAAGCCCGCAACTTGTCCCTCCTCAACCGCAAGCGGCCACAGGGGTAACTGGCGGTTCATTCCAGCGATGAAGTCATAGGCTTCCGCGACGTCGCCGCACGCATACACGTCAGGCACACTAGTCTGCATTGTGTTGTCTACTACTATGCCTCTGTTAACTTTTAGCTCTGTTCCCAAAGCGAGGTCAGTACGTGGAATAACACCAATAGCCACGATTACTAAGTCGCATGGTACCGCGTCGCCGCTGGTTAAGACTACGCCGCCCACTTGGCCTTCGTTGCCTGCTTTGCCAGTGATCTTGGTCACGGATTGGCCTGTGACAATGTTTACGCCTGCCGCGCGCACCACGCCCTCCACTATATCAGAAGCTTGGGAGTCAAGCAGCAAACTCAGTATTTTAGGCTGCAACTCCACCATAGTAACTTTAACGCCGCGCTTAGTTAACGCGTCAGTTACGCTTAAGCCAATTAAGCCGCCGCCAATAACAACCGCGGATTTAGCGTTCACCGCATTGATCTTCGCCGCTACCTGCTCAGCGTCTTTTATAGTGGTGAAGGTGAATACACCATCTTTTTCTTGCCCTTCCATCTTTGGCACAAACGGTTTACCGCCAGTTGCCAAAAGCAGCTTCTCGTAGCCTATTTTTAGGCCGTCTTCCAGCGTAACGGTTTTAGCTTTAAGATCCAGCGCCATCGCCTTCTTTGCAGTAAACGCTTCCACATTGTGTTGCTTCCAGAAGGCTTCGTCTCTGCACTGCATCTTGTGAAAGTCTGCTTTGCCGCTTACAAAGTCGCTGATCATGGGGCGACTGTACTGTGGGCAAGCCTCATCAGAGATAACGGTGATTGACCCGGCTTTGTCTACTTTTCGTATTGCTTCAACCGCGCCGATTCCAGCTGCTGAGCCGCCGACTATAACGTATTTTGTCATTTAGGATCGTACCTCTTTGAATTCGAGCGCCTCGTTGGGGCAGTTGGCTACGCACTGTGGCTCCGCTAGGTCTTGGCAGAGGTCGCATTTGGCTACGACCTTGTTTTCTTTATCCATGCGGATTGCGCCGTAGGGGCAAACCATGATGCAGGTCCAGCAGCCTATGCATTTGTCTTTGTTATGTTTGACTTCGCCGGTTTGGGGGTCTTTGCTCATGGCGCCGGCTAGGCATGCTGTGACGCAGGGAGCGTCTTCGCAGTGGCGGCACTGGATCGCGAACGAGATTGGTTTTTGGACTTCTCGGCGTACTCTGGCTACTGGTTTGGGGCGTTCGCTGTTGTATGCTTTGATTATGTCTTTTGTTTTTGAGTGTGCAGTGGTGCAGTAGACTTCGCATAGTCCGCAGCCCATGCATGCTTCTTGTTTTGCGATTATTTTCTTCATTTTCCAGACCCTTTTTCAGTTTCGCGTGCACAAGTGAGGATTTGAACGTGCAGTTCAACGTCATTTGTGCTATGCACACCTTTTGTTGTGGTCGTTTGATTATCTTTTACTATTATTGCTTGACATATGTTTAATGGCAATGGTGTACCCTCTTTTTCTGAGTGCGCCAACCAGAAAAGCATGTAATCTATATAACTATGTTGAAAATCATTTATATGCAAGTTCATTATACATGTATCACATATGAATCATATATCAAATGGGGTTTGAATATGGCGGAAAAAGACTTAGGATACAGACGAGTCCAATGCACAGGCAGAGGCTCATACATCATCTCACTCCCAAAAGAATGGGTAGAAGACATAGGACTCAAACGAGGCAGCGAAATAGCATTCAACATCCAACCAGACAACACCCTATCACTAATACCTCGCAAAATAGCCGAAAAAGAAGGCAAAGCAGACGCCGCCAAACCCAAAGAATACTACATAACAGTAGACCCCAAAGAAGCATCCGAATCCGCACTGCGAATGATACGCGCACTCTACGCAATCGGCGCAGACATCATACACATCCACTTCAAAAACCCCAAAGACGCCGCCAAAAACAAGAATGAAACAAAAAACTTTGTCCGCGACACCTTCCTCGGCGCAGAAATAATTGACGAAACCCCCGACGAAATCACCCTGCAAATCCTGATTAAACACAGCGAATTCGGCATCGAAAAAGCCGTCCGCCGCATGGCAATCGTTGCATTAGCAGCCAACCGCGATGCGATCTCGTATCTAAGCGATCAGAACAGTGCCGTAGCCGACAGCGTCATAAACGCCCGCAACGACGTAAACCGCCTTGGACTCTACATCGTGCGTCAACTCAAATACGGAATCGAACGCAACCTCTACCGCGAACTCGGCTTCCGCACCCCCAAAGAGTTCCTGCTTTACCGCATAGCAGTCAACGACATCGAAAACATCGGCGAAAACGCGCTTGGCATAGTTAACCACATAGGTGCATTCCAGAAACTTATAAACAGTGAAACCCTCTTCGTACGCGACCCCGTAGACGAGGAAGTCTACACTCAACTCGTAAACTACAATGCTTTAGCTCAGCAAATCTATGATGACGCCATAAAAGCAGTGTTTAAACGCGATTACAAAGACGCTGAGAAACTCATCTCTAAACGGGAGTCGCTTGTTCCGCTAGAGAACGAGTTAATCATGTTGATTTCAAGCAAGAAATTCGACCCTAACGTGGTGTCGATTTTGCGGTTGATTTTTGACAGCTCCAAGCGAATCATGGATTACGGTCGTAACATGGCAGAGTTAGCGCTTAACCGCACAGTAGAGGAACTATGCTCAACACTGACATACAGATAACTAATTTTCTTTTTTGTATTGGTGTTGAGCCAATGTACCCATAAATAAAGTCTGAGTTTTAGCTTTAAGTAGCTTTTACGCAAAAATGTCGCAGATATATAGTTTATTCCCTAACCGAAACAGTTAAATGGGTTTGTGCTGATTTGCTCCCGAAATTCGGTGTATATGATGACTCACGACAAGCTACAGTTCAGGGGTGGCAAATCGCAGTGTAAACACTCGATCTCGGAGTTGACTATCCTGAAAATCACTGCTCTTGTCTTACTTGTCTTTGTTCATAGTGACTTGCTTTTTGCGTATCCTGCTGTTATGCAGCCTATAGAGTGGTTTTTGTTAAGTGTTTTTTTCTTTGTGGGGGGTTACTTGTCGTACTCTTCATTTCAGAGGCGTAATCGTAGTCTTAGAGAATTTTTTAAGTCGAAGACTTTAACGCTTTACTTGCCTTTCTTAGCGGCGGTGCTGTGCTATCTTTTTCTAGATGTATATATGGGTGCGGTGATTGAGCCGGCTGCTGTAGTGTCTCAGGTTTCTATGCTTAACATTTTTGCTAATTTTAACAGTGTCTACAACTGGGGTACGTTATGGTTCATTCCTTTTATGCTGCTGTTTATGGGTATCACTTGTGTGCTTGAAAGATTTGTTCGTAGCACAAAGTTGCAGTTGCTTGTAATAACGGTGCTGTTGGCGGTCACAACTTTTCTATGGATACATGGTTCACCTTTACGTTTAGATGCTTTATTCAATCAGTACCTGCTGGTCTTTGTTTTCGGCTTCTACATCAGTAAACTTGGGATCTACGATCGCCTCATGACGTACAAAACGGTGCTTGTTGCTATTCCAATAGTGGTTGTATTCTCCATAGATTTAACTCATCTGTTCAACTATAACACCATACTTGATGCGTTCGCGGCACAATTCTACTTCAATTGTAGAAGTATAATGTTAACCATGGGCCTTGTGCTGATAGCATTGGTTGCGCTTAGAAAAATTAAGCTGCCAGTCAACGGCTTCGCCAAACAGATCGCGGATCATAGCGCCTTCATCTACCTCTCTGAGCCCTTTATCAGCTTTCTAATCTTGACCTACGTGTTTGGGCAGGGCGAGAACTTCTTTGCAGGCGGATTAGCCTTTTATCTTTATCAGGCGACAAGAATAGTGGTGTTGTTGGGCGTCATTCCTTTAGCGTTCGTAGCTTGGAAGTATCGTCCTAGAATTGCTACGCCGCTCTTGGCAGCTAAAATAAAGATGGTTTACAAGAACCTTTTAGTTAAGCGCTGAACACTTTACTTGAAGCTACACCCGTAGAGGATTAGGAGCTTTGAGGAAACGCGCCGTAGCAGTTGTATTGACCATTGTTATTGTCGTTTTAGCTCTCTTTGCGTTCCTAAGCCAGAACCAGCCATCGAATAACTCGCCTGATTCGGTTCTTTTGCAGGAAACCTCGGATTTCACTGTTCAAACTGATGTAGCTTACCTTAATGACTCCAATCCATATCACAGGCTAGACGTTTACTTGCCGAACAGCGCTGGACCGTTTCCCGCAATAATCTACATTCACGGCGGCGGCTGGGTTCAAGGCAACAAGAGTGAACTTAGCGAGGTTGCTCAGATGTATGCAAAGCGTGGGATCGCGGGTTTTTCGATAGATTACACTCTTGCTAAAACTAACCAATCAGCTTGGCCGCAGAATATACAAGATGTAGTCGCCGCCTTGAGTTACATAAAACAGAACGCAGCCGCATACCATGTCGATACTGAGCGGATAGCGGTGTTGGGAAGCAGCGCAGGCGGGCAATTGGCGTCGCTTGTTGGCACGCTGGAAGGTCACGAGTCCTTCTTGGCAAACACAGGTTTTGATGGAGCCGTGCACAATCAGGTTTGTCTCGTCATGAATTATGATGGCGTAGAAGACTTGGAGTACGTGGGGCAGAACAGCACCAGAAACCTGAATCTCCTAATCAACATAGTAAGCAGCCAGTTTGGCGGTGTAAACTACACCCAAAACCCAGACCTTTGGAGGGAGGCTTCGCCAGTTACCTACATTTCAGCGGATGATCCAGTTTTTGTTTTTGTACATGGCGTGAGTGATGGAATCGTACCCATCCAGGTTGCACAATCATTCAACAGCAAACTACAGGCGGCTGGAGTGACGACGCATTTCATCCAGATAGAAGCTTACCATGACATACTGGATAATGAAGCGATCAATTTGCAGGCACGTTACACTCTTGATCCGCTGCTAAAACAGGTTTTTAAGATCTAATAAAGCCCGTTTGGGGCAAAATTAGTGGCTCTGTACTTATTGAAAAACGAGGGGAACTTTGCTGTTTTTTTAGCAGGTAGATCTAGTTGGTGTTTGTTCTTTTTTGGGATGTGAATTGTCCTGATGTGCCACATGTTTGTTTGTGTGGGCGGTGCTGTTTTTGGTTTGCAGTTTGATTTTTTGCCTGTTTGGATGTGGGATAGTTGATTTTCTGCACATCGGCAACA
>CAYPGY010000099.1:0-9077 GCA_964410435.1 uncultured Candidatus Bathyarchaeia archaeon
ATCTTCAAAGAAATATAAAGTAAAATGAAATTCTTCTGAGATACCTTCTAGCTCAAAAGAAGGTGCCTTTTTTAAACTTTCACCTTTATGATCTACATTTAAAGATTCGGTCACCTCAGGCATCTTATAATTCCAAGAGGGAACCAGAAGTTCGGAACACGAATCATGTAAAAGATGTATGGGTATTTCCACGTTTTTTGCATAATGCTTTATAGTACTAAGTATATCCAGCGTTTTACCAGAATTGTTAAGCTTAAGAATTATTCTTGTCCCTACATTTTTTCTTGAACCCTCTTCATAAGTCCAGCCTTCAGCAAAATCGGTCACGGTAAATCTACATGCAGAGAAACCTTGTTTTTTTGTTTCTACTACCATTTCATCACATATTAAAAAGGCGGATAGTAATCCGATTCCGAACTTACTAATTGAATCAAAATCCTTCCCATCTAGTATTGCTCTAAGTTCCTCCGATAGATAGAAACTATGGCCTTTATTCGAAAAGAAGTTAAAGGCGTCATCAAAATTCATTCCAAGGCCATTGTCTTCGATTGATAATTGTTCATTATTCCACTCGAAAATTATACTTGGTTCTGTGTTTTTATCGATTAGTTTCTTGAGTCGACAAGTATCAATCGCGTTTTGCAACAATTCTCTGATTGCAACATCATCGCGCTTATACAATGCTTTTCCAATTAACAAATTTATTATATTCTTTCGGTCTAGCTCAAAAGAAATCGGTTTATTTATAAAACCTTTAGTATCTATATGGGCGTCTACGATATCTAGAATTATACCATTAGACATTAAAACTTCTTTAACGGAGTCGAGTTGCTTTTGAATCTTACTTTTTACCGCTTCAATTACCAAAGCACCTTTCGGTGTTTTGGCAACCCCACTTAGCACAATTTTATAAGGAGATGGTTTGCCTATCCCGATAATTGATAAATGCTTACGAAATTCTTCATCAGACAAGCCTTCGGGTTTTTTCGACGCGTAGATTATTTCTGGTGTACGATTTGCCGTAACATCACATTCGTCTGCAATACGGAGCAAAGCAGCTAAAAATCTAGTTCTTATATGTACATTTGAGCCCAAATATGCATCATTAAATTCTTTACTGTATATATCTTCATCACGATGGCCTCTGCAAATACGACCTGCGATTTCCGCCTCATTGCGATCTAAACCAACCTTTTCGTATAAAATGTCAAAATTATTTGTGTTCGAATATGATGTGTCTTCCGTATGATTTCTGGATCCTCAGAAGCTGACCCCACCATACCCCAATCATGCAACCAAGCACTAACCAAGAGGAGAAATATCTCATAACTGTCCATTTCTTTCTTTTTTTCGTCAGGAATAAGCCAGTTTAGAATGTCTTCTACATTTAATGAATGTGAAAAATCATGCGGAGTGTAATAAGGAAATTTAGAAACCGTATAGATTAGCACATTTTTTGCGTCGGTTTCAATTCCCTCAAGCCTCTTAAATAAAGTTGAATTCTTATCCCCCAAATATGATCTTAAGGATTTTGTATAAGACATTTTTTCACAGTCAATTGATTAAGAATCGCTTTTTTATTTAATGTTTTCTCGATTACACCCTAAGCATGCTACCGGTAAGCTTTCCCGTTTTTGTACGGAGAAACAGGCTGAAGGAGGTAGGCAGCTTTAGACTGTTGCTAATTTTTCTAATAATTAGCTTTGTTACGAGTTCTTGGCCCATGTTTTTGGAGGCATCCAATACCTCTATGCCGATGATGCGTCCAGCTTCGTTGAG
This sequence comes from uncultured Candidatus Bathyarchaeia archaeon, assembly GCA_964410435.1. GTDB lineage: Archaea > Thermoproteota > Bathyarchaeia > Bathyarchaeales > Bathycorpusculaceae > Bathycorpusculum. Next base: position 1,780 of record CAYPGY010000099.1, read on the forward strand.
GTCAATCATGACCCGCAACATTCGGTTGAACTTCTGCCGCCCTGCTTTATATTAGGCGGAGAGGGGTAGATGGCAGAGCAGAAGCGGCATGTGGAGACTTATGTGTAGTCTATGCAGCGCCACATTCACATGCACAAGAAATCAACATACTCAACATAGTGTATGTGGAGAAAATCGAGCCCTGCACATGTAAACGGGCGCTGAAAAGCAATGCAAACCCCAAACAGAGCTCAGCTCAAACGCAGACTTGTGCAGCATTAGAAAATCCCACATCCCGAAAAGAAAAATAATTACCGTTCTATGTTGGGGCGGAGTTCTTGTCCGCATATCGAGAGCTTGTATGCACTGCTTCAAATAAGCGAGGGGTTTTTCTGAGACGGGTAGGTCATCAGGAACCCGTTTTAGGACACGTTATATGGGGCGGGGTTTTGTTGGTTTTTATGCGTAGGCTCTATGTTGGGTTGGTTATTGAACGCCTGGATTTAGGGTAATTATAAATACAGAACAGCCCAAACTCGCTTTCAACATTGGAGGTGAAATCGTGGGCAAGGGCGGTAAGAGTGGTGGTAACCCGAATTATCCTAGCACTACGGGTAAGCCGTCGGGTGGTGGACGCGGAAACAAACCAAAGTAGGTAAAAGCGGCGGTTTTAGGCTATTGCCTATAATACCTTATGAGCAGAAGTTCCCTTGTTTCCTTTTAGAATACATCTGGGTAAAACCCCTTTTATAACAAAAGTTAAGAGTTTCAAGAGCCTTTAAGATTTAAAGTGTGGTTTATTTGGAAACTACAAACGAGCATCCTTATGTTTCAATCAACCCCAAAGTATGTAATGGGAGCCCAGTGGTAATAGGGACTCGAATAAGAATCGTAGACATAGTAATCGAATATGAGTATCTTAACCATTCCCCAGATGAAATAATCTCTGACCATCCCCATTTGAAACTAGAGCAAATTCATGATGCCTTATCATACTACTATGAAAACAGGGCAGAAATCGATAGGAAAATCAAAGAGGATAAGCAATTTATAGAGAGCCTGATTGAACGGCAAAAAAGCGGCAGATGACCTCTAATTGCCCGTTAAGATTTATGCGGATGAAAGCGTTAACGTTGCAATCGTTGATGGGTTGAGGAGGCGTGGGGTAGATGCTTTTTCTGCTCGAGACATCGGTAAGCTGGGTATGACTGATGATGAGCAGCTTGATGTTGCTGCAAAAAGGGGTGCGGTTATTTTTACGCATGATTCCGATTTTCTCAAATTAGCCTTGGGCAGAAGCCATAGCGGTATTGTTTTTGTCCATCGGCAGAAGTATTCAGTCGGCGAATGCATCAGGAAACTAAAATTCGTCGCCGAAACTAAGTCAGTGAAAGAAATGCTGAACCAGATTATTTTCCTATAGCAAATTAGCAACTTGCAGGTTTCTTCTTAACCTTTGAATTATCTGAAAGGTAAGATTCTATGGCGTTTTGGCTGATCTGCCAGTTCCTGCCCACTTTTACGGCAGCGATTTTGCCCTGCCGAGCGAGGAGGCTCAGGTATTCTTGGCTGTAGGGCGTTAGCTTAGCTGCTTCTGCCAAACTGAGCAGCTTGGTTTTGGGTTCGGTCGGCTCAACCGCGCTTAAGTATAGGTCGAGGGATTGCTCGACACACCGCGCCACAAAGTTCACTATTGGGCAGGGGTTGCCGTTGTCGGCTTTCTGAAGGCTGTCGTAGTATCGGCGGCGGTCCACGGTTTTGATGATTGTTAGGGGGTAGCCGGCCTTGATTAGGAGCAGGTTCATGAGCAGTCTGCCGACGCGTCCGTTGCCGTCGTCAAATGGGTGGATCTCTACGAAGCGGTGGTGGAAGACAGCGGCGAGTTCTATCGGGCGGAGTTCCTCTGGGTTTTCCTTCATCCAATCCAGCAGGTTTCGGATTAGTTGTGGGACTTCAAAGGCTGGAGGCGGCATGATGTCTCGGCCTTCAAGGTAAACCTGCCCGTTGCGGTAGCTGCCAGCGCCCTCGCAGAAACCAGAAAAGAGAATACGGTGCAGTTCAAGCACATTTTCTTCTGTAATGTTGTCTTTCACCATGTTTTCTATGTATGTGATGGCGGCAGGGTGGTTTTTGGCTTCAAGGTGTTCGCTTAGGCTTTTGCCGCGGATTGTGATGCCTTCGCGGATGACAAGCCGAGTTTCTTTGAGGGTGAGGGTGTTGCCTTCTATGGCGTTGGTGTTGTAGGTGTAGGCGATTTCGAGGGTTTCATGTAGTTTTTTGAGGGCTTGATTAGAGAGCGGCCTATACTGATCGAGGCGCTGTTTTTTGGCGAGTATTCTCCGATGGATGTTAAAGTCGAGTAGAGTCATTGCAAACACTACTATACCTATCCGATATTCAAACGTATCGGATAACCCAAAAATTGATGCGATCCGATATAGAACCATATCGGATAGCTGCAGGGCAAGCTGAACTTCTTCAACTATAGACCACGGTTTGTGCCGTCTGTGGGCCTGCCTATTGAGCTAATGGCGGTACAAGACGCCTTAACCGTTGCAACAGCTTTAACTGAGTGACAGGCCAAAGAAACCGAATGAGCCATGCAAGCGCCCAAACCCATTACACCTCAAGTGCTTCCCGATTTTTTACAGCCATTCACTAATCTATAGCTGTTTGTCTATGTGCTCTATTAGAAACTCATTGCAGAAACGATAGAGGGGTCCCTTGAGGCGCCGTTATTGGTTAGATACGGCGCGGGAGGTCACTCTGAAACGAGTAAGTCTTGGCTCGTCTAATTGACTCTATATAAGGGAGGGGGTAGGTCGACAGAGCAACAGAAGCCCCAAACCAAACGAAGCAGACGGCACAAAAAACAAACACTCATCATCAAAACCCACATTTACAAAATCGCAATCTGCACTTTCCAAACGCCTAAAATCACGCGATTTCGCGCAGCAGACGTTTAACGCATAAGCAAGGCTCACAATTAAGACGGTTTATTGCTTCACCGCGTCATATAACAGCCAAGGAAGCCACGAGATGCAAGAAGCGCCAGCTACAGTGCAAAAATCGGCGATTTGTTTTTATAAAAGCATTTATGTAGGCTCTCTGTTCTAAAAAGTACTGAAGATGAAGTATGTCAGAGAAAATTAGAAGCTTCATAGCTTTCGACTTATCAAACGACAGTGTCGTTAACCGCATTGCAACGGCACAGAAAATGATTATGCAAACAAACGCCGACGTTAAACTCGTCGAACCAAAAAACATCCATATAACCGTACGATTCCTAGGAGAAATCACCCCGGAGATGGTTGAGAAAGTCTATAGCGCCATGAAAAACGTAAAGTTCACACCGTTTAACATCCAGCTAACCGGATTAGGAGTATTCCCAACCATCAACTACCCGCGGGTAGTCTGGGCTGGAATCACTGACGGCGCCGACCAACTAAAAAGCATCTGGGAGCAGCTTGAACCACAACTACACGACCTCGGATTCAAACCTGAACCAGAAGGCTTCACACCTCACCTTACAATTGCTCGTGTACGAAGTGGAGCAAACAAGCAGCGGCTAGTAGATTTAGTTCAGCGTCATGAGAACTACGACTTCGGTAACATCCGCGGCGACTGCCTTAAACTTAAGAAGAGCCAGCTTTTACCTAAAGGTCCAGCGTACACGACGCTAAAAGAGTATTGTCCGTAGCTGGCCGCAAAGATGGCTATTGACGAGTTAACACAGCGGATTCTCAAGCGGATCACGCCCACCGCCGAGGAACGCGAAAGAGTTAACGCGTTAAGTCACAAGCTGGAAGAAAAAATCCTTAAAGTCAGCCAAGCCCACGGCGTAACCGCTAAAGTCCGTGTTGAAGGCTCCATCGCTAAAGACACGTACCTAAGCGATGACCCAGACATCGACGTTTTCCTGCGGCTTCCAACTTCTATTCCCCGCAAAAAACTTGGCGACATCGGATTATCCATAGCTAAAGAGGCAGCTGGCGACGCAGAGCAGCTTGAACGCTTTGCTGAGCATCCTTATCTTGAAATATTTCTGGAAGGATACCGAGTTGACATTGTACCCTGCTATGACACTTTGCTGGGTGAATGGCAAAGCGCAACCGACCGCACACCCTACCACACTGACTACATAAAAACACACCTTAAAGCAACCATGCATGACGAAGTCAGGTTGCTGAAGAAGTTCATGCAGGGCATCGGCGTGTATGGCGCAGAAATCAAAGTGGGCGGTTTCAGCGGTTACCTCTGTGAACTTCTAGTAATGAATTATGGCTCCTTTATGGGCGTAGTAGAAGCCTTTGCGGATTACAGCAGACGCATTGTAATAGACCTCGAAGGTTACTATGCAAAGCGCGAAAGAGATCTTGAGTTGCTCTTTTCTGAACCGCTGGTGATCGTTGACCCCATCGATAAAGCCCGAAACGTTGCTTCAGCGGTACAAACCCAGAAGCTCTACGAATTCGTAGCGGCTGCGAGGGCATTTATGCAATCACCCAGCGAGCAATTCTTCTATCCAGCCTCAAAACATGCGTTACCCCCCAACATGGTGGAAGCCCATCTTTCCGGCGAGAACACATCCCACCTCTACGTTCAAATTGGCGAATTAACAGCTGTCCCAGATATACTCTGGGGACAACTCTACCGCACAAAACGCTCGCTGCGTAAGCTGCTTGAAACCAGCGACTTCAATGTATTGCGTGATGCGGTTTGGAGTAACGAGAAAAATTTAAGCGTTTTTATTTTCGAGCTTGAACAGCAAGTTCTGCCCAACATAAAGAAACATCTCGGGCCCCAGCTTGAGCGTAGGGCTGAATCGGATAGGTTCCTCGCAAAATACGTAGGCAACAAATACGTTACTGTAGGTCCATACGTTGAGGATGGCAGATGGGTTGTTGAGTTACCGAGGAAATACACTGATGCAGTGGCGCTGTTTAAAGAGAAGCTAGTGGATGGCGGCAGAAATGCCGGCGTAGCGGAGCTGGTTGCGCAAGCCATCAAAGCAGACTGCCACATTCTTGTTGATGCAGAGATTTTGAAGGCTTACACTGAGAACTCTGACTTCGCCGTTTTCCTAACAGAATTCATAGATGGTAAGCCGTTTTGGCTAAAAGCCAAGGAAGATTAATGCAAGCAATGCTGCGCCGGCTGCGAAGCAGTAGATGCTAAACAGCCAGAACTTGTTTGCCGACAGAGACTTCTGGAGCAGTTTAAGCGCAAGGAAGCTAACCGCTATGGTTACTGCAAGCGAAGCTGCTACCTCTAATGTTCCAATCCCAGCAACAGCTAATGCGTTGCGCCCTTGATAGAACGTTAAAGCCCAAGCGCCGGCAACAGCGGGAATGGAAAGCAAGAACGAGTACTTGAACGCCAATTCACGCTTTACACCCAGCAGCAGCATAGCGGCGATGGTTAAGCCGCTTCGTGAAAGCGACGGCACAACAGCGAGTCCCTGCATGACGCCGACCAGCAGCGCTGTCGGGATGCCAATGGCGTCTTTGCGTTCTTTTGTGAATTTGGAGGCGAGCAAAAGTATGCCGCTTGCGATGAAGCCGGCGGCCAACATGTTTAAGCTGCTTAATGCGTCAAGTTGGTCACCCCACAGAAACGCGATAGCCGCTGTTGGGATTGAGCCGACGATGATAGGTATGATTAGTCGGCCGTCTTCTGAGTGCAGGTCACGGTGCCACAGCGCCTTTACGATAGCTACGATGTTTTTTCGGAAGAAAACCAGTGTAACCAGCAGTGTGCCTAGATGCAGCAGAACATCAAAAAGCAGCGGAACAGTTAAGCCGAAAAAATGTTCAGCGAGTCGGAGGTGTCCGGTGCTGCTGATGGGTAGCCACTCGGTGGTTCCCTGAATTAAGCCTAAAGCGATTGACTGCAGTAAATCCATGCCGCATCTTCCTATTTGGTGCGGTGCAGTCTATTAAAGGCTATTTTATTGGGTGACGCTATGGTACCAGCTGATGATGTATTCTGGCAGGTTTAGTCCTCGTTCGCCGAGGCGTTCAGCTAGCTTCACCGGCAGTGGGCTTAAGACGTATGCAGCTCTTGTGTAGAAGCGTCTTGGGAAACTGGGTTTTGCTTCCTCAGGCAGGATGATTTTAAGGTCTGCTTTTTTCGCAAGTGTGGATTCAGCGTTGCTGGTGATGGCGAATACTGTGCCTTTGAATTTCTGGAGTACTTCCTGCCAGAGTAGCACCGGACGTGTTTCGCCTGAGCAGCTAAGGAGGATTTCTAGGTCGCCCGCGCGTGGATGCGGCGTGTTAACACCTCTAGTCATGTACACGTTGTCGCCTAGGAAGCTTTTGATGTGGAACATTCGTACAGCGGTCATTTTAGCGATTTCGTTTGCTGTGCCTCTACCGCCGAAGAACAGGTTAGTGCGTTTCTCCAATAAATCAACAAGTTGAACATAGGTTTCGCTGTTAGTATTTGAGTCAATCATTTCTCCGATTTTCTCGAATTCCTCGACACATAACGGGAAGACTTCGTCAACGTCTAAGTTGCGATAAATCGCTTCGATCATACTGTTTAGCAGTTCCAGAGTGCCAAGCTCAAAGATGTCGCCCATCATGCCTGTTTCGGAATATTCGAAGCTGGGTTTTAGTTTGCCTCTTCCTTTAAGCTGAACAACCTGTCCATGCGCCTGAGTAATCTGCGCAAGCGGCGTCTCAGTTGCGGAGGTTAAAAGTCCCATGCTGAAGTGATTTGATTTCTTTTCGTCAATGTACTTGGCGAGATCCTGTGCCATAACAAGAGGGTCCTCGCTAAAGCCAGAACCACTGTTCATGAGCAGCAGTGTTTTTTTGTATCGGCGCTCGAAGTCGGGTGCAGCATCGTACATACTTTTGCCGGGGAAGCCGGGGTCGTCTGGTGTTAAAACGATTTTGTTACGCCAGCCGGCTGTGGCAAGCGCGATTTGGCTCATGGCTGCGTTGAGTGAATAGAGTGAGCGTCCTGATCCGCTGCAGATGATGCAATCCGCGGATTTTATTTCCTCATAGAGGGGGGCAAGTTCTTTCTTTTTGATTGATAAAATGTTTTCTTGGATGCGGTTTACATATCCGAGGCTGCTGACTTTGCTTTTCAACTATTGGCACGTTCCCGAATATCTGACATTTAGCGATTGACTATATTAATCATGTGCCTTAATCTGACTGTTTTAGGGTTAAAACTGAGGGTTCAAGCGGCTTTCTGCTGCCCTTGCAACCTCCTTCTACCTTATCAGTAACTCAAAAAATCGTCTGTTTTGCCTGCTATTGGTTGTACTTTCGCCTCAACCAACCAGCAACCCATCTGCGGCG
>CAYPGY010000100.1:0-8960 GCA_964410435.1 uncultured Candidatus Bathyarchaeia archaeon
CAAGTCACAAGGCGTATGTGCGGGATCAAATTTTGCCTTCGCAGCCCGACGTTTCCGCGCTTGAAGTGGCACAGCGACTGAGTGTACCGCTTGCTGAAGCCATTGTTATCCTCGAAGAGTTGGCTGAAGCAAAAAAAGCCCAAGATACACAACCTAAATAGCAACTGCAACTTATGCAAAGCCCACAACCAGCAAGTAGCTTATTCCAGACACAGAATCCAAAACAGCTGTCTCTGCAAAAAGTTTTAGAAGATGATGTAGCAGGGCAGTGCACCCTTCTTCTTCAAATTTGAAAATAAAAACGTTAACTGCCAATTTCCAGTTAAAAACTAAATATTAAGAAAAGGAAGGGTTGTTTTATTCGACCACGTAGCGGTAAGTTACGTGTTCGCCTGCAGTCGTGCTTTTCCTTGTGATTTTAAGCACGTCGCCGGGTTGTGCGCCGATGGCTTTGACTGCTGGATCGCCGGATTTGATCTGTGGCATCTGGAACGGCTTAACTTTGAACTGCTCAAGCAGCGCCGTTTTTTCTTTCTCAGATAGGATTTCGTGGTATGGAACCAGCGCATGCTCAAAGATGTCGAATACTGGGAAGGATTTCGGCAGAAGCTCAACGTTCTTCTTCTTAGCGCCCAGCTTTACCGCGTGGGTGTATCGTCCTTCAGTGACGACGATTGCGCGATCAAGGCTCTTTTCCTTCATCACCTTGTAGAGGGTGTTCATGGCTGCGATGCCGACTGTTGCTTCGCCAAGAATACACCAGACGATAGCTCTCTCTTTATCCTGTGGAATATCGATGATGTAGGCGATTGTGCCTTCGTACGGTTGCTTCTCTATTAATTTATATTTTCTTAATTTAATGAGGACTTCAGCTTTCCGTTCCTCGATTGTTAATTGTTTAGTAGTACTCAAACCACAAACCCTCAAATAGGAATACTCGCATGTAAAAGAGTTATTTACCCTTAAACTTTTCTCTTTAGAAAAAGAGTGAAGATAGAGAAATTACCCTTTTCGCTTAAATCAGCTGCTTTTCAAACCTGTAAAACAGTCTGCATATTGGTTAATCGCGGAGGCTGCTCAGTGTCCCTCGCTGCTTGTGACTGCTTCAAGACTACAACAAGTGCTTCTATGAGAAACAGAGGGGTCAAATACGCCCGCGCCACCGATGGCTTAGGTTTTAGCAATTCTGCCTTCAAGTAATAGTAGACTAGAAACTGCTGTTTTTTCGGCTCATCTAATTCTCTCCTTCCATACAAATTAGAAGACAAAAGTCAAACCGCTACTATCCATCTTAAAGTGAACACTTCTTCATCCAATTCAAAAAGCTAACTGAATCTCTGGTTAGGTTAACAACTTTTAAGATAAAATGCGTTTTCAAATAATATTATACAAGCAGCGAGTAAAAGCGTTTTCAATCGAAATATTCACAATACCACTGCATAAGTTGGGGTTAGCTTAAAAGCCCAAAACGGCTGCAGCGTTAATCCGGTTACTAATTTAGCCTTCACAAGGTTTATTACAAAACCAGAAACCCCTTTTGTGTATATGCCTGAAAATACAGCTAACGAATACTACCAGTACTACCTAAAAGAGGATATAAAACAGGCTAAACTAGGTATTGTGCTACTCACTTTACCTCTTATATTATTCACAGTCAACGATTATACTTTTTTCAACTTATCCGAAACGTTTGCTCTATTGCTTACTTTACGGATTGTTTTCTTAGCCATTACAGTAATTCTCGTTTTTTACTTAACCAAAGTCACGAAATACCGCCAGTACACTACCTCGGAATTTTGCTGGGCCTTTGCAGGAGCCATTATTGCCATAGTAATCAACAGTTTTAGACCTCAAAACTTCCTATTCCATATTATAATAGTAATTGTTCTAATTTTTGTAACATGGCTAGTAATACCTCAAACACTACGCAATAAAACAATACTATCAATGACATTAACTATAGGCGAACTTTTGATAATAAGCACCTTATCCCTACAACTAAGCGTCTGGTTCGCTTTACTTTTCAGCCTATCCCTAACAAACATTATCGGCTTTGCAAGCGCCAAAATGCTTGAAACTTATCGAATAAATAACTACCATTCTCATCAACAAATTGCTTTTAGTGAGCAACGGTACCGAGAATTCGCTGATTCTCTACCAGAGATCGCTTTTGAAGCAGATGAAACTGGAAAACTGATTTTCCTAAACAAGAAATCAAGCGAAATACTAGGCTACACCATGGAGGAACTCATGGGAACAAATGTATTCACATATTTAGCCCCCGAAGACCTGCAGAGAGGAATAGAAAACTTTGCATTGCACCTAAAGGGCGCTAAAACTCCTTCAAAACAGTACCGCTTAAAAAAGAAGGATGGCACAACGATACCTGTTATTGCTTTTTCAGAAAGGACAACAAACCAAACAGGTAAACCGATAGTTAGAAGCATCATAGTAAACATAACCGAATTAGAGGAAAGCCGAGAAAAACTAAGGACTCTGAATCATAAATTAACTGTAGTAGGAAACTTAACCCGTCATGACGCCGCTAACAAACTAATGGGTATAAAGGGTAACTTGTTCCTGCTAAAGAAGACTTTAAAGGATAACCCCCAAGCGCTTGAATACATTGATAATATAGCTGAGACGGTTAATTCAACACAGCATATTTTCGAATTAAGCCGAATTTACGAGCAAATCGGCTCAGAAAAACTTTCACCCATAGATGTTTATGAAAGTTTTAACACCGCTGTTTCTCTTAATACAAACTTGGCTGGAATAACCGTTTATAACGAAACCCGCGGATTAACAGTTATAGCTGACTCGTTACTTACACAACTATTCTATAACTTCATAGATAACACATTGAAGTACGGAGAAAAAGCGTCTGAAATCAAACTCAGTACAAAAGAAACCCAAGATAACATACTACTAATCTATCAAGATAACGGCATAGGCGTTCCTTTAGAGAATAAAAATAAACTCTTCAACGAAGGCTTCACCACAGGAAAAGGAACAGGACACGGACTAAAGCTTACTAAACGAATGATCGAAGTATACGGCTGGTCCATAAAAGAAATTGGAATCCCCGGCGATGGAGCGATCTTTGAGATAACAATCCCCAAGAGGTTAACCAAAAATGCAGCTGAATAGGCGCCGAAACGTCTAACCAAAAAATATAACTTCATCACTACGTATAAGCTAGAATGGGTTTTTGTTTTGGCTAATACTGATTCAGCGATGCTACGGAATTTAATGCTAACTCTAAAAACGAAGTCTCTAACTTCCGAGAACATTTTCAGACGTGAAACTAAAGAAGTAGACGACATGTTCATGGATCTGCTCAGCGTTTTCCAGCGGTACTACGACAAGGCGCCTGAGAGCGACAAGCAGATACTTAGAAGCATGCTTGACTTGATTATTTTGCTCTCTGACCAAGTGCACACTTCACATCACCAAGCCGAGAACGCTTTAGCCGACTTTAAAATCTACATAACCGCACTTGAGGGCAGCTACAAGAACGTTGACGAAGAATTCGAAAAAGCCATAGCTAGACCAGCTGAGGAAGAAGCCAAAGAGAGGGACAAAGAGGAAGAGGAAAGAGCCAAAGCCATAGAGGAATACAGTAAACGGGCTAGACCCAAATTTTACGAGTAATTAATAGCGCTGTACTAGTTCTATGCGTGTTCCATCTGGGTCATCGACGAAGGCGATAGTTGTATGCTCGTTGAAACTGTATGGTGCTTCAATTACTCTTACGCCGTCAGCTTTCATTGCTGCGATGGTTTTGTTTATGTCGACGACGTCGAAGCCTAAATGGTCAAACACTCGATCAGCGAATCGCGGTTGGGTGAATTGTGTCTGGCTGCGGTAATGTGTCAATTCGAGTATGCAGTCGCCAGAAGCGTTTTCTAGAAAGACAAGCTCTTGGTCGGCGTCTTTTAACTCTACTCTCTTTGCCACTTTTAGGCTAAAGTATTTTGTGTAGAAACCGATTGAGCGCTGCATGTTACTTGTCCTGATACTTACATGCATACCTATACGTGTCACCGCATTTTTAGACTGCGTCAGAGCAGCTAAGGGTTTATACTGCTTGTGTTTGGCGGCTTCTTCATCCAGTGTTTTATTCACTAATGCGTCTGCCAGTCTGATTTTCGGATGTTCTCTTGGAACGTTAACGAAGCTCACTTTCTCGAATAATTTTAGCAACACTTTAATTTGATCGTTAAGCCGCTGGAGCTCAGCGTTTTTTATGCCGTATCTCCCGGTAAGTTGTTTTGCAACCAGTTCACTGTCAAGGTGGCAGATTACTTCCTGTGCCCTAACTTTAACGGCGTACTCAAGTGCCATTTGCAAAGCAAGATACTCAGCCTGATTATTTGTGTGATTGCCGATGTATTTTGACCCAGTTTTTAAAACAACTCCCGCCTCGTTTGTGGCGACAAACGCTATAGCTGCCGGTCCCGGGTTGCCTCGTGCGCCGCCGTCAGAGTAAAGATAGAGCTTCATACTTCTTCAGCTTCATAGCAGTCTCTAGTAAATCAACTATTTATAGCCACCAAGGACGTAGGCGATGTTTTGGTTGTTTGTTGTTGCCTGCTAACAGTCACATTCTTTTAAGAACTAATACGAATCTAACTTTTTTCAGTTGAGGAACACTTTTTTGACGAGCAACAGTGTAGGACTGGCTAAGTTTAACAGCCATGAACTCCAGTTTGCCCTGCTCAAACATGAAAAACACCTGATTAAGGGGCATCGGAGGGGCAGGCTCGATATATTCGCCGAGATACTATTGTTTTGTGAGCAGCAGAAAACCAAAACCAGCATAATGTATAATACTAACCTGAATTATGGACAGTTAAAAGCCCATATGGATTCACTTATTTCTCAGGGGCTGCTGGTTAAGACGCAGAATAAATACTTAACAACCGATAAGGGTTACCGATTTCTAGAGCTGTTTGCACAGCTTAACGATTTACTAGATAACTATTAATGCCTATAATTCCCCAAGAAAAGTGCAGTTAACTCCGCATACGCCTAAATTTTTGTTCTTCTATCGCTACACACTATCTTTCCAAGGAGCTATCCTGATAAAAAACAGAAGGTATATTAGGTTAAGTGGAGACTTAGGTGTCGGTTTGCCGGTCATAGGGCACGGGTTCCACCTGATCCCGTTCCGAACTCAGAAGTTAAACCGTGTTCCGTTCCCAGCTGTAGTGTGGTCTTCGGCCACGTGAACCTGGGAAAGCTGGCAGCCACTTATCTATCATTTTACCTGCGTAATACATCGTGAATTTAGCATATCCTTATAAATGACAATTAATAGTTTTTGGGAAGTGGTGTCTACACATTGAGTTTAGTTCCTGGATCAGATTCTTTAACACAAATCATCAGCTTACTGACGTACGCTTTCTTCATAGTATTCATCTTCTACGGTCAACGTATCCAGATGTACATCATGGTCCGCGAGGTAGAGAATAACCTGCATAAGCTGCGGGTTATAAAAGACGAGGGCCGCAAACTGGCGATAGAAGCCCTAAAAGAAATAGGTAAACCCACAAGCGACCCCTCTGCACGTGTCGACCGCTACTTAGACTACTTTACGATTAGCCCGCAAACCATGGATCCATCGGGTATAGTCTACAAACTTGATCACATACTTGACATGAGAGATGAACGGCTAAAGGAAGAAGTGAAACTTATGGCTCCAGCCGTTGCAGGCGACGAAGTCCAAATAAATAATTTAGAAAACACTCTTGAGGCGGCTATGGCGCTCAACTACATCTACAAAGTTGTACGCCACTACTACATACAGGGCAAGAAAACCCTTAGTCTATACGTGATCATGCAGTTGCAGATGATTCTGCCTATGGTTATGAAGGAGGCAGAAGCGTATGGTAGCGCTCTTAAGGCGTTTGCGTATGGTCAACCGATCGGAGACAGCGTCGGTCCACTTATTGCGTCTAAACTTATGCACGGGTATGAAGTGCGTAAAGTCTACAAAGACTGCGTAGTTGCATCCGTTCCATTCGAGGGTCGTACAGCGCTCGTGTTGAAGGCTGAGGGTCCAGGAGGAAACGTGGGCAAGCCCGGCGACGCAATTGAAGGCGTAATCGAGGAGCAGCAAGGTAAACTTGCGATGGTCATCATGATTGATGCGGGTTTGAAGCTTGAAGGTGAACTCGTCGGTGAAGTGTCTGAGGGCATCGGCGCCGCAATTGGCGGTCCAGGTGTTGACGCTTTCAAGATCGAGGAGAAAGTCACGAAGTACAAGCTGCCGCTCTACGCAGTAATTGTTAAAGAGGACATTGGAGACGCTGTTTCACCGATGAGGCGCGAAATTCATGAGGCTGCAGATAAAGCAATTGAGCGTGTCCGCGACGTAGTTAAGGAACGCACCAAAGAAGGCGATACCGTGCTGATTGTCGGTGTCGGTAACAGCATCGGAGTTGGTCAATAATGAGAAAAGCAATACGAAGTAAGCAAACAAACTCCACTTCAACCAGCAGCAGAATCAACACCTACCTGATACTTATAGTGCTGGTGGTGTTGGCGCTTTCCATCGTGGCGTTGTTCGTGGCGGCGGAGGTCATGCTGACAGGTGACACAATCACCGCAGGATTATTCGCTGGCATCGGCTTGATCGCGATGGCTATGTGTGCTTTTCTCCTGTTCCAGTCCAGAAAGCAGGCGGCGGAAGTTAAGCTTGACATCCCTAAGGTGATGACTATCCTTGAGTGCCAGAACAAGGGTTGCGCAAACAAGACCACGCGTGAGTTCCAACGCGGCGACTTCGTCTTTAAGGACTTGGATGTTGCGTGCGGTAAATGCGGTGGCAAGCAGATGATATCTGGCATCTATAAGGAAGTTAAAGAGAAAGAGAAAACCTACGCCGTTTAAGCGGCTAAGGCCAACCTTTTTTTATTTTTTTGTTTTGTGTGCTAAGTTAATACTTCGCAGCCTGTTTCTGTTATCAGCAGCGTGTGTTCAGCTTGAGCTACTGGTTTTCCGGTGGCTTCCACGAAAACTGGGTACGCCATGATTGATTTAGATGCAAGCAGCTCTTTAAAGGCGGCTTTATGCTTCTCTGCTGGCAAAACGCCGATTGTCCATCTTTCCGCGAATGGCAGTGTATGGAACTCTTTTTCGATGTGCTTGATGAGTTTTTTTGCTGATTCGGTTTTTAGCGATTTGGTTTTCAGGAAACGGTAAATCGTGGTTTGCGGTGTGTCTTCGATTATGCCTTCTGCGTCTGGCGAGGTGACGAAGGGTTCAACGGCGTAGACTCCGCCGACTTCGAGTTTGCGGGGGTTAAAGCCTGAGACGCTTGGGATAGATGTTCCTGCGTGGATGAGGTAGCGTCCGACGCTGTGGCCTGTTAGGTTAGCTATTGGTTTGAAGCCGCGGTTTTTGATTGTTTTTTCGACGAGTGCGCCGATTTCGCCGAGTTGGATTCCGCCGTGGATGGCGTCGATGGCTGTTTTAAGTGCGAGTTCAGCGGTTTGGGTCATTTGGCGTCCCTCAGGGTTGAATGCTGCTGTGAATGCGGTGTCGGTGACGTATCCGTCAACTTGGACGCCGATGTCTATTTTTGCGGTGCAGCCTGCTGGGATGGTTGATTTGTCGTTTGGGACGGCTGTGTAGTGTGCGGCGACTTCGTCGATTGACACGTTGACTGGGAACGCGGGTTTGCCGCCTTTAGAGCGGATTAAATCTTCTGCTTTTTCACAGACCTCAAGAATCGGCATGTTTTCTTTGACGTAGCTGCGCATTTCTTCTCTTGTTTCGCGCAGAATTTTGCCCGAGAGGCGGAACTTCGCTAACTCTTCACTGTCATATGGCATACAATTTCACGTTCGTATAGTTCTGTTAATGCGGTTAACCAACTTAAACTGTTCTAGACCTCAACTGTGATTTTCGACTAGACCCCCCTTATTTAAAGCGCTAAAAGTGGAGGTACCCCCTCTATAGGTGCTGTGCATAGATCGGATATTAGGCGCCAAATAGAGCAGTTAGGTAACCAGCTATAGATACAGCGAAAGCAAAAGACAGCAATGAACAGCAAAAATGCAAGTCGGGCACTAGCATGGCCCATAAAGTTCGGTTAGCCCGTCATCAGCATAAAGAGAGCCGCAACGGATAATGCGTCTTGTACCACCCGTGGCTCCACAGATTAGCCCACAAATCAGCAACAGTCACCTACTTAAAAGGGACAAACGATCCCCACGACGAAACCCAAAGCGCAAAAAAGACCAAAATGTTAAACAAATAACCATTATTGCTGAAAAGCCTTTAAAAAGCAACATTTTTGGGTAAAAATACAACAGTCTTATAAGTGTTAATAGTGGAAAAGATAAGCTGGGCTGGTATGCATAGCAAGGATAATGCGGAGGGACTCGCAGCCCTTCATTCCTGGGTTCAAATCCCAGCCAGCCTGTATCCATGTACAGGAAACTGCGCGAAAAACCCGATCATATCTCGCAGATTCCCGGGTTCTTATCCCACTTAGCATAGCAAGGACATTTTCGCGCAAAAACCTCTATGATTGTATACGCTTATAAATATTGCTAATTGGTAACAAACGCTAACATCTATCAACATAATCAAGGTATATTGTTATTTTTCCTTTAAAGCAACTAAGCAGGCGTTTTGGCCATGTGACAAAGTTTGTGCCATTTGAAGAACAAGTGTAATAGATAACGCAATTAAAGCAGGTAAGACGTTGATGGCTCTGCGTAATCCGTACTGTTTGCGGTATGCGTTAAAGCAGCCTGAGTTAGCTAAGACTTCTGCCGACTAGTTTGTGCGTACAAACATTGTTTTCTTTTCTTTTTTCTATTGCCTTTCGGTCAGGGCGGAGATAAGAGGCGGCGGCTCTTCGGGGCTGCTTCCTTCTTTTATCCCTCATACTTCTCTGTTTTTAAAACCCGGTTATATTTTGCACTTAGCGCCTTTTGGCGCGG
>CAYPGY010000101.1:0-8850 GCA_964410435.1 uncultured Candidatus Bathyarchaeia archaeon
TATTTCTAATTCAGTCATATCGACATCTCTTCAGCTTCTTTTTCTATTTAAGGCTGTATTTAACCTTTGTTATCTATTTTTGCGTTAAAATAGCCATAACCCTATACTTGCCGTTAAAGATTTAAAGAAAATTTTTATACCATCACCACGGAATATAGCGCTGAGAATAATGCGGTTAATAGACGCTCACGTGCATTTATCTGAACAGGAATACGAGGGTCATATTGACGAGTTGATCGCTGATGCAAAAAACGCAGGCGTAGTTGCCCTTGTGACTAACTCTACGAACCTCAAGACATGCCAAAACGATATCTCCCTCGCCGAAAAGTACCCCACTATAGTGTATCCTGCGCTTGGAATACACCCGTGGAACATCAACACCATCGGCGAAAACGAAGTTCAGGAAACCATCGAATTCATCCTTGCGCATAAACACAGCGTTAAAGCCATAGGTGAAATCGGCCTCGACAACAAGTACGAGACCATCTGGGAAAAACAAACAGCCGTATTCGACCAGATGCTACACTTGGCCGAGCAACTTAACCTCCCAGTAATCATTCACTCAAGAGGCACAACCGACAAAATAGTCGATATGCTTCCATCGTATCGAGTTAAAAAGGTGCTGCTACACTGGTTCAGTTACCCCATGACTGCACTCGCCAAAGCCATAGACAACGGTTACTACATAACCGAAGGGCCACCAGTCACCTACTCCGCAGGCATCCGCGAAGTCGTCGATAAAGCACCCATAACAAACATCATGAGCGAAACTGACGGTCCAGTTATTTATTACAAGAAACCCTACAACGGTCAATTAACTAAACCCTCATACATACATAACGTTGTAGAGGCGATTGCGGAAATCAAGAAAATGCCTGTTGAGGAAGCCGCAGAGCAGATAGCTAAAAACTTTGAAGCCTTTTTTGGCGTAAAACTGCCCCAGTAGCCATCTTCACAACCAGTCGGCTGCTAAAACAGGTGCTTTGAGGCGTAAGCTTAAATTACGCCTATCTTCTATTGAAGGTTGCTTCTACGCTTTTAAACGTAGGAGAAAACTAACACAATACAACCGGAGGAAATTAATCTGGGAAAAGTAAAGACTGAGCAGATAAAGCATCTTGGCAAAGAACTAATGACTCGCTTCCCCGACAAATTCAACACCAACTTCGACGAAAACAAACGCACCGTAGACGAAGTCACACAGGGCACAACTACACGTGTACGCAACAAAGTAGCAGGCTACATCACACGCACAAAAGCATTAGCTCAAGCCAGCTCTGAAATGGACACCGACATCGAAGAAGAAATCGCCGAATAAATACAGGTAACCTTTGCATGATGGATATGTACCGTAAAGGTTGGGCGCTAAGGTACCTTCGTGAAGCAAAAGCCGAGTTGGAAGCTGCACGAAAAATCCCTTACATGGCTCCAAGCCTAGTTGTGGAAGCTATACGCAAGGCAAGAAACGCTATTTACTATAGCCTTGGTGAACCTGCCTTTATCGAGATACTTATCCGCGAAGAAGTTGCAAAGAATCCCGCGTCGAACGATTCAGTTCTGCGTTTCTTAATGGAAGTCGAAACCATCGTTCAGCAGCTCTCTCAAGTGGAGGAAGTGAACGGTGACGTCATGATGAAGCAGGCGGATTCCATTGTGGATATCGCCACTGATATCGTGGAGACTTTGACGCAGGAAAAACTGGATACCTTCAGCTAAACCCTTTTCAACAATTTTCACAAATATTACCTGTTAAGCGCTAGCTATTGTATCAACTGTTTTTAGCAACTGCTAATTATACTTAATCAGGTCTGTCTATGGCTGCTGTAAAGAATAAAATCGCCCTGATAGAAAACGGTTCAACTGATCTTGATAGAAAAGCCCGCAGACTAGCCATTGAAAGCTTGGAATACGCAATCGACGTAGTGGATCCCAAAAAAATAGTCGCCTCCAAATTATCCCTTAAAAATGGTTTACTTCAGGTTGGCGGCTACTTCTTTGACCTATCAACGTACAGGGGTATCTACGTTGTCGGAGGCGGAAAAGCCTCTGGCTCCATGGCTCAAGCACTTGAAGAAATCTTGGGTAATAGAATCACTCTTGGAGTTGTGAACGTTCCGTATGGCTGCGCAAGCAAAACAAGCTGCATCACGCTCCATCAGGCGAGGCATCCAATACCCGACGAAGCAGGTGTTGAAGGCACTCGCCGAATGCTGGATTTAGTCCAGAAAGCAGATGCTGAAGACTTAGTTATATGTCTCATCTCCGGCGGCGGCTCAAGCCTTATGCCTTATCCCCGAGGCGGCGTATCCATTGAGGATAAGCAGGCGCTAACATCTGCTTTGCTGAAAAGCGGCGCTGCAATAAACGAAGTCAACGCCGTTCGCAAGCATCTCTCAGGCTTCAAAGGCGGCTGGCTTGCTAAGACGGCTTATCCTGCAACAGTGTTAAACCTGATTTTATCTGACGTTGTAGGTGACCCTTTGGATGTTATTGCTTCAGGACCAACTGTTGCTGACTCTACGACTTTCTCCGATGCTAAGGGTGTGCTGCAAAGGTACGGTTTGTGGGCTGATGCGCCAGAATCCGTAAGAAAGGTTATAGCCGACGGAGAAAAAGGCCTGATTGAGGAAACCCCTAAAGCAGATGATGTTGCTTTTACTAAAGTCTACAACGTCGTTTTAGGCAGCAACCGCACAGCAAGCCTTGCCGCCTGCAGCTACCTGAAAAGATTGGGGCTGAACACGTTGCTATTGACTTCTACAATTGAGGGTGAAGCTAAAACAGTGGGCACTTTACTATCCTCTGTTGCCAGTGAAATTGTTGCTTCAGGTAATCCTTTGGCTACTCCAGCTGCAGTAATCGTCGGTGGAGAAACAACCGTGAAGGTGACTGGAAAAGGGATTGGTGGAAGAAATCAGGAGATTGCGCTGTCAGCAGCTATAAAACTCAAAGAGTCGCGTTCGGGTGTTGTGGTGGCTTCTGTCGGTACGGATGGCATTGATGGCCCAACCGACGCAGCAGGCGCAATAATCGACGCGTCAACAAGTAAACGAGCTGGCGGTTTTGGGTTAAACCCCCAGCAGTTCCTCTCGGACAATGACTCTTACCGCTTCTTTCAGCGGCTTGGCGACCTCATCTTCACTGGGCAAACCGGTACGAATGTTAACGATATATCTTTAATCATCGTCTTGTAATGTATCGTTGTTGATGAAAATTGGCTGTCACTGTAAAGTTGGTTGGTGCACTGCGGCATCTTTCAGGAAAAACACAGTTGACCTTGGCGTTCAATGATGGTCAATCCATTAAAGACGTTGTTGATAGCCTCACACGGGAGCTTCCGGCTTTGAAGCACACGTTCTCTGATGGAGACTTAAACGATGCTAGGTCAAACTCGCTGGTGCTTGTCAACGGCGTCGAAATCAGCGTTCTAGATGGATACGAAACCAAGGTGTGTGATGGCGATGAAATCGTTTTTGTTCCAGTAGTACATGGCGGTTAAAAAGATGATTACCCTAACAACCGACTTCGGCTTAAAGGACCCATATGTTGCCGAGATGAAGGGAGTAATTTATTCAATAAAGCCAGCCGCAAACATTGTTGACGTAAGCCACCAAATCGACAAGTACAACGTTCGCATGGCTGCGTTTGTTTTAGCTTCAGTTGCGCCGTACTTCGCGAAGGGTACGGTACATGTGGCTGTGGTGGACCCCGGCGTTGGAACGTCTCGCAGAGCTATCGTTGTGCAGACGAAGCAAGCGTATTTTGTTGGCCCAGACAACGGTGTTTTGATGCTTGCCGCAAAGGCGCAGGGAATCAAGCACATTTACGAGTTAACAAATCAGAAGTATATGCTGCCAGAGGTCTCGAGCACTTTTCATGGCAGAGACATCTTTGCACCAGCAGCAGCATACCTTGATGAAGGGGTGAATCCCCAAGAGTTCGGCGTAGAAATCACCGATCCAGTCATTCCCAAATTTGCCGCTGTCGAACGCAGGAATGGTTCCGTCTTCGGTGAAGTGCTGCATGTGGACGGCTTCGGCAATGTAATCACCAACATCGGCGGAGCCGAAGTAGCTGAGGCTAAAACGGTAAAAGTTAACCTGCACCATATTTCGCTTCAGATGCCCCGTTCCGAAACGTATGGGGCCGCTAAGCCGCAGGAGCCGCTGGCGCTGGTCGGCAGCCATGGCTTTCTAGAATTAGCGCTTAATCAGGGAAGCTTCTCGGAGAAGTACCGTGTGAACGCAGGCGACAGAATCGAAGTAGTATTCGCCTAAGATTTTAAGTCGTCTACTAAGTTAGCGATAATCTTCACAGGATTCTCAAGGTCAGCAAGCTTTGCAGAGACGTCGAAGCGTTTGCCTAGATACTTTTTGGCGAGCCCCAGCACTTTATCTTCGGATGTGATGAATAGCGGGAAGTCCTTTTTGGCGAGGTAAGTGTTCACGTAGGTGTCTGCCATGTCGCCGATTGCTATGCTTGGCACGCCTTGTAGGGCTGCTTCTCGGCTGATTGTTCCTCCGTAGCTGACTACTAAGTCGGCGTTGGCGACGAGGCTAGCTGAATCCTCAAACGCGGCTTTCTGCTTATGTGCTTCTGTATCGCCATTGTAACGTTCCAGTAGGTGCACGTTGCCGAGTTCGCCCAGCTTCTCCGCCAATGTTTTGGCATTGTCGGCTTGGCCTTTAGCGTATGCGGCTTTGTTCTCGATTTGTCGCAGCACAATAAGCGGCTTCTTGAGTGTGGGCATTTTTGTGGGTTTGAAGCCCTGTATCCATGCTACTTCATCAACGCCCTTAAACGGCACAACACGTTGTGCACAGTATGCTCTAGTGAAGCTCTTCGGCAGTGCTTCCGACACTACTACGGTGTGTGCGAATGGGATTGTTAGTCTGTTTACTGCGAGTGCGTGTGGTGTGTCTGCTGTGAGGATGATTGGGATGCCTAAACCGAATGCTGTCCGACATAACTCGACGGATTGATGCGCGATTGCGACATCTGGCTTATTTTCTTCGAAGAGTTTGGAGAACTCGATGATGCGTTCCGCGCTTTCCTGCAGTCGAGATGCGAGTGTGCCGGGGTTGTACTTGCCGACTACGAGCGGTTTCTCGCCAAGCACCTTCATCAGCGGCAAAGTGTCGGGGTGCTCGCGGGTGGTGAAAATGTAGGTGTGGTCTCGTCTGCGGATTTCTTTACCGATGGCTGAGCCGTACCTAGCGTGCTTACCGGTGCAGGCGTCATACCATACTCGCATGTTTAGTGACCTTTCTGTTTTTCTGCTAAGAACTCTTCACGCTTCGCCTCGAACTGGGCAAGCGTCATAACCTTCTTTGCGGGGCAGCCAGCGACTACTGTTTGGGGTGGTACATCTTTTGTGACTACGCTTCCGCCGCCGACAACCGCCTTTTCGCCGACTGTTACGTTTGGTAAAATTGTTACTCCTCCGCCGATCGCCGCGTGGTCTTTGATGACTGGCGGCGTCATGAATGGGCTTTTGGGGTACTTGTCGTTTAGCAGGCTGCTGTTTGGCGCGATGAACACGTTGTCGCCTAGCACGCAGCCGTTTGAGATTGTGACATGTGCTTGTATGTTGCAGTTCTTGCCTATGGTGACTTCTTTGCCGAGGTCTACGAAGCTGCCGATGATGGTGCCTTCGCCGATTTTTGTGTTGTCGCCGATTACTACGTAGTTCCAGATGGCGCATCCTTCACCGATTTGCACGTTTGCGCCCTGTACGATGCCTACTCCACGCTTTGAGGTCTGCATAGGCTCAAGTTCTGTGCTCCAACTTTAAATAGTTTAACATTAACTTTGACCTAAGCACTTTGGAGGCATATGCTTTGGCTAAGGAAACTGTACTGCTTGTCGGTTTGGGCGAAATCGGCCACACACTGTTTACGCTTTATGGCGAGAAGAAGGATGTGTTTTCTGTTTACGGGGTTGATCTTGACGAGGCTAAGATGCGTGAGCTGGGTCAGGACAAAACCACATTTCCAAGCAAAGTTGATGTTTTGCAGGTTAGCATACCATGCGGCAACCCTGACAAGTTCGCCCAGATAGTTGCGGGTTACGTTGAGCAGTACAAGCCCAAACTGGTTATTATCAACAGTACGGTTCCGCCGGGAACCACCTTAAAGGTGGCTGATAAGTGCAGGTGCGAAGTGGTTCATTCCCCTGCACGTGGAGTGCATATCACAGCTGAGCACATGGTTTGGGAGATGAAGCGCTGGCCGAAATACGTTGGCGGAGCAACCCCAAAAGCCGGCGAGTTGGCGAAGGCGCATTTCGAGAAGCTTGGGCTACAAGTCAAAGTGCTTAAGAGCTGCCGCGAAACAGAACTCGGCAAAATCTTCGAAACCACTTATCGCGCGTGGATGATCGCGTGCTTCCAGGAGATGCACCGAATCGCAAGAGCTAACGGTGCTGACTTCAACGACACAGTCGACTTCCTTGAGGATACGCACAGGCAACGGCTGGATCGCCCAATCATGTTTCCTGGGTTTATCGGCGGTCACTGCCTGATTCCTAACACGGAGTTGTTGCTGAAAAGCTACGATTCCGACATGCTGCGCTTCATCTTAGAGTCTAATGAGAAACGCAAAGAAGAAATGACGGACCCCGAAATCAAGGCAGAAGCCGAAAAAGTCGCCGCGCGAGCCGAAAAACTCCAAAAGGACCTGACAGGTGATAGGAACCTGATTTTGCCGCAGAGCAGAGGAAAAACAAGGCCTGACCTCGACAAGTCCTAGACCCCCTCTACAGGTGCAGTGCATACCATGGATATTAGGCTCCAAATAGGTTGGCAAAATCCAGCTACCTACCCTCTATAGTTTGTGCATAGAACCACTAATAGGCCCCAAACAGACTGGTCAGCGCCTACCCATCTATAGGTTCCTGCATAGAGTTTCTAATAGGCTTCAAATAGGTTTGGCGTAAGAGCAGTTTGTGCGGTGTTTGGTTGATGCTTTTGTATACGGCGATCTTGCTGTTGCTCTCAGTGTGCCTCCCTGTCCCATATAAAAAGCGGCTTTTCTGTTGTTCTGCGGACCTACCCCTCCCTTATATATCAGGTCAACTGTAGGTTGAACTGATTCTGTAAGTAATACGAAAAAGCCCTACCTACCCTATCGTTACACCACATTCCTCACCTATAGAGCCAAAACGGGGCTTACTCGAGGCTTTTCACTTTCAACTCTTTAACCCTGCTGAAATGCGCGTCTGAAGTAACCAGAAAATCAATCCCACATGCAATCGCCGTAGCAGCATGAAGAGCATCCCTCGGCGCCAGATTATACTTTCGTATTAGCGCAACCGCCGCCATCGCTGTCTCCTTATCTGCGGCTATGATTTCAAGGTTGGGGAAATTAAGTATCGCCTCGGCAGTCTCTATCGCCTTCTCTACACCTCGGTTCCGTTTAACCATCCAGAAAACCTCGTCCAAAGTCAACGCTGAAGTAACCGCAGCCTCTTCACCAAGCTGAACTCTATTCAATACAGCCTCGGCTTTATCCCCATACTCCTTCGTGCTTAGGGCTGCAAAAATGAAAACGTTAGCATCCAGATAGAGCACGGCGGGTTCTCTCTTCCAGTTCCTCTTCGTACGAGTGGGGGTTTATTTCGTCAACTGATTTGCCGCTACGAGCAACACGTCTGAAGACTGCTACTGCGTCGAACGCTGGTTTCTCCAGCACCGCCTTGTTGTCCTCAAGCGTAATCGTTACCTTCATGCCCGGCTCGATTTTGAGTGCTTTGCGGATGGCGCGTGGGATGACGACTTGGCCTTTGGGGCCGACTTTCATTTCTTTACGAATAAAAGTATAACCACAGGCTATACAAAAGTGTAACCGTCGTTTATACTTTCCATGCAAAAATTTTTTCGTGATCGAAGGAAAAATGTTTTAAGCATTAGACAAGCCATATTCAAGAGAGGACATTTGTATGATGTCTGCTGTCAATGTTCTGACCAAATTAGAACAAAACGATAAATGGCTAAACGAGAACTATGATAAACTGAAAGCAGACTACAATAATCAGTGGGTGGCAATTCTCAACAAGGCCGTTATCGCACACAATCCTGATTTAAAGCAACTAGTTAAGGAGCTAAAAAAACAGTATCCAGATAGTTACAACCAAATCGCCGTTGAATACATTACCTCTGAAGAGTTAGGTCTAATTCTTTAGCAGGCAACAGCACTTGCGAATACCCTTCACCTTTAAATTTGGTGCACTAGAAGGCGCTTATGTTAGAGCAATCATAGAATCACCCTCCCTGCACTTGTATGCATCAGTAAAATTCTTGGTTGACACAGGTGCCATTCGAACAACAATTAGTGATAAAGATGCGATCAGACTTGGAATTGACTATGCCACATTACATCGAGAAGAGAACGGTATGTTAGGTATCGGTGGCTGCGTTGATATATATGTGCTCGAAGACGCACATTTAATTTTCAATCAAGCTGATAAAAAACAGTTTATTGAACCCATCGAAAGCCTCTGTATTCTGAGGCATGCAGAAGTAAATGAAAGAATCCTTAGGATACCCAGTATTTTAGGTAGAGATGTTCTAAACAAGTACACCTTCGTATATGCCCTAAGAAAAGAAAAAGCATACATAACAGATGAGCCAATACCTATCTAGCTATTTTCCTTTTAGTAACAGCTTCACTTATCTGTTTGGTATGCAGCAAAAAAAGACGTTCTAAGTGGTTTTTCTCGCCGTTACCGTTTTATATCCAGCCAGACGCAATACACTGCAAAGAAGCGAATCTCACATGTCCGATACCGGAGTAACCGTAAAGAAAACCCAGGACTTCAGCGAATGGTACGTACAAGTCGTATTGAAAGCTG
>CAYPGY010000102.1:0-8811 GCA_964410435.1 uncultured Candidatus Bathyarchaeia archaeon
TCGAAAGGCCGGTATACTTGACCGGACTATACTACCGGAGCATGCAATAGTCCGAAGCACAAGCAAAATACAAACTCTTCTGAATAAACCTTCCCCTTCCAGAAGCCCAGTTTCAGCGGCAAAGCATCTTCTAGCTTCCTCCACACCGGCTTTTTTGGCATAACCCGCAGGCAGTAATATCCGCTTAGAGGCTACTTTGTGCGGGGTTGACTGAGGTGGGTTTAGCGGCTTTGCCCTTTTTCGGAGTAAACAGGTACCCCGTAATCTGATCAACAAGTTTAGCCTGATTCTTGACAGTTTCCTCAAGCTTGGCGACACGCTTGTCAAGGTCACTTGACATGATGCGGCCTTCAATGCGGTTTGAACTGCGGAACATAAGCATCATCTTGAACACTTCATCTATTGCCTTCTCCTGCTCGTCGGCTGGGACAGCTTTTATGCCTGCCACAATGGAGAGCAAATCAACGTAGTGCTCTTTGATTTTTAGCTCAGCAGTGACTGACGGGTCATTTGGGAACGCGATGTTTAACGGGGTTTTCTTTGCGAGTTCAGCCGCTGTTGGGAAACGGATGACGATGTCGCCGCGTATCCAAGAGGAGACAAATTCGCTGACGAACCTGCGGATTTCCTCTCTAGAGTAAAGCGTTGATTTCACCGGCGGCTGCTGAGGCGGTTGCGGTTCTGGCTTACGTTTGATTCTTACACTGATAATTTTCTTGTCATCTGCATTAGCTGGATTGGACATCATGTTTCCCTTCCCACGCACTCTATTGCGTATCTAATCTCCTAAGCAATGACTAGTATTTAAGAAACAGCATAGTCGAGGCTATAAAGAGATTTTTGCAGTTGAAGGAATCTTGCCCAGCACTCTAGACGTTGCCTTCTCCACTTTGGCACGGTTGGCGGCGTCAGTGTAAACTCTTAGGATGTTCATGAAGCCTTTTAGGGTCTCGAAAATCTTTGAGCTTTCACTTAGGCGCTGCAGCTTCTTCTCTCCCGCTGGGCTTCGGGTAAACACTGGAAGCTCCGTGGAACCCATCAAAACCCCATGATGATACGGCACAGAGGGTACTGTGGGCACATCGATCATGACGGCGTCCAAAGCCACGCCTGCCTCCCGAGCGATTTCTTCACATACCTTATTGCGGTAGGATTCCTGTCCAAACAACTTAGATATCATGTCATCCTTCTCGTAGAATGTGCGTTCATAGGCGCATTTGAGCATGCGGCGGTTCTCGAGGTTGCTGATGATCTCGTTTGAAGCTCTGCATTTCTTTAGTGCACCCCAAATCGTGTAGTCATCAATCGATAGGTAATCTTCGGGTGTTTTGAATGAGGTTAAACCGAGTTCCTCGTTGGCTTTCTCCATGGCTAAAGATAGCATGATCTGTGCGGCTCTTCCTACGCGGTGGAAGTAGATGCTTTTGAATGATTCAATGCGGGCTATAACGAAGGCTTCAAGCGCGGAAAGCGCACCCAACTCCACTGCCAGGTTTTCACCCAATAAGTCGAGGGCGTGTATGAGGCGGTAAACGTCTATGAACCCGTACTCTGCACCAGTGTGGTATGTGTCGCGGACGATGAAATCCATCTTGTCCACGTCTACGGCGCTGCTGATGATCTGGTCAAGGAACGCGCGGTCTTTTCGGTGCAGTTTCCCAACGGCTAACGTAGCGATTTCTTTGGGGTTGTAGCCCATTTTGGAGAGTTTATCTGCGACTTCGCTTTTCTCCACTAACCAAGAGGTCATGTCCTCGTGGGTTTTATGCAGTTCCTTCTGCAGCAGATGCTCAAACACATGTGAGAATGGACCGTGCCCGCAGTCGTGCAAAAGAGCGGATATGCGGCACATATCCACTTCGTCGCTGCCTGCTACTCTAGAAATATTTGGATTAACGAGAACTTGCCCGGAGAGGTACATAACGCCTAGGCTATGCTCGAAGCGGGTGTGGTTTGCTCCGGGGTAAACATACTCTGACCCCGCCAGTTGCCGTAGCCTGCGCAGGCGCTGCATGGGGTAAGTGTCGATTATGCCCTTTTCTTCTTCAGTTATGTACACGTAGCCATGTACGGGATCCTTGATTTCTCCCCAGTAAGCTTTAGGCAAACAAGTCACTTCGATTGGATGGTTTATTATTTATGTATCTCCCTATAATGTGTAACGCTGAACAATTTGGCAGTGACGTATATGGCTAAAAAAGGCATATTCTTAGTCATCGAGGGCTTGGATGGAAGCGGAAAAACCACTCAAGCCGCACTTCTAGCAGAGAAACTCAAAAAAACCCACAGCATCCTACTTACAGCGGAGCCCAGCCATGGCAAAACCGGCAGCTTCATCCGCGAATGCCTCCTATACGAAAACAAGCGCCTGCCAATTGAATCTGAAGCTTTGCTTTTCGCCGCCGACCGCGTCGAGCATATGTACAGCGAAGTCAAACCGGCACTTGACGAGGGCAAACTGGTCATATGCGACCGCTACATCTACTCCTCGCTAGCTTATCAGGGCAACTCAGGTTTGAGTTTGGAGTGGATAAAAAATATCAATGCCCGCGCCCTGCAACCTGACATCTGCATCTTCATCGATGTTCCGCCCGAGAAGGTGATTGAGCGGTTGCAGCGCAAGAAATCCGTGATGGAGACGCTTGAAACCCAGTGCAGAGTGCGCGAGGTCTACATGAAGTACGTTGAGAAGGGCGAACTCGTCAGGGTTGACGGCGACAAAGAAAAAGCGCAAGTAGCCGAAGAACTGTATAAGACGGTTTCCGGCTTGATTGAAGCAGCACAAAAATACCTTTAATCTATAGTTGAATTTTCATAGCTGCTTTTTTCTATGAAAAATCTTGTCATACTTACTTCAATGAACGCCCCGTTTAAGCGTTTATAGGGGATAGGAGGAGGTTTAGCTGAAAATCGCAGTTAAAGCCCCTAACACGCACGCCGCAACCGCTAAAAAAGCCATCTCTGCCGCCCCTAGCCGTCTCAGCTGCTTACAGAACATCTTTCACATAAGCTCTGGACTAAATTTATAAACTCAGAGTGTAATCATACCCTATTATAACAGATATTACTTGAGTGAGAGAGGATCAAACATGTTCAAGCTTAAAGTTTCAGACGCCAAATTGCTCCGGGATATGTGCACCGCCATCTCAATCCTAGTTGATGAAGCAACATTCAAAATCGACCCAGACGGCTTAAAACTACGCGCTATGGACCCATCACGCGTCGCCATGATCGACTTCGAATGGCCAAAAACCATTTTCCAAGAATACGTCTGCAGCGAACCCACAAAAATGTGCCTCAACATATCCGAACTCCTCAAACTACTAAAAAGAGCCGGCAAAGACGAATCCGTCGAACTAAGCCTCGACGACAAAACCGGCAGACTCCTAGTCACAATCCAAGGTAAATACGCCCGCAACTTCAACATGCCCACCCTAGAAGCATCTGATGAGGAAGTTCCAACACCAAAAATCAGCTTTAACGTGAAAGCAAAAACCACAACAACAGGCCTCAGCCAAGCAATAGAAGACGCACAACTAGTAAGTGACCACGTCAGAATCGAAGCAGAACCAGAAAAATTAACCCTAAGCGCATCCGGCGACTTAATGGGCGCAACCATCACCCTGCAGAAAGGCAACGACGCACTACTTGAGCTCGATGTAAAAGAAAACGCCAAAGCAACCTTCAGCCTAAGCTACCTCTCAGAAATCATCAAAGCCGCAACTGCAACCGCGGATATCGCAACACTCGAATTCTCAACAGATATGCCAGTAAAAATCGACTTCCAACAGACAAAAGAGGGCAAACTAACATTCTTCCTGGCGCCAAGAATCGAAACCGAATAAGCGGAATCCAATAATGGAATTGGCTGTAATTACCCTTGAGGATTACGCCAAATACCCCTTCTTAAAACAGGCTTCTTCTAAAATCCAGAACCTAGATTTCACGATTCAGAGTATCTGCGAAGACCCGTCTGTGCTGCAGCGTGCAGAGAAACGTATCGAAGCAGCAATCCTTGACTTGTCAACAGGCGAACCCGACCGCGACGAACGCAATGAAATCACTGCATACGCAGCCTCACTTATAATCGCCATTGCAACCAAAAAGCCCTGGATCAAAAAACGCTACGCACTCGCAGTTGCTAAAACAGCATACTCAGACATGCTAAAATACAAAAACGAGAACGAGAAGCAGGCAAAAACAAAAATCTACACAATCGCCCGCGACTTCGGCTGGGACATAATTGACGGCCAAAAAATCGGTGGACAAAACGTTGGAAAAGACTTCGGTGTTCATTTCGCAAATTATCTTAAAAACGCGGCTCATATGCATAAACCCGAATGGAAACTGGTTAACCAAATTATCAGCAACGGATATGTCTATATTAACAAGGAAAAAGCCGCGCGACTACTGCAAGAAGAAATCAAAAACCGCGTCGAAAAGCGCCTCGACATCGACGAAATCAAGAACCTGCCCGAAGACATTAACCTCATCGCCAACAAACTGAATGTCCTCGCGCAAGACATTATAGGGCAAGAAACCGAGGAAATGCCAAAAGAAGTCACCATGACCGCGTTTCCGCCATGCATTAACATGCTAATGGCCGAGGCAAAGCAGGCGCATCACCTTTCACACATTGGAAGATTCACACTAACCAGCTTCCTGCTAAACATCGGCATGACCGCTGAAGCCGTAAACGAGCTCTATAAAACCTTCAGCGACTACAACGAACGCTTAACCCGATACCAAATAGAGCACATCGCAGGCGAAAGAGGGTCAGCCACCAAATACACACCGCCTCAATGTAGCGTGCTACAAACACACGGCGTATGCAGAAACCGCGACGAACTATGCCGCCAAGTCTACCACCCGCTGAAGTACTATAAGAAAAAGATAGAGAGCGCAAAACCGAAAACTAACTAACGCTAAAAAGTTTATTAATAAACTCACACTGCTATTGACAATTGATTATCATCTATGGGCTATCAGATAACAGGAACCCCCCAAGATACGGAAATCGGGGTGATTCTTCCAACCTACGGCGAAGCAGAAAACATCGCTAATTTAATTGAGGACATCGAAAACCTCGGCTTAGACGCACAGATTTTAGTAATCGACGACTCAAGCCCAGACGGAACCGCCGATGTAGTGGCGGAGAAACAGAAGAAATACCCCAACCTCCTACTATACAGCAGACCAAAAAAAACTGGGTTGGGCACAGCAATTACTGACGGATTCAAAATTTACCTTTCTGCCCAGAATCCACCTAAATACGTCTTTACAATGGATGCAGACTACTCACATAACCCTCGGGACATACCAAAACTCCTCACAACAATGCATGAATCAGACTGTGCAATCGTTATCGGCAGCCGTTACAGTAAAGGCGGAAAAATCCAAGGGTGGCCGCTTACAAGAAAAATTATCAGTAAAACCGCAAACACCATCGCAAGAGCTCTTTTGGGCCTGAAACTGCAGGACTGCACCGCTGGTTTTCGCTGCTACTCAACCGCTTTTCTACGAGAAGCAATAAGCAGTCTACACAGCACAACTTATGAAATCCAGATTGAAACAGTCAGGCAAGCCTCGCTTAGAGACTTTGAAGTCAAAGAAACTCCTGTGCTGTTTGTGAACCGCAAGCAGGGTAAATCTAAGCTTGCATGGGGAGAAATCAAGAGCTTCCTAACATATACCCTTCGCGCGGTCTGGCGCTCGTAAGTTTTTATGATAAAACTTTTGTGCACAAATTAGTTAACTCTTATTTGGAGTAACGGATGACACGGTGAAGATGGGCAGAACAAAAGTTTTCTTTCTAATCGGCGCTGTCTTAATGGTGCTAAGCGTCGTTTTATCGCTCGCAAGCATTTACGCCCACTCAACCGGCGAAGCCAGCTCTAGAACTATAATCGACGACACTTTCCATTTAAGCCCAAACGAGGAGCGGCGACAGGGCATAGGGAACTTTCATGGAAACACCAGCTTAGGTAACGAGTCATTAACCCTGCTGGTGGATACGTCAGGAGATTTTGTTTGGAACTTCTCGGTCATAACTTATGGGCATAGCATCTACAGCTATTTGGGTTCGGAAGATGTTTCTTACTCTTTTCAGAGTGGCGCAGACTACTATGAAGCTGTTTTCCTAGTTGACGGCGCCAACTCCGGCGATGTGCATTTCCAGGTGGTTGTAGATCAGCCTGAGTTCAGTTACCCCTATGTTTGGCTCTCTGCGTCTGCTAAGGCGCTGTTTTTTGTGGCTGTCTCTATTGTGCTTCTGGCGTTACTGTACTGGGTGATCTGTGAGAAACCGCATTTATGCTCGGATAAGTCGTCTGTGAAGGCGTTGAATAGTAGCCGGAAGCGGTTTTTGCTTGTTCTGCTTTCACTGTCGCTTTTGCTGTGGCTCGCTTTGTTAGCGTTTAATTCCAGTCCGCTGGCGACTTTCGATAACTGGTACACTGACCATGCACGACACACCTACACAGCTAACCTGTTTGTTAAAAACGGTTTAGCAGTGTTCAGTCAACCTTTGGATGTGTTGGCTTCTGCGGATAAGTCATCGTTTATGTTTGTTACTTGGCCTGAAATGCCGCATCTTTACCCAGTGGGGAGTGTGGTGCTTTTTCTGCCGTTTAGCATGCTTGTTGAGGCTGGCGTTGAGGCTGCTGTTGCGTTTAAGCTTGAGGTGGCGGTGTTTCTGCTGTTTGCGCATGTTTGCCTGTACTACTTTTTTATGCGCTATTTTAGTCAGCGGAGTTTTCCTCGGTTGGAACTCAAAAAAGCTCGCGAGAACGTTAGTGTTCTGCGTTCAGGCACCCGACGAGAGCGGATGCTACTGATTCGCGAATACTTTGACTTGGCGCTGATGGTGGCTGGCGTCTACATTATTTACTTGTCGCTTGTGGTTTTCGCGGCTGACGGCATGTTTGATTCGGTGCCATTTCTTTTCGGGCTTTTGGCGGTGCTCGCCTTTCTGGCTGAGCGCTATGACGTTTCGCTGTTGATGGTTGGGGTTTCGGTGTTGTTCAAGTATCAGTCAGCGATTTTCCTGTTCCCATTCATCTTAGTTGCGGCGGCTATGCTTTTGCAGCAGAGGGGCTTTTTGGGTTTAGTTCGGAACAAGTTTGCGGTTTCTGCGGTGCTGCTGGCGGCTTTGAGTGGGGTTACGGCTTATCTGAGTTTGCCGTATCTGCTGGGTACGCGTCCGGAGTTGATTATGAATGGCGTTAACGCGTTTTTGCCTAACGCGCAGATTAACTGGTCTGTGCAGGCTTCTGCGGTGCTGTTGACGCTTACAGGGACACTGGTTTACGCGGTTTACATGCTGAACAAGAATAAGTTGATGTCGATGTCCGCGGTTTTTCTGCTTTTACCCTCGTTTATGTTGCCGTACTTCCAGAATTGGTATCTTCCGTACCTGTTTGTGTATGTGCTTATTCCGCAGCGGAAAACCGAGTTGCCCGCGACTTTGATCTGGCTGAGTTTCCGGGTTGCGGTGCTCTCGTATGGTGGCAGCGGCTTCAATCCAGCGTTGCTGACTTCTCACTTTGATACGATGCTGGAAACAAGCTTCTTCGGCCTCGTAAAATAGCTCTGCGGACTATAGACCTCTTATTTAACGGTCAACGTTTACGTGGGTAATCTGCTTGGTGGTATGTGTTTGCTCTGTTTCGGCTGCGGGGGTGCACCGTTATTTCCTCATGTTAGGGGTTATCGCCTGAATTTTTCAGTCATTGAGCCGAACAGCTTATACCCTACATCGTTGCCTCAAAAAAGCATTCGGAAGGGAGAGAAACAAAGAGTGATTAACCAGATAACAGACCAACTTTTCTTAAGTCAGGTAATCGACATTCTTGGGCCTGAACCCAATCAGGCATTGGGTAACCTCAAGCGCCTCGGCATCACGCATGTCGTCAGCGTCTGCCCCGAGCCGGAGCTAATCCAGAAAGAAGCCGAACTCTTCGCATTATCCAACAATGGCTTTCGCTTTCACAGCCAACCCATACCAACCAGCATAGCCCACCCAAAAGAGGACCCATGGATAAAAGGCCTCAGCCAAGCCATCGACGCCGTCCAAAACATCATAGAGCAAACGCCAACAGCTAGGATATTAGTCCACTGTATAGAAGGCGTTGACAGAAGCCCATTCATTGTTGCCTCGATAATTGCGCAGCAATATGGAATGCAACTAAACGAAGCCTACCGCATAGTAAAGACTGCTAGACCCATCGTGCGTGAGCATTATGAATGGCTGAACAACTAAGCAGAGCACCCTCATCGGAAGTACCTCCCCCTCCCTATCAAGCTGTTTAGGTACCCCCTCTATCGTTTCTGCATAGACCGGCTAATAGAGCAGATAGGTAAACAGCTATAGATTAAGAAACCGCGAATTAGCTGCTATTTGGAAGGAATTACTTCCAGCGGTTTTCATAAGCGTTTTATTTAGGAAACAACTAAGCGATTACTGACCTATTATGAGTAAATCTGGATACATGGTTTTCCAATCTGAGTCCCCTGAAATCGCCGGGGCATTCAACAAACTAATCGAAGCAATAGCTAAGCCGTCTGCGCTGGATGGCAAAACTAAGCAGCTACTCTACATCGCCATGAAAATCGTCACAGACGACGTGGGCGCTGCACTTGCGCATGTAATGTTTGCCAAGAAAGCCGGAGCAAGCCGCGAGGAAATACGGGAAACAGTGCTTTTAACCCTCACAGTGGTAGGGTTGAAGGGCGTTAACACCGCGCTTGTACCGCTACTGGAAGCCTACGATAAATATTAGGCTTAGTAGACGGATACTTTTGCTACGCCCG
>CAYPGY010000103.1:0-8736 GCA_964410435.1 uncultured Candidatus Bathyarchaeia archaeon
AAATGTGAATTGTAGGGTTCTCTGCCGTGATATGCCAATCTGCGCTACGCGCAATAACGTTGTTATGGAAAAACACAAACCCCAACTGAATAAGAATCAAAGCAAGAGGTGCCACCCAAAAAACATCAGGCATAACAACCGAAAGTGTAATAAAAATAAACATGCCGAACACTATAAAAACCACAAAAAACAGAATCTGCGTCTCCAAAAACATACGATTAAACGACTTCTCAGGCTTAGTGTAAACCTCAGGAACCACCTCCTCACCCTCACGCCAAGCAAAATAAACCGACGCATTCTTGGTGTTCTGAGTGAAAATCTGCATCGCAATAAGTATATCCTGTTTAGCTTCCTCAACAGCCGTATGTGACGCAACTGAACTTAGCGGATCAATAGTTAACTCAAACGGTGTACCACTTTTTACCTCCATACGAATCAATCGGTTGCCCTGCGTATCCGTAACCACATAAGTTAACCGCTCACCCGCCGCATTCGACTCGCGGATTACGTCAGTGAAACGCTGCTTCTGAGATACGAGATACTGGGTGTATATGAAGTCAAATAGCTTCCCATAGTAGCTAGGCGGAACTTCGGGAGTAATGCGATAGCTAAAAGACGAAAAACTACCTGACATCATCGCTGATGCTCAAAACCTACACATAAATCAAACATTTTTGGCTTTAATATCTCTATTGTATACATTAAAGTTAGCGTTTATCTGTCAACTTCTGCCCTAAAACGCTTCAAATAATGCACCATAGCACAGGGGACAGCGTTTATTAATACCGAAAATCATAACTTAAAACAGCGAACCAGATTCTTTGGCAAATAAACCAAAATGGAGAATGGTTTATTACCAAAACGCAAAATTCTGGCAGCGCACAAGTCCTTAATGCCAAATATAAGAAGGGAATGTTTAAAGTGGCAGAAAATAAAAAAACAATACTAGTTGTAGACGACGATAAATCAATACTTAGAACATTCACACGAATTCTACAGAAAAGCGGCTACGAAATAGACACAGCAGAAACAGGCAAAGAAGCCATAGAGAAAACAGAGAAACACCACTACGACCTGGCACTGGTAGACATACGCCTCCCAGACATGGACGGCACCGACCTACTTGCCAAACTCAAAAAACCACTACAGAGCACAGTAAAAATAATGATAACAGGCTTCCCCTCACTCGAGACAGGCGTTAAAGCACTAGACGAAGGCGCAGACGCCTACTTGGTGAAACCCGTCAAGCCACAGGAGCTACTAGTGCTATTAGAAGAGAAACTACGCAACCGAGAAGAAGCCACAGAAGTAAGCCACTAAAAGCACACGCGCCCTAATCACGATTTTTCAGGGGCAATAGGGCAAAATCTTGGAGAAGGCTTAAGAAGCCTCAGTTAGCTTACGGGGGTATGATTCAATACATCAGGGGTTTTGCCCAGTTCATATCCGTAGAACGCGGACTTATGCTTTTTATGATCTCAATCGGCGCAACCATACTCGCGGGGCAAGCGTTCAGCTGGGCTTCAGCGCTGCTGCTTGGCAGCCTGGTGTTCTGTATCTGGAGCGCAGTTGACGCTATGAACAACATCTGCGACATGGACCTCGATGTCCACTCAGACCCCAGCCGGGCGCAGTTTACAAAGCGCTTAGGCAGAGCGGGGTTTGCCGTCGTATTCATATTTGCGGGTCTCTCGCTGGCCCTTGGCGCATTGACCCTGATGCCATACGTTGTACTATTTACTGGCTTAGGCTTATTTTTCGGCGTAGTCTATTCGGTGCCGCCCTTCCGACTGCGTAAAACACCTCTAAAACCAGTAGTGAACTTCACCGTCGGCGCCGTACCCATCATGATAATAGCGGCCTTCTTCAACACCGCCAGCTTAAACGTGGTCTCGCTAGTGATGCTTATCGGCGCAACTACAGCAATTAACAGCCTCTGGGAGGACCTCGCGGATTACGAGTCAGACTACCAAAGCGGCTCACGCACGGTACCCATCATTATGGGTTTTCACCGCGGTTTAATATTCACTGTCGCCATGGGCTACACGTTGCTTCCGCTTATGGTGCTGGTCGGCGTAATGTTCCAGCTGCCACTAATCTACTACGTCGCATTAACAGGGCTTGCAGGCTTCATTACCTTTCGGCTGGTTCAGAAGCGCAGAACAGTCTTTAGTGGCGGAGCAGACACAGCTAAGCTGCTTCGAACAGGCACGCTGCTGGCCAGAGATTTCGTTATAGTGGCTGTTGTGTTTACGCTTGCGCTGATGCTTAGTAGCATCCTAAAAATTGCGCCTGTCTTCTAATCTGAAGAAATAATTTACGTGGCAGATTCGTCAGCAGTCGGCTTTTGCTCTTCATCTTGTGCGTCGTCTACCGTGGACTCGTAATCCTCTTCTTTAGAGGTTGCATCTTCATCAACCGTCTTAGCAGAGGAGAGTTTCTTGCCGTTTTTGCCATTGGATGTTCGCTTTTCATTTGCACGATAGAACATCACCAAGAAAACAATAATCTCGACACGGCCCA
The DNA here is from genome assembly GCA_964410435.1 of uncultured Candidatus Bathyarchaeia archaeon. GTDB lineage: Archaea > Thermoproteota > Bathyarchaeia > Bathyarchaeales > Bathycorpusculaceae > Bathycorpusculum. The sequence goes on from CAYPGY010000103.1 coordinate 2,524, forward strand.
CCAGCATCAAAGCCATAAACAGCCACTTAAGCTCCAGCGCCATACTTGGAGCGGCTATACCGACACTTAATCCAGTAGTAGCAACCGCAGCAGTACACTCAAAAAGCGCATCAACCAAGTTAAAACCATAATAACTGACAACCAGCGAGGATACAATAATCATAGCAGAAGTCAGGAACACCATTATCGCAGCCTGTATTATCGCGCTGTTATCATAGTCCTTCTCGAACAAGTGAACCTTAATTTCCTTACCGGTAACAGCATTAGCAACCGTTATAGGAACACTCTTAAGAAGCAGAACTATGCGGTAAATTTTTACACCCCCCGCCGTCGAAAAGCTTGCGCCGCCGATAAACATCAAAGTAACCAAGAGCAGCTTTAGTGAATCACCCCATGTAGAAAGCGGCAGATAACTAAAGCCACAGGTGGACATTGCACTTATCACGTGAAAGCCCGCGTCATAGGAAGATAAATCGTAGAATACAGTAATTATAGCTGTTAACGCAGCGATGAGTCCAAGTAGAACGGTTGTTTCCGAATTAAAATACTCTTTGAACTTCTTGCGGAAAAGCCCAGCAAACACCAAGATGTTAGATGCACCGAACACCATGCAGATCGGAAGGATTATTCTAAGAGGCGTCTGCGTAATAAGAGCCGCGAAATCATTAACAGGAGAGAAACCGCCAGTACTAACCGCCGAAAAAACCGATGAAGCCAAATTAATTATATCATAATACCCTAAAGCGTAACCGATCGCTATCATTACTGCTGTGAAGACGCAGTCTAAACCTATTATGAAGAAAAAGGTTTTCTTGATCCGATTGTTATTCTTGCCATACCCCATGCTCCTTGCGAATTCTTTCAGCTTTGCTTCAGGGTAAAAGAACGCTAGCAAAACCAACACGATGCCGATGCCGCCGATGAACTGAGTAAGTGCTCGATACAGAATGATCGACTGAGGTAACGCAGATAAGTCAGGTATAATCGAGAACCCCGTGGTTGTGTAGCCTGATACTGACTCGAAGAGACTGTTGGTTATCTGCTGAATCATATTCCCGCTTGATATGTTTATGTACAGGTAGGGTATAGCGCCGATTATGCTGAGAATTATGAAGACGGATACGATAAGTATGCATGACTGTTTGTAGGTCATTTCCTTCTTTTCGCATAAAGCGTTGGTGCAGAACCCCAAAACCAAGAAGGTTGTGGCGGTTATGAATAACGCTATGGTTGCTGAGGTTTCATTAGCGAGGAAAGACGCCACGATGGGTATGATTATTAGTATTCCCGAGACTTGTAGGATGAAGCCCATGTTGGCGAGCAGGACAGCGATTGTTTTAGACGACATTAGCTACTCAGTTATAGGCTCCGCATTTTAATATTTTTCTGAGAATCGCGACTAACGCCTAACCGATCAATTGAAAAATGAACGTACATTTTAATACGATGATAACTACTGTTTATTTGTTCAGCAAGTTACCTAACGCATAAGGCAGCGGACCGATGTGTCACAAGCCGCGCCTTACGGCGCCAGCTTAAATGCATATCTAATTACCTATAAATATAATCTTTTTGCTAATATATTGGATAAGTGAAAGACTAATGGACAGCAGCCAAAGAAAAATCGCACGAATACACGACTTCAACCTAGACTTCGATTACATGTCTAGCCGACTCTGCGAACTACAGAAACAGTACCCCTCGGGCCTCATTATACCAATAATGGGAAAAGACATTCAAAGCCCCGGAATCCCCAAAATGATAGAAGAAATCAACCAATGCCAGTACCTAACTAAAGTAATAATTGCTCTCTCCGCAGAAGACCACGATGACTACGAGGAAGCATTACGGGTAGCCAGAAAATTCAAGACTCCATGCGAAGTAGCCTGGTGCAATAAACCCGAAGTCACAAGAGTCCTAGAAGAATTAAAACACAAAGGCCTCGACGTAGTTTCCCTATCCGGCAAAGGCAAAGACGTCTGGATAGCCAGCGGTATAGCCCAACTGGACCTGTTTGCTTTTGCTCTACACGACGCAGACATCACAACCTACGACAGAATGATACCAACTAAACTATTGTATCCAATTATTGAGCCTAAACTGGATTTCTTCTTCTCAAAAGGATACTACGCTCGCATCAACCTGAAAAACAGAAAAATATACGGACGCATCAATCGCCTATTCATCGGCCCTATACTAGAAGTACTACAAGAGAAACTGAATTATTCTAAATTTTTGACCTACATGCAATCATTTAGTTATCCCCTTGCCGGTGAACTCGCACTATACAGCGACTTAGCAACCCACATCAGAATACCCAACGATTGGGGACTTGAACTGGGACTATTAGCAGAATTATACAGAAACGCAGCTTACCGGCGAATATGTGAAGTAGACCTCGGAATCTACGACCACAGACACAAACCAGTAGGCCCCAATTCGCTGCTTAAAACAGCGGAAGACAGCTTCATAACGCTTCTCAGAACCTTAACCGAGATGGAGAACATCGAAGTATCCGAACCATTCCTAACAAGCCTACAGGTGGCCTACCGAAGACTCGCTCAGGATAAAATACGGCAGTACCACGCCGAAGCCATCTGCAACAACTTTGACTTCAACCGACACGACGAAGAAGTAATAGTAGACTTACTCTGCAACGTTGTTATCTCAGGGGGAAAAAAATACTTGGAGAACCCTATAAGAGCACAATTACCCGACTGGCTTAGAGCAATCGCTGCTATGCCCAACATTAGAGAACGATTAAGAGACGAAGCCATTGAAAAGTAAAATAGTAATCTACGCAGACCTCGACGGCACAATACTCGACGAAACCTACAGCTTCAAAAAAATACAGCCAATACTACAGGAACTCCGTTCTCTCAATGTAGCCATCGTTCTTAACAGCAGCAAAACACGCGCAGAAATCGAGTACTACAGACATCAAATGCAGATAATCGACCCATTCATAGTTGAAAACGGCTCAGCCATCTACATACCGAAAAACTACTTCAAAGCACCTTACGAATACACAAAAGTAACAACCCAATATAACATAATCGAGTTAGGAACCCCTTATAGTATTCTAAGAAGCAAACTGCAGAAAATCAAAACAGAAAGCAAAGCTGAAATCCTCGGGTTCGGCGACATGACAACAGAAAAATTAGCTGAAGACACAGGGTTGCCACTGACTTTGGCGGAGTTTGCAAAGAACCGGGAATACGACGAAGTATTCAAAATTCTAAGCGGAGACGAAGCCAGCGTCCTAGGAGCAATAGCTGCTCAAGGGCTCAAATACACCAAAGGAAACAGGTACTACCATCTACTGGGAGACACAGATAAAGGCCAAGCCATCAACACCCTGACGGTTCTATACGAAAAAGAATACGATAAAGTATTGACGATCGGAGTCGGCGACAGCCCAAACGATCAATCCATGCTGGCACATGTTCACAGACCCTTCTTTATCACAGATTCAGCCCTACCAGTTTGGCAAGACATTTTGCAATTCGCACAAACCATAACATAGAAGGAGTTTAGCGTTTACTCCTCGAAATTCAGAGGATAAGTCGGGATGAAATCAGGCGGATCCCGTCTATTAGCATCATACAATATCTCTTCTTCACCCGGTGGTTCACTATCATACGCTTTGCGAAGTAGTAGAGGCGCAACAATTGTAGTAATGATAATCATACCCAGAATAGCAGAGTATACGCTTTGAGAAATCGCTCCTGCACTTATAGCTACTCCAGCAACAATTAAACCTACTTCACCACGAGAGATCATGCCATACCCCACTTTGACACCTTTACTTCGGCTTTTAAGGAAATACGCCGCAGGTAAGCCACAACCAATCATCTTACTGACTAAAGCCACTACTACAAGGATTAAGAAGAACAAGTAAAACATCCAGTCGGAAGTGATAAAGCTTTGAATGTTAAACTGAGCACCTGCCAAGGCAAAGAATACCGGCGAGAATATTGTACTAATTTTTTTAATGTATTCCCTTATCTTCTCAATAGTTTTGGAACTCGCAATCGCCATTCCCGCTGCGAAGGCGCCGACAATTGCAGATAATCCCAGTGCAGCAGCTAATGCAGAAGCTCCAAAGCACGCTGCAGTCGCAGCAGCTTCCATAGGTTCATCCGTTTTACCTTTTGAAATGAAATTGATTATTCGGGGTAAAACAATAGCTAAGAGTACAGTGATACCCAGCCACAGAATTAGAGACCAAACAATGACTTCTACGACGCCTAATGCAGTAATAGCTGTAGTAGAGGTAATGAAAGATACAATTACACCCAAAATAGCTAAACCTAATACGTCGTCTACTACTGCTGCGCTGACCATCACGCGGGCTTCTGGAGCGCGAGTCTTATTTATCTCCATTAGCACAAGCGATGTAATGGATATGCTGGTTGCCACTAGGGATGCACCGATTACAAGTCCCGCGATTGTACCATAATCAAGCAGCATAGCCAAACCGTAACCCATAACGAAGGGAACAACCACACCGCAAGTACCGATTACAAAACCAGCTGTACCAACTTTCCTAAAATCCTGAAAAGTCATCTCAAGACCAGCAGCGAAGAGGATGAGGATGCCGCCTATTTCGCCGAAGGCGCTGACGATCTCGTTTATCTGGATAAGCTGTACTCCGTTGATCACAAGGAATTGGCCAATAGCATAGGGCCCAAGTATCATGCCTGCGACCATTTCGCCTAAGACTGAGGGGATTTTTCGCCATGAGAAGACTTCCCCAAGTATTTTGGCAGAGAAGACGAGTATGCAGATTGTTACGATTGCTTGCAGTACGTTACCAAGTTCAGCCACGCTATGTTCCCCCTCCTACGGCTTATCGGTGAAGTTTAACGTCTGTTTGCATGGCAGTACAGATATAAATATTGCTATTTACCGATACTATTCTGTTGATACATAAATCGATAATAACGAGAGAACATTAAGCCTAAAAAACATAAAAATTAAGGTTTGATAAGCAAAGTGACTTTTTCGACAGCTGGAGAACAAACTTTTCGGATACCCCGCTTGCCGGGAACATAAGCCACGTTGAGTAAACCCAAATCGGCAAGAAGCTTCACCTGCTCGCTTATGTAGGCTTGGCTTAAACCCAGCTTTTTACCTATTGTAGAAACATCTAGGGGTTCAACCCAGAGTAACTGGAGCATCTTCATTGTTGTAGCCGTCAACGCGTCGGCGATGTCTACGGCTTGCTCGCCTGACACTGCGATGTCTTTCTTTGTTTGTGCACTCGATTCTGACATAGAATTATCGACTAACTATATATTTTGCAATTCACGATAATAAGTGTTTGTCAGCTATACAATACTCGCGAACAAGCACACAGCAACAAAAAAGCAAACCCATAAAAGACAGTTATAGCAGATCAAAAAAATGATAACCTCTTCTTCTATTTACGTCGTGTTTACTATCAAATTGTTTCTTGTGGGCTTTTAGGAATCCGCTATGTACGTTCACATTCACATCCACATCTCCTCTGCATGGAACCATGTAGGCGATGTGGCGAAAATCAAATGCCCCATATCCAAACAGGTAAAAAATAGACTGCAAACCAAAAACACAACCGACCCCAAAAACAGACATGTGGCAAGTTAGGGCAATTCACATCCAGAAAAAGAACAACACAAGCAACCGCAAAAAATTTTAATCCACTGTTAAATAAGGGGAGGGGTCATGACAGAGCAACAGCTTTTGTCTTTTTAGGCCTTCAAATAAGGGGAGTCTAGTCGGAATCACAGATAGCGGCATAGCTTGATTGCATTGTGAAGTGCTTGTAAAAGACGCTTTAGCCAACCGCGTTGCTTGTACTATCGCCTCAACCAACCAGCAACCCAAACCAGCAGCTAAACTAAAAACAGCTGTTTCTGCAACTAGTTTTAGAAGATGATGTAGCAGGGCAGCACCCCCTTCTTCTACTAATTTGAAAATGATTGCTTGATCTACAGTTAAATGAGGGAAGGGTAGTATCTCTGAGATAGGCAGGTTAAGTCGCTTAATTTCCCAATCGACAGTAGCCTAAACGTACACACTATATTTATGAGTCAGAACCCTAAATTCAATACAGCAAACGGTCTGTGCAGAGGTCGCCGAGCCAGGTCAAAGGCGTAGGCTTCAGGAGCCTATCCTGTAGAGGTTCATGGGTTCAAATCCCATCCCCTGCACCAGTCACTAAACACA
>CAYPGY010000104.1:0-8706 GCA_964410435.1 uncultured Candidatus Bathyarchaeia archaeon
GCACACACATGGGCGGCACCGGAGAGCCACACGGCGGCATACTGTCCCTAAGACCCACCGCTATAATAGCCTGCGGAATGGGGCCAGGAGCCAAGAACTGCTTCGAAGGCGCCGGTGTGCAGGTACTGCAGGCAATCGGTATAACAGTAAACGAAATAATAGGTAACTACATCAGCGGCAATCTTGCGCCATTAACCGCCGTTTGCCCACATGCGCATCAGCATCACCACGGCGAGCACCCCCATTAAGCCAATTTTTTTTGGGCTGAATGGTTTCTGGCGAGCATACAAAGCTTTCAAGTTGTCTGCCCACTCCTTGAAGCGGTCCCTTTACGTGTCTTCCGAGTGCACTCCGCCAGAAACCCAGCACACCAGAAAAAGCGGCTTTTTCGTTGTCTATTGGAAGTTGTTGAGTAAAAATTCTTTTAGAAAAAGAATGGAACACTACCCTGCTACTTCATATTCCTTAACTTTTGGCAGAATCAGTTGTTTCCAGTTTAGCGCTGCAGATGGATTGCTGTTTGGTTGTGGCGTCTGCACAAGCAGTCTTCTTGCTGGTTGAAGCGTTTTCTTCAAGTTTAGCGCCAGAAGCAGCTAGTTTTTTAATCTACTGCTATATACCCGTCTGTGTTTCCATTCACGAATAGAAGAATCAGGCGAAAACCTTGAAGGCAGAGTTGACAAAACCGGAAACCGCACTAATAATCTACTGGTCAAAAACCGGAAACACCCAAAAAGTTGCGTACGCCTTAAAGCAGGCTCTGGAAGAAATCAACACGCACGTCACTTTAAAGAAGCCTGAAGAAGCTGAGAACCTCGACTACTTTGACTACGACTTAGTCTGCGTGGGCTGCCCCTCTCATGGTTGGCATCCACCAGAGCAGATGACTGCGTATCTTAAGAAAAAATTCAATTACTACCGGGAAAACGGCAAAATAAGGCTTGGCGCCCCTAAAGTTGCGGGGAAAAACGCTGTTGTTTTTGTGACTTATTCTGGTCCTCACACGGGTATCGCTGAAGCAACGCCTGTCGGCAAAGATATTGCTCAGTACTTTGAGCATATAGGCTTCAATGTGGCGGCTGAATGGTATGTTCTAAGCGAATTCCATGGCTCAAAAGAAGCTAACCGTGAAGGGCGATTGGGCGACCTCAGAGGTAAACCCAACGCTGAGCAGCTGCAGGGCATAAAAGACAGCTTAAAACAGCTTTTCACAATGTAACATCTTTTTCCCCTAAAAATACCACATTAAATATATGCCAGATTTTACTAGTCAAAGAACAGACCTTTGAGGTTTAATTTATGAAAACTTTAGTTACCGTTGGTCGTGGTGGAACAGGAAAATCCAGTTTCTCAGCCCTTATGGCAAAAGCCTTTATAGAATCCAAACAGGCTCCAATTCTGCTTGTTGACGCTGACCCAGACCAGAACTTAGCTGAGATGCTTGGAGTAGACCTTAAAGAAGCAGGCAAATCAACCATAGCGGACCTCATCGTAAGCACTTTCCTCGAAAGTGGCGGCACCACAGTCGGTGTTCCTCCAGCCCAGCGTATTGAAGCCAGAATTTGGGAAAAGGGGCTCTACGAAAGCGCCAGCTTCGATTTCATGGCGGTAGGTAACAAGTGGATTGAAGGCTGCTACTGCATGCCTAACACTGCACTGAAAAACGCGCTGGAGTCACTTACTAAAAACTATAAATATGTTATAGTTGACTCGCCGGCGGGTCTTGAGAACCTGAACCGTAGAATTACCTCAAAAGTTGACGACATATTTGACATCTTAGACCACTCCAAAAAGTCGCAGGATCATGTCAAAAGAGCATACAGAATTGCTAAAGAGGTTGACATGAAATTCGAAAACTTTTACATAATTGGCGGATACCGATTTCCACCTGAGCTAGGCAAAGAGGCGGAAACCAATTTAGGGTTCAAATATCTTGGTAAAATCGAGGCGGATGATAGGCTAGACCAAGCGGTTCTCGATGGAGAATCAATTTTGGACCTTCCAAGCGATAATAAAGCCTATCTTTCGGTTAAAAAAATTCTCCAAACACTGGGTTACTTATAGCCCAAAAATTTTTACATATTTTTTTCTTATCTTAACATTTCTAGCAGTCTAACCTGACTTTTACATAAAGAATCTGGAAAGGTTTAAAAAGATTGTAAGGTGGTAGATTTGTAAACCTTTACAGAGGTTATTAGATTTGACTAGTAAAAACCTTCGAGTGAAAATAGACGAAATGAAGACCAGCGCTGGTCTCATTAAAAACCTCGAGTTGTCCGTTGGTAAGGTCATCACAGATAATTGGGATGAACCAATGGGTCCAACCCCAATGCCCCATATTAGCACCCTTCGCGACTGGGATCTGAAGTTGCTTAACAAATACAAGCCCTTCTACATGCCTGACTGCGACCTCTGCTGCTTATGCACATATGGTAAATGTGATTTGACAGCTGGAAAACGCGGTGCCTGTGGACTTAACATAGCAGATCAGTCCTCTCGTATTGTACTGATTGCATGCTGCATTGGAGCTACAACCCACAATGCACACGCTCGCCACGTTGTCGACCACCTAATTGAAGTTTATGGCAGGAAATTCCCGCTTGACCAAGGCGGTCTAAACGTTAAGATTGAAGCTCCGGTAACTAGGCTTATCACTGGTGTAAAACCTGAAACTCTTGGTGACTTGGACGATATTTTGAGTTACACCGAATCACAACTTACCCACTGTCTTTCTGCTGCTCACACTGGTCAGGAATCCAACAACTTAGATTTTGAATCTAAAGCATTCCACGCTGGCAGAATGGACCAAATCGGCATGGAAATAGCCGATATTGCACAGATTTCTACACTCGGTTTCCCGAAAGCCGACCCTGAAGCTCCACTCATCCAAATGGGTATTGGCACAGTAGACCAAACAAAGCCAGTCATTATGTGCATTGGTCACAACGTTGTGCCCTCAGTCGGAATTATTGATTACCTAAAAGATCATAAACTAGACGATAAACTGGAAGTAGTCGGCTTATGCTGCACTGCCATCGACAACACACGATACTTCGATCGCGCAAAAATCGTTGGTCCAATCTCTTGGGAACTTAGATTTATCCGCGGTGGATTCGCAGACGTAACCGTTCTAGATGAGCAATGTGTCCGAACTGACTGTAACATAGAAGCTGAACGTGTTAAATCACCAGTTATCGCAGCCTCAGAAAAGAACTGCATTGGTTATAAGGACCGCACAAACGACCCAGTAGACCAAATTGTCGAGGATTTAGCTACATTCAAAGTGCCCGGTGTACTAATTCTTGACCCAGAAAAAGTCGGCGAAGTAGCAGTAAGAGTAGCACAAAGAGTTGCACCGATCCGCAAGAAGATGAAGTCACTTCCTGAACTAGACCAAATTAAAGAACTTGCAAAGAAATGTCGTCACTGCAACATGTGCCAGAGAAGTTGCCCACAAGACCTCAAGCTTGAACCAGCAATTAAAGCAGCATCTGAAGGCGATTACTCAAAACTGGCAGACCTATATGAAGCATGCATTGGATGCGGAAGATGTGAAGAAGCATGTCCAGTTCACCTTGAAATCCACAGTTACATCCTCAAAGTCGGCGAGAAGAAGATGCTTGAAGAAAAGAACTTCTGTCGCTCAGGCAGAGGAGCCGTTCAGGATACTGAAATCAGAAGTGTCGGTGGTCCAATCGTACTTGGCGAAATTCCAGGAATCGTCGCTTTAGTTGGTTGTGCTAACTATCCAAACGGCGGCAAAGACGTATATGACATCGCAAGAGAATTCGCCTTACGCAGATACATCGTCGTTACTTCAGGTTGCTCAGCAATGTCCGCTGGCTCCTACAGAAACGAAGAAGGCAAGACCCTCTATGAAGAATTCCCAGGCGGATTCGAAGCTGGAGGAGTTCTCAACGTCGGTTCATGTGTCTCCAACCCACACATTGCAGGCGCAGCAATCAAAGTAGCAAACATCTTTGCAAAACGCAACCTAAGAGGAAACTACGAGGAAATCGCTGACTACATCCACAACCGTGTCGGCGCAGTCGGTTTAGCTTGGGGTGCATACTCACAGAAAGCCGCCTCTATTGCAGCTGGCTTCTGGAGTTTAGGTGTCCCAGTCCTCGTTGGTCCACACGGCAGCAAATACCGCCGTATGCTCTTGGGCAGATCAGACAAACCAGAAAACTGGAACCTTCTCGACGCACGCACAGGCGACACAGTCAATGTCGGTCCGGCACCAGAACACCTCTTCCAAACGGTCGAAACTCCACAAGAAGCAATGGTCATGATTGCAAAACTATGCCTCAGACCAAACGATACATGGAAGGGACGTATGGGTAAACTGACCCACTACATCGACCTACACAAACGTCACTACGGAGTAATGCCGCAAGACATCCACCAATTCATTAGAACACCAGCAGACATACCCATCACCATGAAAGACGAAATCGTGGCAATCCTCAAAGAGCATAACTGGAAAGAATCAATAATTCCGGACCCAACAATGATTCCAAGATTGGTCCGTAAGGCAAAGGAGTAAACGGAGGAGAAAAATATGTCCTGTGAACCATGGCAATGTGCAGAAATAGCTTCAACTAAAAAAGCAAACCCAATCCAAAAACCCGAGATAGCAGTAGCTATGATTAAAAAAGCTACTTCCCCCCTACTTATTGTGGGCAGTAAAGCGGTCACTGAAATGGTCGAAGACAAGCCAGCAATCGACTTCATCATTGAACTAGCAAAAGCATCCAAAGTTAAAGTCGTAGCAACAGCCCACATAGTCGGCGAATTCGTGAAACGCGGCTACCAACCAGCAGCCTTCATGAATGCAATGGACATCAGCAACAGAGTAGTCGACCCAACATGGATGGGACTAGACGGCAAAGGCCACCCAGACCTAGTCATGTACGTCGGCTTACCCTACTACATGGAAGCACTGATCCTCTCCGGACTCAAACACTTTGCACCAGACCTAAAGACAATGACACTCGACAACAAGTACCATCCACACGCAAGCTGGTCCTTCCCCAATGCAAGCGCAGATGTATGGGCTTCAAACCTCAAAGTTATGATTTCAAATTTTAGTGGAGGAAACTAAGAAAATGTCAATGTTTAAAGATATACCTGTAGAAGTCGGCGTAATCTACGAAGGCGAACGTATCCGCAGAAACGACATGCAAGTCGAACTCGGCGGACCAACAGTCAAACAAAAGTTTGAATTGGCAAAAGTAAAACCCATGAACGAAGTCGAAGATGGCAAAGTCACCATCATCGGCCCAGATCTAAAAGACCTCAAGGAAGGCGGCGCATATCCATTCGGTATCCTGATCGAAGCAGCAGGCGCAAAACTCGACTCAGGCCTTGAAGGTGTCCTAGAAAGACGCATTCACGGCTACCTCAACTACATCGAGGGCTTCATGCACCTAAACCAGCGCTATGACATCTGGATACGCATCGGCAAGAAATCCTTCCAGAAAGGCCTAAACAGCTTTGAACAAATTGGTAAAGTTCTCTTCAGACTCTTCAAGAGCGAACTGCCAATTGTTGAGAAACTACAGGTTACCTTCATAACCGACCCAGCAAAACTAGACGAAATGACACCTCAAGCTATCCAAGCTTATGAAGCACGCGACTCAAAAGCCAGAGGCCTAAAAGACGCAGAAGTTGATGAATTCTATGGCTGCGCACTTTGTCAGTCATTTGCGCCAAGCCACGTCTGTGTCATCACACCACAAAGATACAGCAACTGCGGCGCCATCAGCTGGTTCGACGGAAAAGCCTCAGCAAGCATCGACCCCAAGGGCCCAGTCTTCGCAATCCCAAGAGGCGAAATGATCAACGAAGAAAAAGGCGAATTCAGCGGCGTAAACGAAGCAGCAAAGAAACGCAGCATGGGCGAAGTCACCAAAGTCTGGCTATACACAGCCTTTGACCACCCACACACTTCATGCGGATGCTTCGAAGCAGTAACCTTCTACGTCCCAGAAGTCGACGGCTTAGCAGTCGTGCAACGCAACTTCAAGGGCGCAACCGTAAACGGCTTACCCTTCAGCACCATCGCAGACTCCGCAGCAGGCGGACGCCAAATCGACGGCTTCCACGGAATGTCAATCGAATACATGCGCAGCGCAAAGTTCTTCGCAGCAGACGGAGGATGGAACCGCATCGTTTGGGTACCCAAAGAAGTAAAAGAAAAAGTCAAAGACTTCATCCCGAAAGACGTAGTTGACAAGATCGCAACTGAAGAAGATGCAAAGAACGTTGACGAACTCAAAGCATTCCTAAAGGCAAAGAACCACCCAGTCGTCGCAAGATGGGAAGCAGAAGCAGCACCAGCAGCAGAAACCGCAGCTGTCACCGTCAGCGAGGAAGCAGCAGGCACAATGATGCCAGTTGCAACAGCAGGATCCCTACCAATCATGGCCGGCGGATTCAAGATCATCCTCAAAGACGCAAAGATCTACGCCAACAAAGTTATTATCACAAAAGACGATAAGAAAGCATAAATCTGGTGAACAAAAACGACTCACCACAATAATGACCAAAAGAAAAAAGATGAGGGCTTAGAGCTAAGCGAAGACCTCTTAGCGGCGCTTGAGAAATTCAAGAAAATCGAGTTGGAAGATTTCCAACTTGACGCTAAGGAACTGCAAATCCTCTTCGAGCCAGGACAAGCAGTAAACGTCCTGCCGAAGCTCAAGCTTCCACTAGGTGTCGGCGCAGGCAAACCAAGCAGCATACTAGCACAGAACTTCCTACCACCCATCGAAAAGTACCCCAACCAAATTGCATCAGTCAAACTCGGCGCAACACGAAGCGAAGGCGGCACACGCGGCAAAACAGTCACAATCGGCGGAGAATTATCTCCAGCCTTCTACTCCTTTGAAAATCCAACGCCACACAAACCAATCGTAACCTTAGACGTCTTCGACATGGAAGTCCCTCTGTCAAAGGCCGTCAAGATGCACGTTAAAGACGTCGTCGGCGACCCAGCAGCATGGGCTAAACTTGCAGTCGAAAAGTTCGGCGCAGACATGGTTACAATGCACCTCATTAGCGTAGACCCACTACTCAAAGACGCCTCACCAAAAGACGCATGCAAAACCATCGAGAAGGTTCTGCAGGCAGTCGATGTTCCACTCGTAATCGGCGGATGCGGCGACCCAGTAAAAGACACAGCACTCTTCGAAGAGGTATGCGCACAATTCCCCGGCGAAAGATTCCTAATTAGCTCAGTAACACGCGACATGGACGGCGAAAAATGCGCCAAATTCATCAAGAAAGCAGGCCACGCAGTACTCGCATTCACACCAATGGATCTTAACTTTGCACGCGAACTAAACAGGCGCCTCTTTGACCACTTATCACGCGAAGACATAATCATGGACTTAACAACCGCAGCCCTCGGCTACGGACTCGACTACGCATTCACCAACATGGAACGCGCACGTATCGGCGGATTAATGGGCGACTTAGAACTCGCACAGCCAATGAGCTCAGGTACAACCAACGCTTGGGCAGCCCGTGAAGCATGGCTAAAGATGTCAGCTGACTGGGAACCACGCGAACTCAGAGGCCCACTATGGGAAGTCACCACAGCGCTCACACTGCTCACAGCAGGTGTCGACCTATTCATGATGATGCACCCAGCAGCTGTTAAAACCCTCAAAGACGTCACCAACTACTTAACTGCAAACAAGAAATCCGACCCAGCAAAGTTCCTTGACTGGGTAAAGGTGAAAGCTTAAGGAGACATGACCAGAATGGCAGACGAGAAAAAAGGCGGATTAAAAGAACTCAGCCCAATAACAATCTACAAGAACCTACCAAAAACCAACTGTAAAGAATGCGGCCAAGACAACTGTATGGCATTCGCCGCAAAGCTTGTCAACCGCGAACTCGAACTCGACGCGTGCAAACCCCTTCAGAAGCCAGAATACGCAAAACAGTATGCAGCACTAAAAGAGCTCCTAAAACCAGCAGTTAAAGAAGTAGTCGTCGGTGTCGGCGAGAAAGCCAAGAAAATCGGCGGCAAACTTGTAATGTACCGCCACGAACTCACATACAAGAACCCAACCGCAATCGCAATCGACGTAACAGACGAGATGCCAGAGAGCGAAGTTGTCGCCCGTGTACAGAAGACTGAAAACTTCAGCTTCGAATACATCGGCAACACCCTCAAACTAGACATGATCGCGGTCAGATGCACAAGCGACGACGCAGACAAATTCAAAGCATGCGTAAAGAAAGTCAGCGAAACCACCAAGTTGCCAATGATCCTGTGCGCCATGAACCCACAAGTCATGGAAGCAGGCATAATGGCAGCGCCAAAAGCACGTCCACTACTCTACGCAGCAAACAGCAGCAACTGGAAAGAAATGGCAGAACTCGCAATCATGTATGACGCACCACTAGTCGCGTCATCACCAAACGACCTTGACGGACTCATGTCATTAGCAAAGACTCTGCAGACTTACGGCGTTAAAGACATCGTTCTAGACCCAGGAACCTTCGCAAACGAAGGCTTACAGGATACACTCAACAACTTCACTATGCTACGACGTGCAGCAACCAAAGCCGGCAACGAACTCGCAGGCTTACCACTGCTCGGCATACCCATGGCTGCTTGGGCAAACAAGGGCGAAACAGCAGACGACCTCATCAAATGGCGCGAATCATACATCGCATCCATGCTGG
>CAYPGY010000105.1:0-8674 GCA_964410435.1 uncultured Candidatus Bathyarchaeia archaeon
TTGTAAATAAAGAGGATTCGCAGATGGATAAATTCCAGAAGAGCATCGGCGAATACTACTACACACAGGTCGCCAAGGATAAAGAGGACAAGGAAGAAGAAGCTAAACTTAAGAAAAAGAAGTAGACTCCTTTTCATCTTTATCTTTTTTTGATTCGTTTAGGTTGTTGGAAGAAAATTATATAGCGTACAAAAGAAATCTGGTATGAAGGGCTCGTGAGAAAGGGTGTGGCTGTGAAGGAAAAGATCGATTCTATAAACCTAAAAATGCTTGATATCCTGCATAAGGATGCCCGTACACCCTTCACTGAAATCGCCAAACAGCTTGATATCTCACCTGCAATCGCGAGCGCCCGCTTTAATAAGATGAAGCAAACTGGCGTAATCAAAGGCACCACCCTGATTCTGGACATGACTAAGACTAACATCGCGTATTATGTGAGCATCGGTGTGAAGGCTTCAGAGCCGGAAGTGGAAAAGGTAGTTAGTTTCATCAATGAATTGGGCATAGAGGAAACTCAGGTAATGGCTTGGGTTACCTTCGGCAGGTACAATGTTACGGCGTTGCTTTCCTCAAAAAAGCTGGTTGATGCTCATAGAATTAAGCAGGCGATAAAACAGAACCCTGACGTTATCGAAGTTAGCACTAGTCTAAACATATCTTCTGACATGAACTCTTTTCAAGGCTTAAAGCCGAATGTTAAGATGGGTCTAATGGATGAAGTTGACCTTGAACTTATACGGATTCTTTGTAAGGACGCGCGGGTGTCTTTCAAGGGTATAGGTCAAAAGTTAGGTGTTGGAACAGATACAATTTTTCGGCGCTATAAGAGACTGGTTGATGAGGGATTAATTATCGGTGCTACTGTTGTTCTAGGTTCAAGGGCTTGGGGTATAACGGGATTCTGCGGTTTTTTCGTTAAGGTAAAGCATGGCTCGAATATACTTGCAGTTAAGGAAAAATTGAGAATAACTCCACAGATCGAGTTTGTTGTTCAGATACTGGGCGAATATGACTTCTACATGGAGGCTTTCTTTGAATCTTATGATGAACTGCATGATCTGATGACTGCATTAAGGTCTATTCCTGAGTTGTTTGTTATTGATCCTGTGATTTATTCTCGTAGTAATTGGTCTATGCCTATTTTCAGTACTTTTGAACGGGGCGTACCTGACTGGTTTTTTGATATTAAGCGCTAGTCTGTTTTTTAATTTATTGCGCGCGACAGGTTCGGAAAAATTATTGCGAAACTAATGCTATTTTTCATCTAATTTAATTGGGTCTTTTACTGGTTTAACTATAAAAATGCGAAATATCATTATCGTGTGGGAGAATTTTTGTAATTGTTTCGCAATGACGATTTTTTTATTTATAAATTTTTCGCAAGTATTATAAACGAAAAGCCACCGCTTAGGCTTAAGCAAATGCTGGGACTGCAACCCGGCAATGCTACAACAAGATTAAGGAGAAAATAAAAAAAAAATGAAATACAAAAAGATACTAGGCACTATGCTTTTAATAGCATTTCTAGTAACAGTTCTCGCGGCACTACCGATACAAACAATAAACGCACAAACTACAGCGACACAAAAAACCTATGCAATCGTTGATGCCATCCCTAACAGAATAGGCCTTGGCGAAGTCACCTTACTAAAATGCGGTATCACTGAAGCACTAGAATCCGCAGAGCTTGGCTGGACAGGACTAACACTTGTCGTCACAAAACCAGACGGCACAAACACAACCCTCGGTCCATTCAAAACCGACTCTACAGGCGCAACCTTCACACAATACACACCCGACAAAGTAGGAACCTATACAATTACAACCTATTTCCCACAACAAACCAATCCAACAACCTTCTTCAACTATGAAAGAGGCACAATGGCTTGGGCTGGCACCATAATGCTAGCAAGCAGCGCATCCTGCACTCTAGTTGTAACAGAGGAACCAGCAGAAGCAAGTTATCCAGGTCACTCTCTTCCAACTGAGTACTGGAGTCGCCCAATTGATCCACAGCTCAGAGAATGGTACAGCATATCTGGCAACTGGGTAGCAAGACCAGACAACTCACTCGCACTCTACAATGACGACGCGCCAGAAACAGCACACGTGCTATGGGCTAAAGATCTTACCACAGGCGGTATGACTGGCGGTCTATGGGGCGACGGCTTAGTTCCAGCTTCTTCCGAATCAGGCGATGCATACGAGGGCAAATTCCTCAACTCAGTCATAATGAACGGCATTCTCTACTACAATGTTGCACCAGGAGGAACATACAGCTCAACTCTTGACATTAACGGAATTCAAGCAGTAGACTTACACACAGGACAGAACCTTTGGTTCAAGAACAACACCTTACTATCCTTCGGCCAAATCTTATACTGGAACAGCTACAACGTAGACGGCGTATACACTTACCTCATTAATGACAACGGAATGGGAACATGGACAGCATATGACCCATTCAACGGCGAATGGGCATGGAGCTACATTAACGTGCCCTCAGGAGCAGCAACAGTACGTGGACCAAGCGGTGAAATCTTAATTTACCAAATCGACTACGAAAACAGATGGATGGCTCTTTGGAACTCAACGCTCTGTGGTCTTCAAACTGCAGTTCGCGGCAGTCCAGACATGGGCAGCTGGGCAAGTAACGTTCACCAGAAAACATTAGATGCATCTAACCCACTAAGTTACTCTTGGAACGTCACTATCCCCGCAGGCTTACAGGCAGGGACATCCTTCTTCGCGCCAATCCTTGAAGTCTTTGACGACAGAGTTGCCTCAATATACTTTGACCAAACACAAGTACGCGTATGGGCACTAAACACCAAAGGCTTAAACGCGGCTTCTACATCGACCTCGCTGCTTTTCGATCAGAAATGGGCTGCACCATCCGAATGGCTAGCAGGCTCCAACACGTTGCACTATGTCGGCGCCACAAACTACGTTTCAGACCCAATATACGGTGACGGAGTCATCGGCTTATGGAGTAAAGAACTAACAACCCACTACGGCTTCAGCCTAACAACTGGCAAATACCTCTGGGCAACCCAATCTGAAATCTATCTAGATGCTTACGGTTGGGGCAATGCAGAACACACATGGTACTATGCCTACGGCGACCTATACTCAATCGGTGTCGGCGGTATCCTCTATGCATATGACCTAACAAACGGCCAAACCAAATGGACCTACAACTTAACCGATGCCTACGGCGAGCCAGTTACTGGTCAGAACTGGTGGGGCTGGATTACTCTGATTGCTGACGGCAAAATCTACGTCGGCACATGCGAGCACTCAGCAGAAAACCCATTGCCAAGAGGCGCACCACAAGTCTGTGTTAACGCTTCTAACGGTGCAGAAATCTGGCGAGTTAACGGTATGTTCCGTAACACTCGTTGGGGCGGAAATGGCATCATCGGTGACAGTATCATCGCAACCATGGATACATATGACCAACGTGTCTACGCAATCGGAAAAGGCCCAACAGCAATGACCGTTACAGCACCAGACAGCAACGTTGAAGTCGGTAAAAGCATAACCATCAGAGGCACAGTCATGGACAACTCACCAGGCCTAAAGACAACTGCAATGCAACTACGCTTCCCCAACGGTGTCGCAGCAGTCTCTGACGAAAGCATGAGCGCATGGATGCTCTACGTGTATAAGCAATTTGAGCAGCCAACAGCAACAGGTGTCCCAGTGACAATCTCAGTAGTCGACGCAAACGGCAACTACCGAACAATCGGCACAGCAACAAGCGACGCAACCGGACAATTCAGCTTTAGCTGGCAACCAGACATAGCTGGATTATACACAGTAATCGCTACCTTCGACGGATCCAACGCTTACTACTCATCATACGCAGAAACCAGCTTCTCAGCTGACGAAGCAGCAGCAACACCCGCACCTGCAGCAACACAAGCACCATCAATGGCTGACCTATACTTCCTACCCATCAGCGTAGCACTAGTTGTCCTAGTCGTCATAGTTCTAGCGATGCTAGCCGTTATGATGATGAAGAAACCATAGGCGTAAGACTTGAAACAGTCTTCCCCTCCTTTTTTGATTTAGGCTGGGGCTGAGTAGGTTCTTGGGGGTATAGTGGTTATAGTCACAACCGCTGTCTGCAATTCTTTCTCCTAAGAAAAGACGCGTCTCCGAGACCTCAGCAAACCCAGCGCTAAACTATTTTTTTCGGCTTTTAGAACTCGCCTTAAATAGCCAGCAACCCAAATCAGTTGTCAACGCCAAAACGGCTGTTTCTGCATGACCGCTGGTAGACGATGAATAATGGTGCTCCGTGTTTATATCTTCTAAGAAATTATTGCTCCCTGTCACCGACAACCAGATTATGCAAGAGTGTAGGGGAAAAGCGCTATATCCATAAGCCTTAAACGCGCAAGCACTCAAAAGTGCCTTAAAGTTTATATCTACGTTCGGGATTTTGCAATAAACCGAAAATAAAAAACATTCTACTACAGTAGGGATAACGATATGGCGTATTTAACAACAACAGGTTCAGGACAGCCGGTCCTCATCCTAAAAGAAGGAACAACACGCAGCAAAGGCAAAGAAGCCCAACGAAACAATATCATGGCAGCGCGCGTCATCGGTGAAGTACTAAAAACCACCCTAGGACCCAGAGGCATGGATAAAATGCTCATCGACAGCCTAGGCGACATCACCATAACCAACGACGGCGCAGCCATCCTAAAAGAAATCGACGTTGAGCACCCAGCGGCAAAAATGATGGTTGAAATCGCCCGCACACAAGACGACATGGTAGGCGACGGAACCACAAGTGCTGTCGTTTTAGCCAGCGAGTTGCTCCGCAAAGCCGAAGAACTCCTCGACCAAAACATACACCCAACCATTCTAGTAAGCGGCTACCGAAAAGCAAGCCAGAAAGCCATCGAAGTTATCGGCAAAACCTCAGTTCCACTGGACGTAAACGACCGCAAGACACTGCTTAAAGTCGCGTTGACATCGATGAGCAGCAAAGCAGTCGGTTCAGCACGCGATCACCTTGCAGAAATCAGCATCGACGCAGTCAAACAAATCACTGAAGTCCGCGGTGACAAAACAATCGCAGACATAGACAACATCCAACTAATCAAGAAAACAGGCAAAAGCCTGCTCGAAACACAACTCATCAGAGGCATAATCATCGACAAAGAAGTCGTTAACCCAGGCATGCCAAAGATGAAGCAAAACGCAAAAATCGCGCTGCTAGATTCAGCACTAGAAATCGAGAAAACCGAAATCACCGCTGAAATCAGAATAAAAGATCCGTCACAGATGAAAGCCTTCCTAGATCAAGAAACAACCATGATGCAGGAAATGGTTACTAAAGTTAAAGCCAGCGGCGCAGACGTAATCTTCTGCCAGAAAGGCATCGACGATATGGTGCAGCACTTTCTCGCAAAAGAAGGCATCATCGCAGCTCGTCGCGTAAAAGAGTCAGACATGGAGAAACTTGCACGCGCAACAGGCGGCAGAATCGTCAGCGACTTAGACGACTTAAAGAAGACTGACCTTGGATTCGCAGGTTTGGTTGAAGAACGCAAGATCGGCGACGACAAACTAATCTTTGTAGAACAATGTAAAGATCCACATGCAGTGGCAATTCTCATCCGCGCAGGCCTCGAACGCTTAGTTGACGAAGCTGAACGCGCTATGACAGATTGTCTATCAGTCGTCTCTGACGTAATCGAAAACAACAAGATTGTCCCAGGCGGCGGCGCCATCGAAATCGAAATAGCAAAAGAACTCCGCAAATACGCAACTAAAGTCGGCGGACGTGAGCAACTGGCAGTTGAAGCCTTCGCAGACGCAGTTGAAGTCATTCCAAGAACCTTAGCTGAAAACGCTGGCCTCGAGCCAATCGATATCCTCGTTGAAATGCGCAGTGTACACGACAAAGCAGACGGTAAAAACATGGGCATCAACGTCTTTGCAGGTAAACTGCAGGACAGCATCGCAAACGGCGTCATCGAACCAATCATGGTTAAAGAGCAAGCAATCAAATCTGCAGCGGAATCAGCAGCTTTGATCCTTCGCATCGACGATGTTATCACTGCAAAAGCTCCAAAACCCCCGGCAGGCGGAATGCCTGGCGGAATGGGTGAAGAGTAAACTTCCCCATATCTTTCCTTTTAGTTTTTTTAGTTATCTGTTGCATCTTTTGTCTAATTTATCGGCGTTTTTTGGTTTTTTGAGTAGTTGTGTTTATTAAAATGTTATCAGTTGATTGGTGGCAACGAGTTGGCGAAACTAAGATTTGTCCCTAGTCGAGTCAATACTGATCGTTGCCGGGTTAATTGTTTTTGAGGTAGTGAATAGTGTTGATAACGCCATCGTAAACGCCAGTGTACTGAAAACTATGAGTATGCTATGGCGTAAACGTTTCCTCATTATCGGTATTTTCACGTCGGTATTTCTGGTTCGCTTCATACTTCCATTGATTATAGTTTGGGTTTCTGTTCCCACAATAAGCGGTGCTGACCTGTTCTTGGCGTTTACGGGCCAAAGCGATGTTGCAGCGCACGCCATTGAAGCTCAGAAGCCATTGATCCTCATGTTTGGCGGTGTGTTCCTGCTGTTTCTCTATTTCCACTGGTTATTTCTTGAAAAGAAGCAGCCGCTCTTTTTTGAGCGATTTTTAAAAGAGAAGCATGGCGTCTGGTTCTTTGCTTTTGCAGCGATTATTCTGGTTGTAATTATGTACTTAGCCCGTGCAGACTCGATGGTTATGCTTGCAGCCGCCATCGGCAGCGCCACTTTTTTCATACTTTACGGCTTGAAACAGACCGCTGAGGAGGGTGAACGTAATCTGGTAGAAGGTGCAGGCGGCATGAGTGATGCATCAAAATTTCTCTATCTTGAGGTGCTTGATATGACTTTTAGCTTCGACGGAGTTATCGGTGCCTTTGCGTTTACAATAAATTTGATTCTGATTTTGATAGGTATCGGAGTTGGCGCTTTAGTTGTCCGTGAATTAACTATCAAAGGTATAGACACTATCGCTAAATACTGCTATCTTAAGAACGGTGCTTTGACCTCAATTGGTTTCCTTGGTCTCTTTATGGTCGTTGAAGCGTTTGGTGTAGAAATGCCCTCTGTTGTGCCTATAATCATAACCTTCGCGCTTGTCGGTGTAGCCTTCTGGCTGTCGAAGCGAAAAATACCGAAAATAACCTGTCAAGAGTCTGCTGCGCCAACAAACCCGTAGATACAGTGACCTGTTTTGGCGTATATTTACAAAAACCTATTTATTTGCATGAGCGAACAATTGTTGACCTATAAAGTGCGCTCTGGTAGTATAGTCCGGTCAAGTATAGCGGCCTCTCGAGTCGCGGACCCGGGTCCAAATCCCGGCCAGAGCACCACAAATCCCAATTACTGTTTTGGCTTTTTTTTAAGTTAGAAGAAGAGAGTGCTGCCCTGCTACATCATCTTCCAAAACTTTTGGCAGAATCAGCTGTTTCTGGTTCAGCGTCGGGTTTGGGTTGAGGGTTGGTTGTGGCGACAGTACAACCAAGAGCAAACAAAACAGCCATTTTCTGATCATCAGCCAAAACAGTAACAACAGAACCATGCGCTGGGCGCAAAAGAGAAACAAAAAGATTCAGACGAATCGTGGTCTTATTCCTGTTTAGAAACGCAGTTTTACGTTACGGTTTCTAACAAGGTTTTTATGGATGGAGCGGGAATACTGTTTCCACCCAGACAATGTGGGGCCTTCGGCTAGCTTGGTCCAGGCTTGTAGACTTGGGCTCTATAGACTCCGGTTCAAATCCGGGAGGCCCCACCATCAATCTTCCTTTTAACCCTGAATCAATCCCTGTTTGATCAATGGTTTTATCCATAATTTGACCTTGATCAATGTTTACTAAGTCCTTTAGTTGCCTATTGACATAGTCTAGGCTTAGCAGATGGTAATAGAACTTCTTATCTGCACCCATATGCCTAGCTCGAGCATACCCTACTTCTCCATTAGCTCTAAAGGAAACTTGGATACTGCTTACAACTTTACCATTACCACATACTTCACATGGAAATCTGTAACCCTTAATCTTCATCTTACCACATCCTTGGTTTTGGAACCCAGACATGGTCAATGAACTAAAAGACCCCTAAGAACTATTTTTGGAACCTTGTTTACAAGTAAATGTTATAACTATTGAAATGTACAGTCAACTGAGAAGTTCATGACCATAAAAAGAGCATATTTAACACAAATAATGGCTTCAATAATCATTATCTTAATCTTAATAATACCTTTAGTGACAGTGGTTGATGCATTCCCTTATAATTTTAAACCTAAAAATGCTGGACTTTATGTTTATCAACCTCAGTCTAACCACGTTTACCTAATGGACCCTATCAAGATTATCTTCTATTATGCCATGGATGACAATCTAACAAAGATTTCATTTTTTTACAGCATAGATAACAAAGAAAGTGTACCTCTACCTGCTACTCTACTTAACTATTATCTCTATTACTATGCGGTATTCCATACTATTGAAAACTTGAATGATGGAGAACACACACTCATAGTTTATGCCCATTGCTCCAACGGAACTATAAACGCTCTTTTCACTAGAGAAATGACTGTGGATGTAGCAGCAAACACACCCATTGTTATTTCACCTCTAAAT
The DNA here is from genome assembly GCA_964410435.1 of uncultured Candidatus Bathyarchaeia archaeon. Classification (GTDB taxonomy): domain Archaea; phylum Thermoproteota; class Bathyarchaeia; order Bathyarchaeales; family Bathycorpusculaceae; genus Bathycorpusculum. The sequence goes on from CAYPGY010000105.1 coordinate 8,673, forward strand.
CA
>CAYPGY010000106.1:0-8646 GCA_964410435.1 uncultured Candidatus Bathyarchaeia archaeon
CCAGTTGCTTTTTGGACTAGATAAATAACTCTAAGTGTAGCCCTTGTAACAATATACAAAGCTTCAAATAATTTAGGCTTTGTGAGTTCTTCATAAAAAATAGGTCTTGATATGACAGAGAAGCCTTTTATCAAGTCGGTACCATCACCATCTATATTAAAGTCAAGGTTACCATTTTCGAGAAAGCTTAATCTTACATCCCATACTAATTGGTGCTTTTTTATTGCGTCTAGTTTTCTGATAAGAGCTAATTGGTCAGGTGGAACGGGTATCCCTACTGCCGCTATGATACTGCTTGATTTTTGTACTGGTTGAAGTACTCTACAGCCAAACGATGCTAGATTTAGCACTATATTGAAGTAAGCGTTTGGGTCATTTTGTTCTTGTGGAGAACAGGATTCCTCCTTTAACCACTCAATTATTTTCTCTTTTGTTTCCTTAATTTTCTCACTAGCCATTTAAATCACTCGAATCATGTTATAGCTAACTTGACTTAAAGGTTTTGATTTGAAAAATTTAACCTATTTTTTTGGGGATAAAATTGAATTCTGTCAATCAAGCGATGGCAAAACTTAAAACTACAACCTACTTATAAGGCTAACAGAAAACAGCAAGCTAGGATGTTAAATGGCAGTATCAAAAGAGATAGAATCAAAAACCGTAGATGCGGTCAATTGGTTTAAAAGATTACCAAGCGATAAACAAACAAGCATAATGGTAGAATATTTCAGAGACTCTTCTAAGCTTGCAAAAGAAGATTTGGAAAATTTTAATCTCATTATTGACGACATTAAGCTTAATCTGGCATCTAAACCTAAAAATCAACTTATAGGTAAGCTGATTGAATTAGGATTTGATGATACCATATCAAGTTTATTAGTGGAAAAAATAGATAAAAGCGAGCCTAATTTACGGGCGAGCATATATGCCTTAAAAGATATTTCCGACCAATCGTTTGAGAGACTGGTTTCTGACATAGTTCTTACCTTTTTCTTAGACTGGAATGAATTTTCACACGAAGATACGGCAGCTAAAAGTGGAACAAACATAAACCTTGTTCGTTCAGCCATAGTTGTTTTTAGAGATGGTTTCATCTGGAGCAATCAAAGAGGCAAAATATCGCTTAAAACGTTCCTCAGTATACTATCAAATCAATACGGTTACTCGCAAAGGAAAATTTCTATAATACAAAGGTATTTTGAGCAATATGGTAATGATTTGAAATTCGCTAACCTGTTCAGGGAGTTAGCAGACCTTAGTGCAGATTTAGTAAAAACTAATGAATCAATAGCGGAAATTAAAGCAAAATTAGATGAATTAAGTTTGCTCTTAAAAGAACAGGATAAATAAAACAAAATCGTCAGACTCTTAATACCATATATAACAAGATAACAGTAAGAGACTAAACGCCGACAAGCCAACTATGCACTCTAGCTTTCGGCCGTGTTTTTTTTCCTTAAACATCCACGGGAGGTTTTTTATGGCTTGTTTGACTAAAAAGAGGTTATTTTGAGGCGAAAATTATCGAAATTCGCCTGTGTAAAATGTCCATGCCTTGAAACCGCTAAGACAGCGATAAAAAGCGGCGGCGAATGGTCAAAAGCATAGGGTTAACGGTCTAATCGTGCTCTCTCAATTAGGGGAGAAGTCTCTGCAGAGCGACAGAAGCGCTATGTGGTGACTTATGTGGGTTCTATGTAGTGCCACATTCACATGCACATGTTTCTGCATGGTGCTATGTTGGGGATGTGGCGAAATATGGTGGCTGCACATGGAGTCGGGCGTTGAAATGGCGTCTGTTGGCGTGGTGCATTGTGGTTTGGGCTGGTTCTTGTGGCAGCTTAGAAATCTCCACATCCTAAAGAGAAAAAAAGGGTAAGCCACGCTAAAGGGCAGTTGACTAGAAAAGAAGTGAAAAGGTTTCTCCTTTCTTGACTAAAAAAAGGGGTAGTTTTAGATGGATTGCACGACTGTTTCGGTGCAGTAGACGCCCTGTGTTGTCGTAATGACCATGCGTAGCGGTGTGGATAAGTCGTAGATCATGACGCGGTTGGGGACCACGACGTAGAATGCTAGGGTGTAGCCTGACTGTATGGTTAAGCCCTCTGTCGCCGCCTCAAACTTGTACTCTGAATCGCCGATTATCGCAGTTGTGTTACCGCCTCTGTTAAACTCGGTAATCAGCGGCAAGTCACCTGGCAGCGTCCCATTAATTTTTGTATACACCATATAGTTAGATGTGCCGTTCCATTGACACTGCAACCCCTTCACATCAACCTTACTAAGCACCGTATCAGTCGCACCCGTATCACAGATTGCAATGGCAACAATGCTGGTTGAACTATTACAGTACCAAACGTGGCTGGTCGCAATATACAGCTTCTCCTTCTGCACCTGACTACTCGTAACATTCGTAGTAAAAAGCACAACCGTCGTGGAGAGCACGACTGCCGCAACAAGAATAATCAAGTTACCAACCGGCGCACCTAACGCCGTCTCGCTTTTCAGCAACCTCGACAAACTCCAATGCTTCAGCAAAACACAAGGAAACTTCATTTCAAGACACCCCACCAGCAACCAACCCATCACGCTCCACCACCACTGCCTGAACCTTCACCGAATCCTCCCGCGCAATCCTAAGATAAGTCAAAGATTTACTCTGATAAATAACCCGAGAACCATTTCTAGCATTAATGTACTTAAGCAAGTTAACATACTGCCTCTCAGTCCCCCTAAGCACCAATCCCACATAGAAGAAAGGCTCTGCCGAGCCAGATTCAATTCTTTTAAGGTTTACACTAACTTTTTTCACTACCATCCTCAATCAAATCCAATCAATCCTTAACCCGCAGCAACAAAGCACACAGGCAAGTATCATGTATTGCGTCTTACTACATAATAAGTATTTCTGCTAATTAATATAAATCAACATTCATAGTACAACTCGTAACTGAATAAACCAGTAATTTGCGCTTGAAATCGACCTGCTAAGCGAAGCTGACTTAAAGCAAATAAAAAAATTATAATGGGTTTACAGTTGGCTTTAATGGGGTCTCGTTGGGTTTTTTGTGGGAGAAGATGAGGCTTGTGGATTTTACGACCTGTGGTACTCCGATTAGGTCTTGGATGATGAGTATTCCTCTAGCGAGTAAAGCGAATGCTGCGGCGGTGTCAACGGGTACTCCGAGGAGCCCTAGTATGCCGATGATGCCGAATTCTTGTACGCCTATGCCTGCTGGAGTAATTGGTACAAATGCTAAGGCTGTGACTAGTGGATGAATCAGGAAGTAAGTGAGCCAATGAATGTCAGTTATTCCCAGTGCGAAACCCAGAAAGTACCATTCAAAGCCTTTGAGAATCCAGCATAGCAACGTTAGCACAACGATTTCTGGTATCGCTTTTTGTGTGCTGTGTGAGCTTTCTTTGTATTCTTCTAGTTTGCCGATTAATTTGCCTGTGAATCTTTTGAGGAAACGCCAGTTGGCGATTTTGTCGAAGAGTCCGATTGCCCGCTGTGACCACGTGAATGCTGCAAGGACAATGGCGCCTGTTAGCATAACTGCGATGCCTAAAGCTGCAACGATGATGCCGATGTTGATGCCGAGGATGGAGCCGGGGAAAAGTGTATCCCATGTAGACATCGGAACAATATTTACTAGTAGTATTACTGCGCCTACCCCGCCTGCAACTTTGGCTAGAAACTCGATTGTTTGTATACCAAGAATTGTTGAGAGACTTTTTGATGTGGGTATATTTTGGTCTCTTAGGTATACTGGTGTAAGTATGTAGCCTGAACGGCCTGGTGTAACGTCGCTTGTTAGCATGCCTGCGTATTGTGCAAGGAGCGTTTTACTAAAGCTTGTTTTGATTCCGTCTTTGGCGAGTACACGTTGCAGTCGTATGGTGAACAAAATGTTGATTCCAATATACATTATGAAAGCTAGAATCAGGTATTCTATTTTGATGGTTAGCAATGCCTCGTATAATGCACCGATCCCAACGTACCAGAGGAGCGCTGCAAAAATTGCGATCATGAAGACTATTTGTATGGCGTACTTGAGGAAACGCTTCGATGACTTCTGCGGGTATGTTGTTGCTGGCGGATTTGACATATTGTTAGGAATTCAACTTTGGAAGTTAAATGGCTTGCGGATAAACCCTAAAATTAAGCTCAGCCACAAATTCAGGTTCTATGGGCGTACACATTCCGCTTTCGGCCGATATGGGCGCTTTGTAGTTCGTCTGCGATGGTGGTATTCGCATTCGTTTATGCGCATCAGCATCCAGCCTTTATCTTGATATATACAGCCGCATGGCAGCTTTACTTCCTTAGAGTTACCAGCTGGTGCGGTTGGTTTGTTGGTTTCTGTCATCCTTGTTGCCTTGAGTTCTGATTGTTAGAATAACGTATTAACTTAACCATTAGACGGAGTTTTAATAAAAAGAAAAAGGGTTGAGTCTTTGGGCCTTTCTACATGTTGGCTGCTACGGTTGAGATGTCTGCTATGTCCACTCGGTAATTCTCGTTGAAGTCCATGTTTGAGTCGTAGTTGCCCCAGCCGGGCATTGCACCGTAGCATTTGGCGATTGTCTTAATGTCAGTACGTGTTACTGCATTTGTGTTTGTGTCGTCGTTCATCTTGAATGGGTTGAACCATGAGCGTGTAACTGAGCGGTAAACTATGCCTGAGAGTTGGTCTTGGCCGTCGATGCTGAGTGTGAATTGGTTGCCGCTGATTGAAAGTTCGCCGTATGCTTCTGTGGGTGCTACGTCTTGGTCTCTATGGACGCGGGTTACGGTTCCGTTTTCAGATGTGTAAACTGTAATCGTGGATTCTATTTTTGACACTGTCCATGTGCCGTTAAGGAAGTATTCATTGGTTGTTGTATTTGCATTCAACGTGGAAACTGAAGCATTAGATAGACGTGCGACGTAGAATGTATAAGTAAAGTTTTCTCTTGTTTGAACTGATTGGATTGCTCTTGAAGCGTTGGTTGTCCACATTGCAGTTGCAGTACTGAACTGTTTGCTGCCTGTGGTTTCATGTGTTGAGGTAACAGTTTGTGTTTGAAGTGTTCCCCTAACGTCGGTTGTGCCCCATTGGCTTATGTTACCGTTTAAGCGAATCCAATTCGACTGATTGAGCCTGTTGGATATGTGGCTGATGATGTTTTTTACGATTCCCATGCCGTTGTTATTGTGGTTGTTGGGCTTTGCTGCCACTGATTCGATTAGAACTGCGATGCTGCTGACTAGTAGGATGCTGATTGTTAGTGCAATTATGGCTTTTGTCTTTTTCATTTTCTTCTCACTTCTTGCATGAAGCCTTTTGTTAAGATTAAATAAAAGCGTTTCCAAGCCTTATTTCGTATAATAGGTTTGATAATGGTTTATTTTTGTTCATGAGCGTTCATTTGTATCTATTTTCACCTTATAGTTTTATTGAAGGTTTTTTGGCCCTAAAGCAGTTAGTTACACCGTAATTCGCTTCGAGGGTGGGTTTGCTTTATGTTTAGCTTCTTTTGTATTTGCGGGGAGATGAAAGTTGATAATTGCTGATGGTTTTAAATATGGTCATACCTTTCCTAGGTAAGACGATAAATGAAAGAGCGATTAACTATCTGCCTTGCCATCGCCATTACCATAGCGTTTATGGCGCCCCTAAACACGGTTCAAGGGCAGGATTACTATACATATACAGTCAATTTGGGGTCGGATGGTTCAGCGGTTTGGACAATTACGCAATTCTCAGACATTAATGCAGCTACAACGGGCTGGGATAGTTATCAACAGAAAATTAATAGCGTAGTCAATGAGGCTTCAAAGGTTACGAATCGGGGAATGACCGTCGATGAAGGTTCAATAGAGTTAAGCACAACTATGTCAAGTGAGTCTAAGATAACCGAGTACTCTTTTGTTTGGCTAAACTTCAGCGCGTTTGAAGGTGACGAATTAGTGCTCGGAGATGTTTTCCAAGTTGACGATTTCTTCGGCAGACTCTTCGGCGATGCCTCATTAGAGTTAACATACCCTGAAGGGTACGCTCCGAAGTCAGTTTATCCTCCGCCATATCAACAGCAAGACAACCTACACTCAATGAAGTGGGCTCGAACACAGGATTTGACTAAAGATGATGTACATGTGGTTTTTGCTTTGAATCAAAACTCGGTGGGCGGACTCCAGATACCGCTAAGCTTTGTAGGTTTAGCAATAGTTGCTGTAGCAATTATAATTTGCCTCGGCGGCTTTATTCTCTTTAGGAAGCATAGAAATAGCAATAACCAGCAAGCTACTAACATCGCCTTGTCCTCGGCGATTGAGAGCGACGAAGACAAAATCATCAAACTCCTAAAAGCCTCGGGCGGAACCATGCGTCAGACAGAAATCACTGAGCGACTGGGTTTTTCTAAGGCTAAAACCAGTCAACTCTTAACGGCTCTGGAGAGTAGTGGTGTTCTGGCAAGGTATAAGAAGGGCCGGGATAAAATAGTGACAGTTAAGAAGGGAGAAGACTAATGGTTAATCATGCTAAATTAAGTAAAGTCTTTTTTGCAGTTCTGCTTCTCTGTTTAGTTTCTCCATATTTAGTGTATGCTGCTTCTGCTCAGTCAACGACTGTTACTGCTGAAACAAATTCAAATCAGCTTAAAATCGGCGATACATTAACAGTCACATTGAAAATTTCTGACGCTGTGGACCTTTACGGTTTAGATGTTACTTTAAGCTGGAATACCGCGGTATTAGAAGCAGTAAGCGCTACTAATGCTCTTGGTGTAGAATCAAACACAAATGGTGTACTGCATGAATCATCCGCTTACCCGATTAGCGTAGAAGAAGACAGCGTTAACGCTGGGCAGTATCATTTGCTGGCAACTTCAACTGGCTCAAGCACGCCGTCGTTTAGCGGATCAGGAACTATTGCAACTGTGGAATTTATTGTCACAGGCTCCGGTTCAGCCGGTTTGGTGTTGGATGTTGAGCTTTCGACACGAGATGCAGTAGGCGAAATTAGCCTAGTTACCCCCGCAATAAGCGTTACAGAAGTTAATGCGGTTGTTCCCGAATTTCCAGTTACGGTATTAGTTTTAGCTTTAGCGGTTGCTGCTACAGCTGCAGTAATAATCGCTACAAAAAAAGTAAGCAAACCCTCCCCCATAGCAAAGTAAAAACACATCTCCTTTAACTGAAAGTGTTTGTTGTTCTGTTAGTATCTCCTTATCCCCTTTAAGAAGTGATATTTTGCTGCTCTTGCGAGGTCCCCTTATCAGTAGATCGGATTGTTTTGTTGTTGTTAGTTTTTTCTTTTCGGGATGTGAATTGCCCTAATCTGCCACATGTTTGTTTGTGGGTGCGGTTCTGTTTTTGTTTTGCAATGCGTCTCTTTGCCTGTTGGGATGTGGGATACCCGTTTTTCGCCACATCGCCTACATGGTTCCATGCAGAGGAGATGTGGACGTGAATGTGAAAGTACATAGCGAACCCTTCAGAACCCCACAAGAAACAACACCTTCAAACAATAACTAAAATAAAACGGAAAAAAAGTACAAATCATATTGATCTACTGTTATGTATAGAATAAGCTACGGGTTTAGCTCCTACTTGCCTCTGGGCGTGGTTAGTTTGCTGGTGTTATGGTTATCTCGTATAGGTTGGGCCAATTCTTTCCTGTAATAAATAGTCGGTTGGTCTGCTGGTCGTAGGCGATTCCGTTCAGTACAGAATTAAACTCGCTAGGCTGATAGATTCCTGATAGGTCGATCCAGCCTTTAACTTGCCCCGTCTGTGGGTTGATTATGGCTATTTTTGTTGTCAAATAAATGTTGGCGTATATGTCGCCGTTGATGTATTCTAATTCGTTGATGCTTGTGACAGGCTGGTTCTGGTCTATTACGTTGACTTCGTTTGTGACTTGGAAGGTTTGTGGATCTAGAAATATCAATTTCGAAGATCCGTCGCTCATGATTAGGCTACTGCCGTCATAGGTTAATCCCCAGCCCTGAGTTGAATAAGTAAAGTTCCGCTTCAGAGAAAAAGTGTCTAAGTCGTAGACGAAGCCAACGTTGTCGAGCCATGTAAGTTGAATAAGCGAGTCCCCAACGGCGGCTAAGCCCTCGGCGAAGTAGTTACTTGACAATCTATATTCTTGTTGAACTCCTCCCGTTTCTAAGTCAACACGCCGCAGGCTTGATGTGCCATATTCGCCTGTGCTCTCATAAAGCCTGCCGTTAACGAAAATTAGGCCTTGCGTATATGCCCAAGTATCATGCGGATACGCTTTGACTATATTGTAGGTGTAGTTGATCGCTTCCTCTATTGGAGGATTGGCTGTTTGTTTGCCATTTAGAAGTATCGCCGTAACGCCAGATAGGAATATGATTATGATTATTAGGGCTGAAACGGTGATTATCCATCTTTTTTCCATACAAAACTCATACCGCACTAGAGACTAATATGTTCAACCCTTAAACCTAAAAATGCGGCGAAGCGAAAGGCTTAAGTGCACAGAGAATCTAACATCTTCCTCAGACTACAAAATAGGTGTTGAAATCAATTGGCTGTAGAAGGTTTTTTCGAAAACAAAAAGGAACCAGTAGAAGCCAAAGTCGGCGACTTAACCCCACAATCTAAAGCAGTTAATGTCACGG
>CAYPGY010000107.1:0-8627 GCA_964410435.1 uncultured Candidatus Bathyarchaeia archaeon
GAAACAGGCGAAGCTGGATCCGGCGTAAGGTTCGAAATATCCATAAAGTAACTAATTGCTTTTAAGGAAACCTACCTTTAAAGTAGTTGCACTTTTTTTTATTTTAATGCGTGTATTGTAATTCTGCGTTTGGCCGGAAAGATGAAACCAAAACCTCGTCCACCGTCATGCTGCCGTTTTCACTTGTGGCTACATGGTACCCGATGACCTGTACTGCTAACCCTTTTTCTCCATTATATGCTAAGTTCATGTGCAGTGCATCGATGGTTGGCAGGTTTGCTGTCTTATTCTGAGCTATTGCTATGGCTTGATCATAAAACCCGTCAAGCCCTATTGTGTCAATTTGCTGTAGGCTTTGCATGGATACACCAGTTAATCTGTAATGACTACTTGGGAAAGAATCTCCACTTTGAGATACCCATAGGTGGTATTGGTCGCCATTGTTGCTTGATAACTGATATACGTGCTTGGTGTCTTGTGAAATAAAATCAACCCTGATGCTTCCGCCCTTCCATGAATCTATAAACATCTGATAAAACCTGATTCCATCACCATACTCGAGTTTAAGTAGGCTAAAAGCTGGGCTCTGCTCCAACTTCTGCACTATATCCACAACTGAGGCGTTGAGCATGCTCTCCCTCGTAAGAGAAGCTTTGGGGTCACTGGTGTAAGTGGGCGGGTAACCTGCATACTGAAACAGGCAGAATTCTACACCAGTAAAACATAGGGCAAAGATCATCACTGGAACAAGCGCTTTTATGACTGAGCGTTTTATCTTGGGTTGGCGACGACCAAGTACGTAAACTAAGCCGCAGATGATCACTATAGTGATTAAAACTTCCTTTATCCATGACGAGGGCAGTACGAAGAATGACGCTAACAAGCCAAAAATCAGAGTCAACGTTATTGCCGTATTTTGGATGTTGGCGCGTGTTGTGCTGATCGGTCTTGTAGTTGATGGTGTAGCTTGGCACCGCATAAGGGGTTCTTGAGGAAGCCACCCGCGGAACCAGTTAATAAGAAATTGTTTTTGACTTTGATTCATAATCTAATGTATCCACCTTTCCTTGAGTTTCCTGCTGAGTTTTGCACCTATTGCCAGTGCAATCATAGTTCCTAGAAAAGAAACTAACATTCCGGCGAGAACGCTAAAAGGTGGGCTAAGAATGCTTTCGAAAGCACCCCACCCACCCAAATCAACTATCACAATGAAAACTTCGCAGATACAAAGACCCACACCATACCCCACGATGTAGGCAGGGGCAGTCGATTTGCTTTCTTTTGAATGCAGTCTAAAGGCTTCTTGGGGAACCTAGCCTCTAATTCGTTTTATTAGGCTTCTTTCGACGTTCATTTCTTTCTCCTCCAAGACATAAATCCAGCCGTAGCCAAAACAACGCCTACCATTAGGAATCCAGCGAAGATTTTCAGCTGCAGGAAATCATGGTTGAGTGCTGGATTGATTGGAGCTAGTAAATAGGTGAATAGCGGGCTAAAAGACAGCACAATTAAGCCATTGCCGAAACCAAACAAGAAGTTGCCTAGCATATTGTGCTCTTTGTCCAGCGTTACTCTCCTCATAATATTGCTCCGTAACCCAACTACGCTAAGAAGCATCACAAAGACGCCGCCTGCGGTAAGCATCAAGAAGAATGCTGTCTGCTGGATTAACTCCTTTAACAGATAGTAGTCTGTGCTTAATCCTTGGAAGCTTAGTAAGCCAAGTATTGTGTTGTAGGTTGTGTTAGTGAATACGGCTCCTCCGACGCCGATTACAAACATGCCTAAGCCTAAACCAATGAGGATGCCAACCCATCTTTGATATTTACTCTCTAATGCAAGTGGGAGTGGGCTGGCTCCGGGCATGGTGTTCTGTATGAGGGCCTTATTATGGGCGGGTAATGTTGGGGTTGAGGGGAACCATCCTCGTATCCAGTTGATCAGATTCTTTTTGTATGTCATGATCTTAGCTCCGGAATCAACTTGCAAAAAATCATGTGCGCCAACTTGGCGGGATGAATCTTTTCCGCTTCTGGTATCTCAATGCCACGTTCTTTGGCGATGTCGATAAGATACTTTCTTGTTTGGTTGAGGAATGCGGCGTCGGTTACTTCTTCGGGGTTGGGGTGCCAGTACCAGACTTTTAGGCCGTGGCTTGTGGTGTAGGTGACGATGGCTTTCTTTTTTAGCGCCGGATGGTAGCCGAGCAGGATGGCTTGTTGTGGGACGAGTTTGATGACTTGGAGGTCGTTAACTTGTGCGACTTCGAGTAGGGTGTTGGCGAGTTTGGTTTGGGTGGTTAGGCGGGTTTGGTTGACGTATTGGCGTGTGGTTTTGAGTTTTTCGGCGATGGATGTGACTGTTAGGCCTGTGCCGAGGAGTGAACAGATGGTTTTTTGGCTTTGGCTTAGGGGTGAGGCGATGCAGTTTGAACTCATAACGATTCCTGTAAACAGTTTAATGTTTACACATATTTAACATTTGCCTGAAAAAGACGCTGACTTTTTTATCAGAATATTTATTTGTCTGAATATTAATGTCTCTGTAGTGATCTTTGTGTCAGAGAAAGTCAAAGTCGGTGTACGTGGGCAAGTTGTGCTCCCCAAAAAGCTGCGCCAAAAACACCACATCGAAGAAGGCATTATACTTGAAATTAATGATACCAAAGAAGGCTTACTGCTAAAACCGTACAATACACTGACAGAAATGAAAGGCCTCGGTAAAGGCGTATTCGGAGACCCAGTGAAATATCAGAAAAAAATGCGTGAAGAATGGGAAAGCAATGAAAGTAGCCCTTGATTCAAACATTCTCATTTACTTCTTTGAAGGCATCGAACCCCAAGCAAGCCACGCCGAGAAAATATTAAGCCTAATAATGAAAGGCAAAGACGAAGGCATCGTATCAACAATAACAATCGCTGAAGTACTGACTGGGTTCTACTTAGCGAAGGATCCCGTTAAGGCAACAAAAGCAAAAAATCTTTTAAATGATTTAGCTATCAATGGCTTTAAAATCGTCCCTGTTACCTTCGAGATCGCTGATCTAGCAGCACAATTGAGAGCTAAAAGTGGCGGTAAATTACCAGATGCGTTGATTGTGGCAACTGCAATAAGTCGTGGGGCGGATGTGCTGTATTCTCAGGACAAAGATTTGCAGAGGTACAACCGCGAAATCAACGTCTGTCAACTAACATAGACTCTTTTCCTCTTTTTACCTTCATAAGTAGATCAATATGGTTTGTACTCTTTTTTCGTTTTACTTTTGTTATGGTTTTAAGATATTGTTTCTTGTGGGATTTTAGGGGTTCGCTATGTACTTTCACATTCACATCCACATCCCGCCTACATAGAACCATGTTGTCGATGTGCAGAAAATCAACTATCCCACATCCAAACAGGCAAAAAAACAAGCAGCAAACCAAAAACACAACAGCCCCCACAAACAAACACGTGGCAGCCAAAAAAATCTCACATCCAGAAAAGAAAAAACACTAACAACAAAACAATTTTTGATCTACCATTACATAAGATAATGATGTCTCGGTAGAGCAACAGTAACTCTTTCAATTTGGTTTAAGCACTGGCGGCGTATCCTGTTTTTGTTTATTAATCAAAAGGTTTATTGCGGTGAGTGGAAACTAAACCTATGCATTTATCAAAATCAAGCTTACTATTTACAACTGTACAAAGATGAATAACTATGGCACTAAAAGCTCCTGAACAAAAAAGCGGTCACCTCGTAGCGCCCGGCGAACGCCTCGGCGTCATCGAAGAATTCATCCCCGACGCGGGAACCTACGTTAAAGACGGAGTTATCTACTCAAAAATCATCGGCTGCAGCCTAGTTGACCTGCAAAACCGACGCGTCCAAGTTTACCCAGTAGCACCCAGCGCAGTTGTTCCCCAAGTTGGAACAATCGTCATCGGCCAAATCGGCAACGCCCAATCCGACAACGTACTAGTCAACATCATCAAAGTCGGCAACAAAAAAATCAGCGGCAAATTCGGCGGCATCCTACATGTCTCCGACGTCTCAGACCGCTACATCGACCAGATGAGCGACGTCTGTAAACCAGGCGACCTTGTCCGCGCAAAAGTAATCAGCTCAAAAAACCAGATATACCATCTATCAACCAATGACAAGAATTTAGGCATCGTATACGCCTTTTGCAGCCGCGACAGCACATTGCTTGAGCAGCAGCCAGGCCGTTTTGACCTAAAATGCCCTAAATGCGGCAACGTTGAACGCAGGAAGGTTGCTCCAGATTACGGTAAAGAACCAATGTAGAGAGGGTTATGTTAGATGAAAGTTAAAGTACTCAAAAAAGTTGATAACGAGTATAAAATCGAGATCGAAGGCTCCACACATGGACTCTGTAATCTAGTCACTAAACGTTTGCTTGAGGATAAACGCGTTGAATTTGCAGGCTACGATGTACCGCACCCACTAGCCAGCAGCCCAGTTATCTACATCAAGATGAAGGGTAAAGCAAAACCAGAAGACGCAATCCTAGACGCAATCGAGAATGCCAAAGAAGCCAACGAAGCTTTCGGTAAAGAACTTAACCGCGTCTTCAAATCCTAAACCCTCCATCCTGTTCTATTTCTGTATTTTACGGTAACTGTTTTTTAGATAAACAACTCTACATATTCACCTGCAGGTTTCTCCATTGAGTTCCAAGAAGGCTTTCCGTGTGATAAAACAGGAAATCCGAGTGCTGGGAATCGACGACGGAAAATTCAGGCCACACACAAAAGGCGAAGTGATCGTGGTAGGTGTCGTCTTCAGAGGCGGCATCTCCATCGACGGCGTAATGCATACCAAAGTTGCTATCGACGGTTTGGACTCCACCGAGAAACTGGCCGAGATGATTAACGGTTCCCCGCATAAACATCAGCTCAGATTAGTTATGCTTAATGGTGTCACGCTTGCAGGGTTTAACATCATTGACTTGCCTAGACTCCATGCTAAAACTGGGTTGCCCGTGGTTGCGTTAACGCATGTTAAGCCAGATTTGGATTCGATCCGTGACGCGCTTAAGCATCTTCCTGACTCAGAGGAGCGCTGGCGGATAATCCAGAACGACGGCGAAATCCACGAGATAACTAACAGAGGTTCCAAGCTTTACATGGGGATGGCTGGTATTGGGCTTTCTGAAGCTTTAACTGTATTAGATTTAACTACTGTTAGGGGTAGTCTGCCTGAACCGCTGCGTGTTGCTCATCTTATCGCTTCGGGAATAACAGATTTAGCTAGAGATTTTTAGAAAAAGTATAAATGCTTCAAAGATAAGGAGTTCCCCCCAAAGGGAAAGTGACTACTATGGAATTCTGCCCTAAATGCGGTTCTCGTCTTGAACCGAAAAAATCCAAGAGTGGAAAAGAAGCTACACTTGTTCTTGCATGCCCCAAATGCGGTTATAAGAAACCTGAGAGCGAGGAGAAGATTGAGCAGAAAATCGCGCCGAAGGTTATTCAGCATAGCCCCCAGCAGTTTGTAGCTGTTATCGGTAAAGAAGAACAGAAACTGAGCACTCTTCCCACTGTACACATAGAGTGCCCTAAATGCGGCAACAACACCGCTTACGTTTGGCAGGTACAAACCCGCGGCGCAGATGAGTCTTCAACTCAATTTTTACGCTGCACCAAATGCAATTACACCTATAGGGAATACAGCTAAAGTTCCCTTTTCTTCTTTCTAACTTTATAGAGTTCTGTTTAGGCAGTAGGGTTTTTAATTTCCAACAACAGACTATTGGGGTGAAAGGGCTTGAAGACCGAACCATCCCCGAACACAATAGACCACTACAAGGCTTTTTTCCTTAAGGTTCTGCCATTAGCCGCGTTTATCGTTCCCTTGGCAGCCCTTTACTTAGTTAACCCTTTTGACGCCGCCCTGAACGTTTCTGCTCAGGCATCGTTTGAGCTTATGTGGAAGGGTAGAACTTTCCAGCTTTTCTTCATATGGCTAATCTCTCTTGAGCTGATTCTCGGCTGGGAAAACATCACCTCAAAAATTAACCTGCAAAATAAACCCCGCCTAGCCCTGTTCGCTGCTGCCCTTGTCCTACCGTCGCTTTATGTGCTGATAGAGTTCCTTGGCTTAAACAGCACCCTTACGGCTTGGTGCAGCCAAAGCGGAGTGGCCTTTTCCAGTTCGATGCCTCTTGCAGTAGAGTACCTCGCATTCTCAGCGATGCTTCTCCTCTTAACCTTACTTGGATACGGAAAAAAAGGCTTAACACATTTCGCTCTCCCAGCAATATTTGTTGCCCTCGTAGGCGTAATCTACACAATCGACAACATGTTCCCCTACGGACAGTTTACGCCTTTCCAACTGCTAGTTCCGACAACTGCTTCTCTAGCCGGCGGCGTCTTGGGCTGGATGGGGTACTCGGTGGTTCAGGGCGTTGAAGCCCTAACGGGGATGCCTACGCTTGAGGTCACCGGCGCTGCGGGTTCGGCAACATTTGCTATTGCGTGGCCCTGTGCAGGTATCGAAAGCCTGCTGATTTTCACCGCGGTCGCGCTGTTATTTCTCAAGCGCATGAACTTCTCTCTAAAAACTAAAGTAAGCTTCTTCGTGTTAGGCGCAGCAGTAACTTACCTTATCAACGTACTGCGTATCACCCAGATTTTTGTACTCGGCATGCAATACGGCGAGTACTCAGCGCAGGTTGAAGCATTCCACTATTACTATGGCCCACTCTACGCTATGGCTTGGATAGTAGCTTACCCGCTGATACTAACAGCCGTTACCGTTGGCTGGCAGAAAATTAAGCGACCTCGACAAGCACAGCTAAACCCTGCTTAACCAAAATGCGGGCGTTAAGCTCCGGCAGCGAAGCAACATCTTCAGCTACAAAGGGACCATAAGATTTCATGTCGGCTCCCATAATCGCCGGAATGCTCTTGACAAATCGCAGTGTTAGGCGTTTATGGGTTACGTGGGTTTGGGGTTTAATCTCCGGTTTGGGCGTCTGCGGTTGGAGAAGCTGCGTTATTGGTACAGACGCTGGCTCAGCTATGGTCACTTTGATCTGTGTTTGTTCGCCGCCTAAGAGGTTCTTTGCGAACTGCTCATAATTGTTTTCGAAGGCGACGGCGTTCTGAGCCATCTTCGCTTCCTCATTTGTCATTAACTCGATGGGCGCTTTATGCAGCCGAGTTATTGTTTTGAGGATTTTGCGGTACCGCATATCCAACAGTTCTTTAAGCAGCCGCTGGACGTTGCGTGCTTCGTGCTCAAGCAACGCGACTTTAACGGATTTCTTATCTAAGGCGCCTTTGTCTTCTCTTATGTGCGCTATGTACTCCGCGACTTTGACGTAGAAGTCTGGTTCTAGTCCGCCGAGTGTTGGGTCGTCGATTTCGCGTTTCCAAGCTGCGTAGAGTTGATCGTACATTTAGGGTGCCACCTCAGCTCTTCGCTTGCAGATAAGCAGCACTGCAGCGGCGGTAGGTAGTTCCCGCACTTCATTTTTGTATGGACCCAACGTTTCCCCACTCATCCTGAACTCTGGCGCTTCAGACACGAACACTTTCACTTTGCCCTTTTTAAAAGCTACCGCTCCACGGAAAGGATCAAAATCTAGAATGTCACGCGCTGGGAACTCGACTTTTTTGAGCCCCGTTTTACCGTGCAAAGTGCCGTTCATACGGATCAGGCGATGTATATCGGTGGTTACGACCGTGTCGATTTTAGCAGCCTGCTCCTCTTTGACTATTTCGGCGAGTTTTAGCCACGTAGCTTCGCTGACGCCTTTAACGCTTTCCCATCTGCCCTCCTTAATCGCCCGCTTGATAATCGTATCCTTGTTTTCTAGCAGCGCCTTATTCTTTAAGCCGAATTCTTGGAGGCTATCTTTAGAGGCGTGCTCAATAAACTCCGCCATGCCAACTTTAAGGCGGCGGTTCCAGCCGTAATTATGCAGGTTAAACTTTGCTGCTCCCCTGTTCCGTCTACGTTTAGCTTTCTCTTCCCGCGCTTCTTTATCGAGAACAGTTAAGCCCAAACCTGTGACGAAGTCAACCAATTCTTTACGAGCCATCGCGTCAAGTGACCGTACAGCTTCGCTTTCGAGGTGTAGGTGATATCCGCGGTGCCCCGAGAAGAACACCCTCATCTCATGCCCTGAAAAGCCGAAATCGTTTTCAAGCATATCCAGAAGCTTGACTACCTCGTCACGGGCTGACTCTATGCACTGGTCACATGCCCAGATTTTCGTCTCGAACTTTGTGGCTTCACAGCATGGGCAACTCTCCGGCGTGATTCCTCTTCCTTGGAAACCGCATTTTACGCATCGGAACTCGTCGTGGATTTTGTTGCATTTGGTGGGTATGTGGTCGGCGTCTATGTCGAAGACTACGTCGCTGCCTATCCAGCCTTTCTTGTCCATGTCAAAATCTGGGTTCTCGTAGTAGGCGCAGCTGTGGTAGACGTCTGAGGGGATGGTTTGGGCTAGAACTTTTCGGAAGTCTTCTATGTTGTTGTAGTGTCGGTGGCGTACCATGAAGCGTTCCTTGAACATGAGGTAGCCGAATTCGCGTTGCTCCGGCAGCGGCGGCGATGGAACGGCGTTGGCGGGGTCACGATAGAACTCGCTGAACCGCTGATAAACGAATTC
>CAYPGY010000108.1:0-8376 GCA_964410435.1 uncultured Candidatus Bathyarchaeia archaeon
CCGACGTCCATGAAGCCGCGGATGATCAACGAAACCGCCTGCTCACGGCTGAGGCGACGTGTCATTAGGTAGGTGATTTCTTTCTCGCTGATCTTGCCAACTGCTGCCTCGTGGGTGATTTCTACGCCCTTCTTGGTAGCGATCAACTCTGGAATAGACCACATGTAGCTGTCGTTGTCCATGATGAGGCCTTTGCATTCGAGGTGACCCTTGCAGTCGGGTACGTGTCCTTCGATCATGCCTCGGACGATCATTTTGGAGCCTTCGCGTGCGATTGCTCGGCTGACCATTTCAGCTTTGCTGCCTTCACCTGTCAAGATTGCTTTGCTACCTGTGTCCAGCTGGCTGTTTCTGTGACCGTAGAGGATGCTGTTGAAGCTGACACGGCTATTCTTGCCTTTGCAGTAAGCAACCGGATACATCTGTGCGTCGCGGACTGGCCGCATGCAAACGTAGTTGCTTACGAATGTGGCGTCGTCTTCTATTTCAGCTGCGCTTCTGGGACGAACAAGCGTCTGCTCACTCCACTGATGAATCATGGTGAAGTTAAGCATAGCTCCTTTCTTGACATAGATTTCAGAGATGCCCATATGCGAAGCGTTTGGAACTGTCGAATGCTGGAGGCAACTGGTGATTATGTGTGCTTTAGAGCCTTCTTCGGCTATTATGATGTTGTGTACGCGCTGCTCAAGATGGTTTTTGGTGATTAGCATGCATGACTGGAGCGGAAACGCTATTTCTGCGCCGGCTTTGATGCGCATAAAGTAGCCGCCGCTGTAGTCCTCTGCGACTTTTTTAGTGTATTCATCTTTGTCTTTGCTGACGAGTTTCCAGCGGTACTCTTCGAGCCACGGGTACTTTTGCAGTGCCGCTTTGATGTCCATGAGCTCAACTTTTCCCTCATAGAACTCGTTAACCTTCGACTCGATGGTTGCTTGGTCCAGATGCATGAAGGTTGCTGAGCGGTTCTTCTCGTTCAGTTCTAGCCCCGCTTTCTGGGCTTCCATGAGGATTTCGTGGGGTAATCTAGTTAAGTTACTTTCTTGTGCATTCTTGGCAGTTTTTTTGTCCATTTTTCCAGCCCTCGCTTGTTCTTATTCTACATGCTACACATTCCTCGTATCCTACTGCCTTGATCTCCTCGTATATACGAATGGGATCTTTGAAGCAGTGAAATTGTCCCGCAAGAAGGATACAGCCGTAGGTGGCTTTGATGTACTCTAAAATGTCACCTTTATGCGTAATAACTAACGCTGAGGCACCTGTTGCTTCAATATACTTCTGAATTTCGGTTGAAATCATTTTTAAACTTTCAACGTCAACACCCGAATCGGGTTCATCGAGCAATAGAAGTTTGGGTTTTAGGAAGATTAACTGCAGAATTTCTGAGCGTTTGCGTTCTCCGCCGCTGAAGCCCAAGTTGACGTCGCGGTTTAGGAAGTTTGTTAGCCTGAATGCTTCTATCTGCGCCATCTCTTCTTTGGTGAAATCATCTGAGGCGGATTTTCCCAAACATAGTTTCAATAGGTCGCCGAGTTTTACACCCATAATCTCGGGCGGATTCTGGAAGCTTACGATTATGCCGAGTTTTGAGCGTTCGTCAACGCCTTTATTGGTGATGTCAACGCCTTCAAAGAGTATTTGGCCAGAAACCACTTCGTACCCGGGCAGTCCCATAAGGGTGCTGATTAGCGTGGTTTTTCCTGAGCCGTTTGGCCCAAAGAGTATGTGGCTGGCGCCCGCTTTAAGGGTGAAGTTCAAATTTCTCAGGATGAGTTTGTCTTCAACCTTAACGGAGAGGTTTTTTACTTCAAGCATACCCATGTTTGATCATACAAGATTAAATTTTTACTAAGATAAGCTTTGTTGAAGAATTTTTGATATGAATAAGAAGAAATGTACTTAAACTAAACAACCCCATCACTTCAATAATAGTTCTCTCGCGTTTTATGACATTTAGGGGGTAGAGAAGCTCGAACTGGATAAAAGACAGAACCAAACGTGTCAGCGTCATACGCACCGTCACTCAACTGGTATTTCTGCTTCTGATATTCTACATTTCAATAGTTGCTGTCTCGAAAGGTCTGCTCTTAGTTGTTGTATTGGGCGCTACGGTGTTTCTGGGTCGTCTATTCTGCGGTTGGGCGTGCCCATTAGGCTTGTATCTGGACGCAGTAACACTTATACGAAGGGCACTTAGAATCGGCCATTGGGCACTGCCACAAAAAATTAACGAAAGCCTACATAAAACCCGCTACTTAATCGCGCTGGTTATCACTCTGTTGGTGCTGGTCGGTTTATTTTTTACAGCTGCAGATTTCGAAAACTTCTTTTGGCTACGTCCCCCTTTCACGCCGTACGCTTTCATGCTGGAACCGCTTCAGCCCCTCATGTTACCATGGCATCCACCCTTTGGTGCACTTGCTGGTTTAGGCGGTGTTTACCTGACTTTCCCCTACGTCGGCGAATTCTTGCTTTATCTACGCAATACGGGGTTAGCTTTTCCCTTAGCATACTTGTTTGTATTTGCTGTTCTAGCTGTTTCCTTTAAGGTTCGCCGTTTCTGGTGCCGCTTCTGCCCAACAGGCATATCCGCAGGTGCATTAAACCGGTTCAGAGTATTCAGATGGATTCCGCTATTACGGTTAAGCAAGAAGGGTGAGAAGTGCACTAAATGCGGCATCTGCCAAAGAGTCTGCCCCGTTCAAGTCACGGAGGTTTACGAGAAAAAAGACGGCGACATACAAACATCCATGTGCACGATGTGTCTGCGCTGCGTTGAGATGTGTCCAGAGAATAAATGTCTTAGCCTAAAATTAGCTGGCAAACCGATTTACAGGTCGCGAAACTGGCTAGACAGCGCTGGTTCATAATCGGAATTCCGGGCTTTCATCAAAGAGTTCACGGTATGTCTTATTGAACAGTGCAATGTACTCTTTCGCGGATTCTGTTGCTTTAAGCAGTGTCACATCACCCTGCTTTACTTCCAAGAGGAACCGTCTGCTTTTCAAAAAATCTATATGTACCTGCCCAATTTTAGAGTTAAGGTTACATCGGTTAATTATGCTGGTAAAGGACTTTGGCGTTCTGCAGTATGTTAGAATTTCCCAGTAAATCTCGTAATGTGTCCGCTTCAACTGCATAACTATGCCTCCAGCTGTTTCTCGAATAGTGTCTCTGCTTTTTCGGTTTGCTTCAGCCGATTATCCCAGATTTGCTGATATTTAGAAAAAAAGTGGGGGATGATGAAGGCCGCCACTGCTATTGCAAAGTTCGGGATGGCGCCTGCAATCATCCATAAGGCGATTCCGCCTGTCAATGCCGCGCTTACTAGAGTGTATATTCCGACTATTAGGAAGCATACGCCTGCGATGCGACTGATCAGTAGCATAGCTTTGATTGTTCCCCGCTTTTCACGGTAATTTGCCATTGCGCCAACGATTACTGCGGTTAAGCTGTCTTCGTCTTGAGCTTTCTCTGAACCCTCTTTTAGCTGTTCATGTATTTCAAGAACTTCCGATGTTGCCACGATCCATCTTACGCCAACTATGAATGCAAGAACCCCCAGAAAGGCATATACTAATTGGGATAATAGGATTGTCTGGTTTTCAACCATCTGGAGTATGCCGGGGATTAGGGTGGATGCTCCGAATGCTATGACCATTGCACCGGAAACTAGGTTTATTATTGAAAGTCCTAAGAGGCTGTTTGATTCTCTTCGAAGCTTCTGTGCTGTATTTATTGTTGTCATATCTTTGTCCCTGATACCCTATTAGTGCATTTTAGGATATATGACGCCATGAAACATCGTTACATACCTTAGTTTCGCGCGAGCGCTATATTGAGTTTTTCACTGTCTACTTTTAGGCATCGTTAAGTCGCCAAAAACATTCGAGAATCCAAAAGGGCAAAAAACAAATCAGCAGTCTTGCTTTGCTTAAGAGGAGTTTGCTAAGAACAATAGATGCTATTGGAAAGATCTCAGTTGACGGCACAAAGAGAGGAAAGTAGCGACCAAAAAAGTCGCGTTATTCCGACACTGCTATGCTGGTTTTGATAGGATTTCTTCGCGCTGGAACACCTTTACGCCAAGGTAAAACACAACTATATCGACAACTGCAAACAACCCGATCAGTAGGGCAAGCACTAACGGTCCCAGCACAAGCAACCCAGAGATTTGAGCAAATACTAAACCCAGCACTGGAATGAGCAGCAGAACACTGATTTGCTGTGCCTCGCGGAAGCCCTTAACTTTAGCCGAGATCATCACTGTTAATCCTATACTGCAGAGTGCCAACACAGGTGCAACACCTATGATCATTATCAGGAAGTTCACGTTAGGCAGTAGTAGCATACCGTTAAACATGCTATACGTCAGTACATCAACTAAGACTGTATAAATGCCAAAAGATATGAACGTAACCAGCATCGCAGGAATGAAGCTAACCAGCACTTTACCCATGAAGAGCTCACTATCAGACAGCGGCGTCGCGAGCAGCGCCTCAATAGTTTTACGTTCACGTTCACCTGCGAAGCTATCCGAACCCAACACGCTGGAAGCCATTATCGGAATAATCAGGAAAAAGGGCGCAAAGAAGTACAGCACCATAATGTACACCATTATCTGGTTTGAGTTGAAATTGGCAAGCTGCGCCTGAACATCCAGTGGCAGTATACCGATTAAAGTTTCAAAGTCGCCGCTCTGCGAATCCTCAATTGGCGTTCCTGAAATTCCAAGTACAATTGCAGGTAACACAACCGCGAATATAATTGGAACTATGATAATCGGCAGTAACACTTGCCAGTTACGTTTGATCTCCGTCCAGTCCTTTTTGAATACAAGCCAAGCTTTGCTCATGTTCATTGTTTTTCTCCTCCCTTGATTAGTTTAAGGTAAGCTTCTTCCAGCGAAGGCTTCAACGCGTTAACAGCGAGTACATCACCGTCAGCCGCCACAATCGAGCGGACGATTTCAGGTGTAGCAACCGCCGTGTCTTTTACGCTAATTAAAAGCTTATTCTCTTGCTGCTTAACCCCCTCAACTGCATCCGTACAGTCGAGTGCGTTTAGTATTTTAGCGGAAACCTGCTTCAACGTCACCTCAACCAGTGGCTTCTCGTTGGTTTTCTGCCGAAGCTCATCTGGTGACCCAACAAGAACTACACTGCCCTTATTCATGATCAACACGCGTTTGCAGAGCCTCTCGGCGTCCTCCAAATGATGCGTAGACAGCAGTATCGTGCACTTCTCATGCACGCTAAGTTCCGCCATCATGTCACGAATTTCCTTAGCTGACTGCGGATCTAAACCAGCTGTGGGTTCATCCAGAAACATCACTGGTGGACGATGCACGGTTGCTCGAACGATGGCGAGTTTTTGCTTCATGCCTTTGCTGAAGCCTGCGACTTTGTCGTTTCGGCGTTCCCATAGGTTAAAGAACTCCAGCAATTCCCGAATTCTTTTTTGTCGTTCTGCTGGGTCAGTGACTCCGTATGCCTGCGCAAAGAAATCCATGTTCTCATATGCGGATAAGCGTTCATATAAACTGGGATTTTCAGTGAGTATACCGACTGATTGCCGCACTTTTAATGGGTCTTTTTGGATGTTGTAGCCTGCAACTGTTGCTGTGCCTTTTGTGGGTGCAATAAGGCAGGCTAGCATGCGGATGGTGGTTGTTTTGCCTGCGCCGTTTGGGCCTAGAAATCCGAAGACTTCGCCCTTGGCGATGTGGAGATTTAGGTTGTTTACGGCGGTTAGGCTGCCGAAGGTTCGAGTTAGGTTTTCAGCTTCAATCATTTGCGGTACCCCAGTTTCTGAATGTATAAGAGAATAACTATATAAACTAGGTGAAACCGTTTTCAATCTATGAAACTCATAAGTTTCCTAGATCAAGAAGGCCAAAACCTCATCTCAGACCCAACCAACCTAACCCTCCTACGAGAACTAGTAAACAACGACCTCTCAGTATCCGACCTATCAGCAAAGTTTAACCTGCCAACCCTGAAAGTGTGGCGGCGAATGCAAAAACTAGAAAAAGCCCAGCTTATCGAACTTACAGGCACACAGAAAAACGGCAACATAGTAAAGAAGCTCTACCGCTCAACCGCCGCTTACTTTACACCTAAACAGTACTTCAATTTTACTCCAAAAGACCCCAACTTGACGGAAGCCTTCGCAATTTATAACAGTATACAGAGTAAGATGATGCGAAAAGCCGCGGCTTACGGAGATATTCCTAAAGGCACTGATCCAGTTGACTTCTCATTTTTTGTTAACATGATGGTTTTCGCTGATGTCTGCGGTGAACCTGATGTGCAAGCGAAAATAGTGGAGTTAAAAGACAAGTTAGTTAGGTACAAACAGAAATAGCGCAGCCCAACGGTTAAAGGAAAATTGTCTTCCAGATGTGCCATAGGTTTTTTAGATTCATAGTGCCAAATGTGGGCTATGTCAGCGAACCTGATTTGGCAACGCAAAGTACTCCCAAACGGCTTAACAGTGCTGCTTTACCCGCGGCAGTCCGCCAACACCGCCCAGTTGTCCGTGGGAGTAAAGTTCGGGTCAAATCAGGAACAAAAGCACCAAGCGGGAATCGCGCATTTCCTTGAGCATATGCTTGCAGGCGGCTCAGACCAACGTATAAAATTGTCCAGAAAAATCGAGGACCACGGGGGAATTCTTGATTTCTATACCGACAGAGAACAAGTTGTGGGCACAATGGATGTTACTCCGCAAAATCTATCCCGCGCTGCATCCATCCTCTCCGAATTGTTCTTTGGTGGAGAATTCAACGCCGACAAATTTGAGATCGAACGTAAAATTATATTAAATGAGCTCGCGGAAGTCGAAGATGATCCCTCCGTTAAGATAGAGGAGCTACTTCTAGAAAAGCTCTACAGGAAGCATCCGATCCGTATTCCAGTCGGCGGGTACCCAAAAACAGTAAAAAAGCTTACGCTTCAGCAACTGGTAGATGCACACAGGATTAACTATGTTCCTAATAATATGCTTCTGGTGCTTTCGGGGAATGTATCTGAGGACAATTTAGAGGAGACGCTTGACGGCTTTAAAGACAAACGTGGCGAAGGCGCACCTGAAAGAACTGTGCCGTCACTTGAAACGTCTAAACCTAAACCGCTTGTCGTTAAGGAAAAATCGGGTATAACACAGACCTACCTATGTATGGGCGCAAGAACCGTAAATTCCCGCCATAAGGATACGCCAGCTTTGGATTTGATTAGTACCCTGCTTGGCGGAGGAACAAGTTCAAGGCTGTTTACTGAACTGCGGGAAAAACATGCTGTCACATATGATGTCAGCTCAGCGCACTGTAAAGGCGTAGACTTCGGTTACTTAAGCATAAACTGCGCAGTTAACAACAATAAAGTTGACAAGACACGAACGCTCATATTTGAGGAATTAGCTAAACTTCGAGAAACAAGCATTTTACCTGAAGAACTAGAACGGGTCAAGCAGATAATGCTTGGCGGTGTTTTGCGTGGTATGGATAACCCTCATGATTGCTCAGAGATTATCACGTTCATGGAGATGCAACATAGAAGCGAATATGCCTTGAAAAACTATGTGGAAAAGATAAAAGCGGTAACTACAAGGGATATTCAGGACGCTGCAAACTTGTATTTTGCTGAAGATAACTTTTGCAGCGCTATCTTTAACCCTTTAAAATCAAGATAGGTGCCGTTTGGCAGAGTACCTTATTCAGCCGGAAAGGATGTCTAGAGATACACCTTTGGGAGCCTAAGCCCCATAGTGCATAACGAAAACGGAGCCTTTCTGCGGCTGCAGGTTTATCTGCCAAACGACTCATTTTGAACTGATAAGAATACTTACTTCAAGAATGCAAATTAAGGGTATGTGGTAGCGGTGGCACAATCACAATCAAGCAAACGAGCGGGCGTTTAAGCAGTAGATTTTTAGGGATAAACAGAGAAAGAACATAGGTGTGGTGCAAATCTTTGAGTGATTCTAATCAGAAGTATCTTGCATTCATTAAGATCAGCCCAAACATGGCTGCTAAACTATATGAACCCTTGATGGAATTTAGCGAAAACCCGATCACGGGAGTAAAACTAGAAGAAGCTTACCAAGTCTTCGGGGAATGGGATTTCGCGGTGCTCTTCCAGGCGGACTCAAACGCGAATGCGCTTCATTTCGTGGGCGATAAAATACGCTTGGTTGAAGGTGTGCTTGAAACTTTCACGGTTCCGCTGACTCCAGTAAAAGATTACCGAAAATAAAATGTGAGGCGCTAAAAATTAGGCGCTTTTCTATTTTTTGTTACCTGTATTTGTAGACGATTTCATGATTGCGGACGGTTTTTTTAGGATATTGATAAGATGAGTTTGTAGTTTAGTA
>CAYPGY010000109.1:0-8106 GCA_964410435.1 uncultured Candidatus Bathyarchaeia archaeon
GCAAATAGGTCAGATACCCCCTATGGGTTTCTGCATAGAGTTTCTAATAGAGCACATAGGCGAACAGCTATAGATTAAAGTGATGCAGCTTCAAGACGCTCAGATGTGAAAGGTTTACTTTTGTTGTCTTCAGAAACTGCTTGGCAGAGTCTGGTCTTCATGTAGCTTCTGAAGGTGCCCCAGAAAGCCGCCGAGTAAAATAGTAAAGATAAAACGAGAAGAAAAAAGCGCAATTGACTAAAAACAGCTACAGAAGCATACAAGAAATAGCATAAGAGTAGCAAAAGGTCAAGAGAAAACAAAAAGCAAACGCTAGCCAAAAAGTTCAGCTAGGCGGACCAAGCCCTGCGCTGGCCAAGAAGGGGCTTAAAAGAAGCAGGTGGGCATACGCCTTCTCCTTCGCCAGCAGCCAGACCCGCCCAACTTTGTTGGCTATCCCTTGCATTCCATACAACTGCTAAACCGTTTTGTGGATATAAGGAGTTGTGACTACAACAAGACGCCTACAAGTAAGCAGCAGACAGGCAAGCCTGAAACCCAAACGGCTAAGTCATAAATGAGCGGGTGCCTACTTTAATTTAACCGATGTAAATTTGGTCAATCATCGCTAAAAGTAGCTTTAGCAATTTAAAGAAACATGTAAGTGCAAAATTTATATAATATGCATTGTTTCAAATGATTTATCAGATAACTGCTTTTAATGTGACGCGCCTATGAATAGAAGCGAGGCTGTTATTTATCTTAAAGAGCTACTTAGTAGATGTAGCGAAATGTCGCCTAGCGCTGTTAGTTTTGAGGAGCAAAGGACAGTTAACACAGTAAACGTTAGACTCCACATAATGGGCAGCATAGGGGAAACAGAGAAGCAGGTCGTTTACGAGTTAGCGAAAAAGCACAGTTTTCAAGTTAATGACAGCAACGAAGGCGTAGTGATTTACAACTCTACATAAACCGCTTAAACGATTCGCCACAGCACGGGCAGCGGTACAACTCAATGCAGAAAACCGAGTTCTCAAGTTTACGCTCTGGCGAAGTAAGCGAACGACCGCAACAGGGACAATTAACCATAGAGCTGCACTTTTTCCAGAAAGAAGCAGCATACAGAATAAAAACCTGTGTTGTATCAGGTATGAGACAACAAATAATCAAAAAGGGATGCTTAAGCGGTTGTTAGCCACTCAAGAAAAGCAGCCTTAACCGCCGCTGGGTTCTCAAATACGCGGACATCCTCAGTAGCCATAAGTTTACGCACCTGCTCCGCCTCTTCTTTTCGTACCCGCAGCTTCAGGTCCTTGCCGTTCGGTAGTTTCGTATAAATTATGCTCTCTTTAAAATCAACGGGCATAATCCACACCGGCACGAACGCTTTAAGCGCCATAAGCGCCGAGTTAGTAATCAAGGTGTCGCTGATGCTGTTAACTATCTTCGCCACAGTATTGGATGACGCAGGCATAACCAGCAGAAACGCGTACTTCTGACTCTGAACCATACCCGCAAGAAAAGGCAAATTGCTGCTCTGCTCCACAAACACCTTCGCGAAACTCTTCTTCAGCTCCTCGAACAAATTATAGAACTTCAACATAGTTTCCGCATTCTTAGAGACGTAGACTTCGAATTCCACCTTGCCGGCTGTTTCATTCTGCAGTTGCTTCATGGTTTCGATTATTTCAGCGATTTTGTCGCCGGCGCCCGTGATGCCCCAAGCGATCTTTATTTTTTTAGGTTTAACTTCACTCAACTTTTTTCACCTGTTTCTTCTCAAGCACTTTGCAGGTACAGTGGCTTTTGTAGAGCTCGATGTACTCGGCGAAGCGCTTCACAGTCTTCTTTAAGCCACGCATACCCTCCTCGTCAGTTTTAACGCCTTCAAGCGTATCTTTACTCCAAAAATTCGCACCAAGATTCGCGCCGAACGGCCCGCCCCCGACCGGTATCATACCGTTAATCAAATAGAAAGTATGTATCTGCAGCTGGGCCAGCTCCTGTCCGCCAAGGCGGTCACCTGCGACGGTTAAGCCCATGCCTATTTTGCCCTTGAAGAAGTCCTTGTCAGCAGCAACCAACGAACGCGTGCGATCCATGATAGTTTTGGTCTGTGCGCTTACACCTCCGTTGTAGACAGGTGTAGCGATGATTATGCCTTTGGCTTTAGCTAGTAACTCGTAGAGCTCC
Source organism: uncultured Candidatus Bathyarchaeia archaeon (assembly GCA_964410435.1). GTDB lineage: Archaea > Thermoproteota > Bathyarchaeia > Bathyarchaeales > Bathycorpusculaceae > Bathycorpusculum. The sequence continues at coordinate 2,173 of CAYPGY010000109.1, forward strand.
TCTAAATCGTCTTGGAATTGGCAATTCTTGTTTGTCAGGCAGAAGTCGCAATGTGTACAGAACTCAATCCATTTGCCTCGCGCCGTCCACATCTGGGTTTCGTAGCCTTTCTCTTTTAGCATATTGAGGGCATGTTCAAGAACATACTCAGTTGATTGTTTACGTGGACTACCGGATATACCAACGATGAGAGTCATAAAGTAACCAAATAATCTTAACGTAATTCTGCATTAAAGCCTTACCCTGAACGCAACATCGTATACTGGTTTACCATAAACCGTATACGGGGCCAATAAAGAAAAACGCCACAATCCCAATCGTGTTATTGAAGCCATGAGCTAAAACAGAAGCAAACAGGTTATCGCCAAAGCGAAGCTTTAGTAAACTGAAAAACACCGCATCTATAACAGTTAAGGCAAACCCCACAATCCCCTGCTCTATGTGAGCTAACCCGAATAGAACAGAAGAAAACCCGACCGCGAAAAGCACGCTTGACTTCGTGTTTCCTAATAGTTCGCGGCATCTTTTCTGCAGGAAACCACGATAAACGATTTCTTCCCCGAACGCCGCCAGAGTCCAAGTTGTAAAAAGCAGATAGAAGAAGCCGCCGATGTTGCCTTTGAGGTTTTCGAACCCGCTCAGGTTCTGAGTTGCGCCGAATAGATGGTTTAGTAGCGGGGTGGTTAAAGCAAATTGGATGGCGGTCCATAGAAACGCATAAAGCAAGACTGTGGCAAGCATTTTGGTTAGGTTTTCGGGCTTTTTTAGCCCTATTGAGGACAACTTTTCCTTTCGAACCAGAAAGGACACCGCGATTACTGCGAGTACTACTAAGGTGGGTATCCAAACGTCGAGAACTATGACTGCTGTAGCGATAAGTAGTTCGATTGCTGTAATAGCACTACGTGTGTTTTTGCCCAAACGCATTGACATCAGTATGGCGCTTTTTGCTATTAACTGTATAACACTTAGGGGCAATGGGCAGCAGCGTCTACTATGAATAGCTAAAAACCGCTAATCTAAGCTTAAAAGTGAACGCTTAACTAGTTTTTTTAGGACTAAACTTAAATCCTTAATTAACTAACTATATGCAGGGTAAAGAAAATGCTTGCAGAATGTAAATACTGTAAAAAAACGGTAAAACCAATTTTTAAAATGGATGGCGGCATTGACATCTACATCTGCCCTGAATGCGGCAACACACTAGACGCATGTACAGATAACATCCAAGTTATATGTAGAGACATGTAGCGATAAAGAATAATCCAAGCATAAGAAAACCCCGCGTTAATTCAACGCTAACCTCACGTAGAGAAGACTAAGTAGATTACACAGCGAGAAGCGCCAGTTAGGCAACGATTAGTTTTCTTTCCACCGCGTAACGTATGCACCGATTAGGATGAACACGACGGCTAAGGCTCCTACAACTGCTGTGTTAAACCATATAACCTCTGGTAACTGAGTTATCATTGCAGCCTTAAGACCCTCTGAAACGTAAGTTAACGGCAGAAACCGAGCTACCGATTGCAAGTAACTGGGCATCATAGCGATGGGGAAGAATGTGCCTGAAAGGAACATCATCGGGAAAGCGATGGCGTTTCCGATGGCGTTGGCTGCTTCAATGTCTTTTATTAAACCGGCAAACACCATGCCGATACCTGAGAACATCAACGACCCTAAGAATATCAGCAGCATCGTAGGTGCGTCGGGGATTACTTGTACGCCGAATATAACCCAACCCACGCCAATCATGATTACCGCGAGGATTACGTTTAGCAGTGTTTGGCTTAGGATGCAGCCGACAACCCAATCCATTTTTGTCATGGGTGTGATGGAGAGACGCTTTATTACGCCTCGGCGTTTGAATTCTGTGTTTGTGGATGTTAAGCCGATGATTCCGTTTGTCATGATGAATGCAGCTGTTATGCCTGGAATATAGAAGTCCACTTGTTTGAATTGGTTACTTGAGATGGTTTCATGCTGGAAGGTGATGACGTTTGAGGCTCCGATCATCTTGTAGTTGAAGGATGCAGCAACGCTTGTTATAATGCTCTGTACTATCTGGCTGGATTGGTCGGATGGATCCAGCATTATAGTCATTGTAGCGTTCACATCGGGCAGGGTGGTGCTGTACTGCTCCATTTCAGTCATACCCTGCTGAATAGCGCCTGCCTGTCCGCTGTCTATGTACTGAACAAAGTAGCTGTAAGTCATATTCAGGGTGTCTCGACATATGCCCAACCGCACCTTCATAGTGCCGTTGATGAGGTCATCTTGGAAGCCTTTATCGATTACAAGTATACGAACGGTGCCGCCCATTGGCCCAAGAGAGTCAAGAGCATACTCGGCAGCATCTACGTCTACGGGGATCACGTGGAGGGTAAAGGTTTCTGTGCTATTTAGCGTCTCTATAAACGCCGCGGAAACCTCCGTCGCTGAACCGTCGGCTGTTACATCTTGGTTTTGTATGTAGAGACTGTAAGTGGATGAGCCTCCGCCGAAGCCGCCGAAGATTGAGCCGAAAACCAGCAGCAACAAGATTGGAAACAGAATGCTAAAGAATAATCCTGAACGGGACCGTAACCAATTCTTTGTAACTGCCTTGAATACAGTGAAAACTTTCATTGCTTTAGCTCTCCTTCGTCGGTTATTTTGCCGCCTGCCACTTTAAGGAAGACATCCTCCATAGTGGGCGTCTCGATTTCGATATCCTTGGATAACTTTAAAACGGTGAGAGTTTGCATTACCTCCCAGAACTGATCCGCCTGCGGAATCCTTATTAAAATGTCATCGTCAGCGGTTAAGGTAATTTGCGGATGCTTCTTGCTAAGCAAATCAGCAAGTTTCTGGTCTCCTTTTCTGATAACAAGCGTCTTAGCGCCGCCGTGTTTGGCGATAAGCTCCTGCGGAGAGCCAATCATGGAAATCTGCCCTTTCTGGATGATGGCAACGCGGTCCGCAAGTGTCTGCGCCTCCTCCATATAGTGGGTTGTTAGGAAAACGGTTTTACCCATTTTCTTCAGGTTCGCAATAACCGTCCAGACTTCTCGACGAGCTTTAGGGTCCAAGCCAGTGGTTGGTTCATCTAAGAAAACCACTTCGGGGTCGCTCACTAAGGCTGCAGCGACGCCTACGCGCTGCTTTAGCCCTCCAGAGAGGTTTTCGAATTTGGCTTTAGCTTTATCCTCAAGATCAAGCAGCGCCATAACCTCCTGAGAGTCAAGGCGCTTTTGGTACATGTCACCTATGAATTCTATGTTCTCTTTAACAGTTAACTTATCCAACGCGTTGTAATCTTGGGGCAGAACGCCTATTCTGCGTTTTATTTCTTTAACATCATGACTGCTGGTTACGTCGTATCCCAGCACCTTAGCTGACCCACTTGTAAGAGAGCGGATACATTCAAGAATCTCCACAGTTGTGGTTTTGCCGGCGCCGTTAGGTCCAAGGAAAGCAAAGATTTCCCCTTCGTAGACTTCAAAAGAGATGCCATCGACCGCTTTAACGTCTTTGTACTGTTTTACTAACCCCGCTACTTCGATGACTGACTTAGCCACCCAAGTTACCCCTTTCTCGTTTAAGGTGTCATAGTTGGGTTTATTTTTTAAGACTTTCTAGAAGAAAGAGACTGATAAGTTATAAGAAACTAAAGAAAAGTCCCTGAAACAAAAATTTAACTAAAAAAACTAAAAACAAAAAGGAAAGAGAAGAGCGTTTACTCGTTCTCGAAGTATTCTTCAGGCTTTGGCGGTACTGGTGGTAAACCTCTGCGTTCGCGGATCTTCTTGATTGTCTCTGCCTGCATCTGCTCTGGGACATATGCCCATCTGCTGAACTGTGTTGCCCAGAAAGCGCGGCCTTGTGTGCTGCTTCTGAGTTCGTCTGCGATACCGAAGGATTCGGATACCGGCATTTCTGCTTTAACAGTAATCATGTCTTCTTCTGAGGGCATGTCGATAATTTTTCCTCGGCGCTTGTTGAGTAAGGTGATGACGCTGCTGACGAATTCGCTTGGAACTTTACATTCGAAACTCATGATTGGCTCAAGTAGCTTTGGATCGGACAGTAGGATGACGCAGTAGATTGGTCTCCAAGTCATGGGAATAGCTTGTGCGGGGCCTCTGTGGACTGGGTCTTCGTGCAGGGTGATATCTTCGAGGTTAACCTTTAAGCCGTAAGCTGGCTCTTTTGCGAGTGGGCTTGTGTGTACTGCTTCACGGAAACCGGTCTTTATGTGGTCAATGATTTCTTCTACGTATTGGCGTCCACGGATTCTGTTGCAGAGGATGTTGTTTTCTTCTACTGCAACTGCACCTCGAGCATCGTCTGGGCTCCAGCCCAAGTTTTTAAGGATTTTCGTGCGTTCATCTTTGCTTTGCATATCGGTGATTTTCTCTGCTTTGATAGCTTCGATGACTTCGTCGCTGAGTCTCTCAATGGTGATCCAGAGCTTGTTGTGCTTGTTGGGGCTTTTACCCATAACTGCTGGACCCTTGTAGTCGTGGCTAATAGTTTCTCTGAAGATGACGATTGGCTTGCTGAGTTTTACTTTGAGGCCTGCTTCCTGCATTCTGTAAGCGGTGATTTCAAGGTGCAATTCGCCCATGCCGCTGAGCAGGAATTCGCCTGATTCTTTGTTCATGGTGAAGTGCAAGTTGGGGTCTTCTGTTGTTAGTTTATGCATGACTTTATCGAACAGCGGTAAGTCTTTGACGTCTTCTGGTTCAACTGCTACTGTGACAACTGGGTCAGACACATACTGTAAACCTTCGAAGCTGTGTGTCTCGACACCTGCGTCGCCGACGGTTTCACCAACGTGCAATGCGGGTAACCCTGAGATTGCGCCGATGTTGCCTGCTGGAACACGGTCAACGAACACGCGGTCAGTTGCCATGGACATGAAAACCTGCTGGATGACACCTTTCTGGTTTGCGCTGATGAGTTGTACTTCTCTGCCTTTGGTGATGGCGCCGCTGAAGATTCTGCCGATTGCGACTGTGCCGCTGTGTGGGTCAACTTCGATGGTGGAGATGCACATGAGCAGTGGTGCGTTGGGGTCAACTTTTGCCATGCCCTGGCCGACAACTGAGTTTACATCGCCTGGCCAAATCTGTGGTTGGCGGAAAGGCTGAGCGGTAACTGGGCTTGGTAGGTGCTGGCAGAACATATCCAGGATTGGTTCTGGCAGTGGTGCTTTCTTGCTGAGTGCATCGACTTTGCGACCGACATCAGCTGGTTCGCCTGAATATGCGTCGATGATGTCTTGGAAGGTGATCTTTTTCATCTTCATATGATCGAGGTTTAAGCCCCACTTGTGAAGTGCTGAGCCGAATGCGACACGGCTATCTTCGATTTTAACTTGCCAGTCCTTCTTGTGTTCTGGCGGAGCATACTTCTCGATGAGTGTGTTGACTCTGAGGAGAATCTTTGCGAATTTCTTTTGAATCTCTTGTGGTGTTAGTTTGATTTCTTTGATTAAGCGGTCAACTTTGTTAATGAACAATAGTGGCTTGACACGTTCACGAAGGGCCTGCATGAGGACTGTTTCAGTCTGAGTCATTGGTCCTTCAACTGCGTCGACTACGACTAGTGCGCCGTCGACTGCTCTGAGGCTTCTTGTTACTGCACCTGAAAAGTCGATGTGGCCAGGTGTGTCGATTAGGTTGATAAGGTAATCTTTACCGTTGAATGTGTGGACCAAGCTGACGTTTGATGCGAAAACGGTCATTTGCCGTTTCTGCTCAAGATCCCATGAGTCCAGGAACAGTTTCTGTCCCGCGGTTTGTGTGCTGATGATGCCTGCATGTGCAAGTAAGCTGTCTGACAATGTAGTTTTTCCGTGGTCAACGTGTGCAATGATGCTGGTGTTGCGGATCATAGTGGGATCGTTCATCAGTTTGACGATTTCTTCTGTTTGTCTATATCGCGCCATAA
>CAYPGY010000110.1:0-8069 GCA_964410435.1 uncultured Candidatus Bathyarchaeia archaeon
CAAACCCGACGCTGAACCAGAAACAGCTGATTCTGCCAAAAGTTTTGGAAGATGAAGTAGCAGGGCAGCACTCCCTTCTTCTTCTAACTTAGAAAATAAAACCTGACCGTTTAAGCTGCTTCAAATATTAACAGAAAACAGAAAATTAGAGCTTAGAAAAAGCTCTGAATAGCCGAATCATTCTGTTCAGCTGCTTGAGGGCGAATTTCCTCAATTCTGGTCTTAGTCATAGCTTTAATATTGTTAAAGTTAGACATTTCACCATAATTGACCAGCGTAATCGCTGTGCCTTCTTCGCCTTTGCGTGCGGTTCTGCCGATGCGGTGGAAGTAAACCGGCGGATCCTCTGGCACGGAATAGTTAATTATGTGGGTGACGCCTTCGATGTCGAGTCCCCTTGCCGCAACGTCGGTTGCTACCAGTAAGTTGCGTCTGCCATGCTTGAATTCCTGTATTGCTCGGTCGCGCTGTGCCTGTGTGAAGCCTGCGTGTAAGCATTGGCTGCGTATTCCCTTTTTGAAGAGTTGATCAGATACGCGGCTTGTCTCGTGGCGTGTTCTGCAGAATACGATTGCTTTCTCCACTCGATCGTCTTGGAGTAAGTCACAGAGCGCGTTTAGTTTACCGCCCTGGTTAACGACGAGGTAGTACTGTTTCATCTGGGTGACTGCGATTTCGTCTTTGCTAACAAAGATCTTCTCTGGATTGCGCATGTACTTGTTTGTTAAGCGCATAACGTTGTCATCGAGTGTTGCGCTGAAGAGTGCTGTCTGGCGGTCTTTTGGTGTTTTAGAGAGAATGTACTCCATGTCTTCTATGAAGCCCATGTCCAGCATGCGGTCAGCTTCGTCTAAAACAACGAATTTGATCCCGCTGAGGTTCAGTACCTTGCGCTCCATCAAGTCAATGATTCTGCCAGGTGTACCAACAACTATTTGGACTCCACTTGCTAAAGCGTGAATCTGCTTGTTTATAGACTCGCCACCGTAGACTGCCAAAACCTTAACTTTAGAGTGCTTACCGAATTTTGCTATGTTCTCTGCATCTTGGTTTGCCAATTCGCGTGTAGGCGCTAAAACCAGGCCTTGTACGCCTCGGATGTCACGGTTCAAGTTCTGAACCATGGGGACGCCGAAAGCGGCTGTTTTGCCGGTTCCGGTCTGTGCTTGACCGATGACGTCTTTGCCTTGCAATAGCGGTGTTATTGCTTGGGCTTGGATCGGAAAAAGTTGGTCAAACCCGAGCTCGTTTAAACTTCGGAGGACTTCCTGAGATAATGGTAAGTCCTTAAATGATGTAACTTGCATTTCTACTGATTCTTCTGCCACAGATTCAATTTCATGATGTCTCGAAAAGCTTTCAGGCTTTGTGATACATGAGTTAATGTGACAGCCACAATTTAGTTCGGGGTGTATAAAAACTTTTAGCGTGTAATCAGGCAATACAGACGGAAAAATAACCCTAAAACTACAAAAGAACGGCAAAGCCGCTTGAAATTCAAGTTTGGGTCAGCGATTATTGACGAGCTCTCACTGCCTGAATGGCTCGAAGCCGTCGCCTCACATCATCCCAAACTATGATTCACTAAACCCGTAATTTATCTATTGTGATAAACAAAAAGGAAAGAAAAGAACTCAAGTAGTTAACTGATTAACCAACTCAGCTACTCTTGCGTCTAAATCCTCAGTCTCACCTATTTTTACTACAACAGCGTCTTTGAGGGTGCCGCCGCTTTGAAGAGTTGGAACCGCACTTTTAATCGCTGCTACATCGTCAGGTGTAGTTGCTCCTTGCCCGCTTCCAAAAACACCAACAGCAGCCCCCTGATTAGGGTTTAAGCTACCCAGAAAATCCTTCACTGAACTGGTTGGTCCACCCGCATAGATTGGGCCGCCAGCGACAATTACGCTGTAACTTACCGTGTCTGCTGCCTCCGCACTTTTAATGCCTGCAAGTGTGACCGTGTAACCTTTTTCCTGTAATTGGACTGCAACTTTCTCTGCTACTTTTGTCGCTGCCCCACTTAAACCTGGGTCATAAACTACCAGCGCATTACCAGTTGAGGCTCCGCTTGGCATAAGCGTCTTTGTGCCCCCCGCCATGTAAGCCGATAGGTCAAGGAAGAATACAGCACCAAAAGCTACTACAATGATGGTAAAAACAGCTAATACTGTTAAAATAATCTTGAATGCTTTCCTCATTTTTCTGCCTCAAATACTTAGTTGGCTATTTCCCGTTTTTCCATAAAAAACTTGTGATTTTTCAAAAAAATGTACAAAAACCAAGACTTGAAAAGCCGCGTAATCCAACGATTTAGTCTAAGTTTAACGACACCTGACGAATCTAAAACCTTAAACCCTGCCATGGGTAGGTAGGATAATGCGTATCATTTGGAGGTGAAAAGAGAGTGATATTCCGCGAAGAAGACGAAGAATGGGAAGAAGGCGAAGACGAGGAATGGGAAGAAGAAGAATGGTAAAATAACCTAAAGTGCCTTTTTTATAATCTTTCTTTTAAATAACATGTTTATTCCTTGCTTGCCTAGGGGCTAAGCTTTGCTTTTTTCGTTTCGTATATTCTGTGTGTTCTATTCAGTCTTTTTATGGTTTTAAATTTATAACTAACTAGTTTAATTCAAGTAGTGGACGTTCAAATATGACCAGACTCGCCGTATTAGACAAAGACCGATGCAAAGTAAAGAAATGCAACCAGCTTTGCGTAAGCTACTGCCCGATGGTTCGCAGCCGAGTGGAAGCAATCAGAATTGAAGGCAACAGTGCAATAATCTCTGAAACGCTTTGCAGCGGATGCGGTATCTGCGTCAAAAAATGTCCATTTAAGGCAATCAGTATAGTAAACCTGCCGGACGAGCTGGAGAAGGATTGCAGCCACCGATTTGGCGAAAACAGCTTCAAACTCTTCCGTCTACCAACGCCCTCGCCCGGAACCGTGCTTGGTCTTTTGGGGCAGAACGGCATCGGCAAAAGTACCACTCTTAAAGTTTTCAGCGGCGACCTCAAACCTAACTTGGGCAAATTCGATGAGCCTCCGGATTGGTCTGAAATCATCGGTTATTATCGCGGTTCAAGCTTGCAGGACTACTTCGCCAGATTAAGCGAGAAGAAACTGAAAGTTTCCAGCAAACCGCAGTACGTAGACAAAATCCCCAAAGCTGTCACAGGCAAAGTCGGCGATTTGCTTGACAAAGTTGATGAGCGTAAACAGCTTGATTCCATATCAGACGAGTTGGACCTGCGTAAGATTTGGGACCGTAATCTCGATGTGCTTAGCGGCGGTGAACTTCAGCGGGTAGCAGTCGCGGCGGCTCTTAGCCGAAACGCGGATGTTTACCTATTTGATGAGCCTTCAAGCTACCTAGACGTTAAGCAGCGCTTAATCGTTGCCCGCGCGATTCGCAGCCTCAAAGAGCAGCAGAAAACCGTCATCGTAGCTGAACATGACTTAGCAATCATCGACTACCTCTCCGACCAAATCTGCGTATTCTACGGTGACCCCGGCGTCTACGGCGTCGTCAGTCACGTTCACGGCGTCCGCACAGGCATCAACATTTACCTGCAGGGCTACATCCCAGACGAGAACATCATGTTCCGTAAGGAAAGCATAACCTTCCGCGAGAAGCCCCCGACTACGGGAGAAAACATCGGTGCACCCCTGCTGCAGTGGGACAAGATGGAGAAAACCTTCAAAGGTTTCAAACTAACCATCGAACCGGGTGAAATCAGAACTGGCGAAATCATCGGTGTCTTGGGGCCCAACGGTATCGGAAAAACCACTTTCGTTAAGATTCTTGCAGGTGTCGAAGAAACCGATGACAAACGCCAGCTTGGCAAATTAACTGTTAGCTATAAGCCGCAGTATATTTCGCCTGATTATGAGGGTACAGTACAGGAGCTGCTGATGAATGTAGCTCAGGAGAACTTTACCTCCAGTTGGTACACTACTGAGATCGCTAACCCGCTTCGTATGCCGTCGCTTATGGACCGTAACATCACGGAGCTTAGCGGCGGTGAACTTCAGCGTGTCGCTATAGCGGCGTGTTTAAGCCGTAAATGCGACTTGTTCCTGCTTGATGAACCCAGTGCGTACCTTGACGTTGAGGAACGTCTAAACGTGGCTAGGGTGCTAAGAAGGGTAGTAGATGCTCATTGCATCCCAGCATTCGTTGTTGAGCATGATGTGGTCACTCAGGATTTTATTGCGGACCGCCTGATGGTTTTTGACGGTAAACCCGGAATCGATGGTCTAGTTCATCCGCCGACTAGTTTGAGGGGTGGTATGAACGCTTTCCTTAAGGGCATGAACGTAACTTTCCGTCGTGACAACGTAACTTATCGTCCGCGCGTGAATAAGGCGGATTCCCAGATGGACAAGTACCAGAAGAGCATCGGCGAGTACTACTATACACAGGTTACTCAAGATAAAGAGGACAAAGAAGAAGCGGCGGCGCTCAAGAAAAAGAAGTAGCTACACTGTTTTCTATTTCCTGCTTTTTCCTCAATTATCTTTATAAATTATAGTTTAGCGTAAGTATTCGAATTTCTATGACGCGTATCGCCACGTTAGACGCCAATCGGTGCAAAACCGAACACTGTCACGAAATGTGCGTTAGGTACTGTCCAAAAGTAAGAAGCAAAGTTGAAGCTATACGCATAGAAGACAAGAAAGCGGTGATCTCTGAAGAATTATGTGCTGGATGCGGTATCTGCGTCAAAAAATGCCCCAATCAGGCAATCACAATCATAAATGTCCCTGATGAGCTGGATAAGGATTGCAGCCACCGGTTTGGGCAGAACAGCTTCAAACTTTTCAGGTTGCCTACCCCCCTTCCTGGTGTAGTGATGGGTTTACTGGGCAAAAACGGTATAGGGAAAACTACAACCTTGAAGATACTTGCAGGAGAGTTAAAACCCAATTTGGGTGAATACCAGAATCCTCCTGACTGGAACGCTATTATTCAAAACTACAAAGGCTCACCCTTACAGGATTACTTCCAGAAGATGAGTCAAGGCAAACTGAAGTTCAGTCAGAAACCTCAGTATGTTGACAAGATTCCTAAGGCTTTTTCTGGGAAAGTCGGTGAGTTGCTAGAGCGGGTGGATGAACGGAAGATATTGGATAAACTGTCTGAGCAGCTTGAGCTTAAGCATCTGTGGAGTCGACCGCTAAGTGTGCTTAGCGGCGGAGAGTTGCAGCGGGTTGCGGTTGCCGCTACTTTATGTAAAGACGCCGATGTTTACCTATTTGACGAGCCATCCAGCTACTTAGACGTAAAACAAAGGCTGCTGGTTGCAAAAGCGATCCGAAGTTTAACGGATTTACAGAAAACTGTCATTGTTGCTGAGCATGACTTGGCGATTATTGATTACCTATCGGACCATATCTGCATATTCTATGGTGAGCCTGCTGTTTATGGTGTTGTCTCCCATACACATGTTGTGCGCGTCGGTATTAACATGTATCTTGAAGGCTACATCCCCGACGAGAACGTACGGTTCAGAAAAGACGCTATTAGCTTCTACGATAAAGCTCCAACAGTCAAGAAGGACACAACTGAACCATTGATCAAATGGGGCAGAATGGAGAAAACCTTCGACAAGTTCACATTAACCATTGAACCCGGTGAAATTAGACGCGGAGAAGTCATCGGAATTTTAGGCCCCAACGGCATCGGCAAAACTACCTTTGTTAAGGTTCTGGCAGGCGTCGAAAAGGGCATAGATGAGCGTGAATTTGAACGGTTAACCGTTAGCTATAAGCCTCAGTATGTAACTGCAGATTATGAGGGCAACGTTCGCGATCTTTTGATAAGTTTAGCGAAGAAAAAATTCGTCAGCAGCTGGTACCAGTCTGAGATTATTAAGCCTCTACGAATGGATCTGCTTATGGATAACTATGTTAAGGAGCTTAGCGGCGGCGAATTACAGCGGGTTGCTATCGCTGCATGTCTATCGCGGCAAGCGGACTTGTTCTTGCTTGACGAGCCTAGCGCCTACCTTGATGTTGAGGAACGCTTAAACGTGGCCAAGGTGATCCGGCGTGTCGTGGACTTGTATGGCATAACCGCGTTTGTTGTGGAGCATGACGTGCTGACACAGGACCACATTGCAGATAAACTGATGATTTTTAGCGGACAGGCCGGTGTTGAGGGTAAAGCGAATCCTCCTTTGACCTTAAGGCAGGGTATGAACGCCTTTCTTAAGGACATGGCTGTTACTTTCCGCCGCGATCCGGACTCAAAGCGGCCAAGAGTCAATAGGGAAGGCTCCCGGCTTGACTTAATGCAGAAAGAAACCGGCGAATACTATTATACAAATAACGCCAAAGGAAGAGAGGATAAAGAAGAGGAAGTGGCACTTAAGAGAAAGAAGTAAACCCTCTTTCTGAGGGTCCTTTTTTGGGATGGATATCTAATTCATCATTTGATTTTTTCTATCAAGTGAGAATTTATGTTGGGCTTGGCATAGGCATTTCTGTTGGGCTTGGCTGGACAGGACGCGTTTGGGGTATGCCTTGCGGGGATGTTGATGGGCCTGGATTGACTGGAAGTTGTTGGTTGCCAAGTGGTATTGTTGTTTGACTTCCATCGTTGTTGAATACTACGTGAAATGCATTGCCTTCCATTACATAGATGGCTTCTGTTCTATTGTCGTTTAGATAGTAAATGGCTCGTTCAATTCCGCTGCCGCCGACAAAGTCTGGTGCACCTGCAATTTTGTTGAATTCACTTTCTAGAGCGCTCCTGTCTTTAGTGTCATATAGTTTCCCTGCCTGTTCGGCGGTTAATCTGGGCTGGTCTTTCGGTAGGTCTCCGATGGTGATGAGAACGGGTCGTCTCCATTCGCCTGGCAAACCAATGCCTTCGTCTGTAATAATTTTGTCTAGTTCTACTTTCTGCTCACTTGTTGCTTTGGCGTATGCTAACTCGTAGAAAGATGCACTCTGTGCAGGGGTTGCTTGTTGTCCTGAAAGCCAGTTCGTTGCAGCAGAGACAGCTAATATACCGCCGAATAATGTTCCAACTACAACGATTGCTAATATCATCATGGTTTTTTTATTTTTCAACATGGTCATAGGCTCCTTTATTACTTGTAGACCCAAAGGACATAGTACCCAGTATTCTGACGCATGTCAGTTAGGCCAATATAGTATGTCGAACCTGCTGTCAGATATATGTCAAAGTCCATATTGTTTGGTGAAGTATCATAGACCAGCATATTTCCGTTGCTATCAAATACAGCTCCGTCTACATTGTAACCGGCACCCCTGTCTGTGTAGATATTATATGTACCGCTTGAGGTTGGAATAAATTTAAAGAAATCTTTTTCGTCAGGATAGTCAAAACGACAGTTCCAGTTGTTGGTTATGGTAAAGCTTTTTTGGATTACATCACCCGCTTTATCTCTAAAATCGTCAGTTGTATACTGCGTGGAAGCGTCGTGTCCGTAGTAGTGTGGGAAATCAACAACAACTGATTTTGTAATTAGGTAGTATCTTACACCATCGTCGTAACCTCCCTCAGTGATAGCCGTCGCAATATTCGAATCAGTAATCTGAACATCCGAATCTATTGAAAGATCTGTTATTGCAGTTGATCCTGGTTTATGTGACCAAGTACCATCCGAATGTCTTAGATAAAAGTGGTAATCACTGTTATAGCCATCTTGTCTGATCGTAACCGCGATTTTTCTTTGTCCGTCAGGAACACTAGCTGTTCTGGTTGTTTCGGTTAATGTGCCAAATTCAGAACATACAGCGGAGAGTGTACCGTAGTCTTCGTAGATTCTGTCGTGAACAAAATAGTACAGGTTATTCCAAACTGTAAAGGCATTCCAATAGCTATCACAAAGACTTGAGTAAGTTTCTGTGTTGTAAGCAAATTCGCCTGGTTGTTGCATATATGAGCCATCGGGGTAGTAGAGATGGGACGCATATCCGTAGCAGTTCATTTTATACTGCATGTAGCTTCTATAAGGACTTGTGTCTGAATAGGTTGAATTGGTTCTATTGACTGTTATAACTGCAGATGCGGTCGGCAATAGTATTAGACA
>CAYPGY010000111.1:0-7951 GCA_964410435.1 uncultured Candidatus Bathyarchaeia archaeon
CAATTATTATTTCACCTGTAAATCAAACAACATACAACACTAAAGAGGTACCCTTAACGTATGCTATTGACAAAGAGATTCTTTGGTCATACTATTCTATAGATTCAAGCAACAGCTCTTATTTAAGAAACTTTAAAGGTAACATTACTCTGCCTAGTCTTTCTGAGGGTCAGCATAAGTTAACATTGGCTGTGACAATAAACCACACAAAGATACATCAAACCATTCAAACAATAATCTTTTCCATAAACACTGCAGCCCCATCTCCAACTATCCCAGAGTTTCCCATAACAGCCTTGTTGGTTGCAGTTCTAGCTGCTCTGAGTCTACTTCTATTAACTGTTAAAAGAAAAGCAACAATTCACATGCTCTAAATATGCTTCCTAAACACAAAACATCTTTTTTGTGTACCTCACCCTATAGCAAGTCAAAGATATACACTATATAAAGTCAAGATATTGCCCAGACATATCAGTTGTCTGTATATCCTTTCCTATTCTTGAATACGTAGTTTTCTTTTCTTACAATTGCTCTTTTTCGGGGGGCTCCATAGACGCCTGTTCGAATCCGGGTGGCCCTCCACCAGTAAATCCTTAGAAAGCATTTTTGAGTTTTGCCCGGTTAATTCTATTTAAATCACCAAGACTCTTGAGATTTTCAAGTCCGCTCGAGAAAACCATTAACATTTTTTACTCGTTTCCTATATGATGATTATTCACTGCCAGAGAATAGAGAAATAGCGGCAACAAGAAGAGGAGAGAAACAAATGAGCAGCATAGAAACCGATGAGCAGATAAAACTCAGAGCCTTCTTAGGACTGCTGGGTGAGTTGCAATCAAAAGGCAAAATTACTGGAAAGCAATTCCGAGAGTACCGTGAACTATGGCTAAGTCAGAAGCCCAATGACCGCGATGTAACAGTCTGGCATCTAAGGCAGCTGAATAACGAAACAAAACCCGCATTGCAAAGAAATCAATCTGATGAAATTCAGAAAAAACCAAAACGCCAAAAACTTTAGAAAACAATGGCACTATTAGCGTTTTTAAGCTTCAATAAGCGAGATAACATCTTTTTGTGTTTTTCTTATCTACATACTGCTTGAACGTTTGGCAATCAATGGACTCGAAAATTGCGCTTTTTAGACTCCAGTTCAAATCCGAGAGTCCCCAGCGCTAAAACTTTTAGAGAAACTCGGTTAAGTCGCAGATAATGTATGCAAAGGTCTTCAAATGCATACTGGTTAAACCTTTTTTAGGATGGTGAAATAGAGTATTAATGGTGAAAAATTTGGAAACTGGGGTAGAAGTTAAAAAATTGGATATGCAGGGTCGGCTCATACTACCTGCTGATTGGCGAGACTCAGAAGTAGATGAAAGCAGAGAAGTCTACGTCATCAAAAGAAAAGGCTACCTAAAATTAGTTCCCAAACGCAAAGTCGATTTAACCGCCTACTTTGACAAAGTAGACTTAGGAGTAAAATCAATTGGCAACTGGAAGGAATTTGAAAAGAAAATCTACGGCGAACAGCCATGAAATTCCTCGATGCCAACATATTTATTTACGCATATTACAAGCCAAAAAAGACCCTTACTGAAAAAGAAGCAGCAATGAAAGAACAGGCACAGAAAATAATCAGCAATATCTCTGAAGGTAAAGAACAAATTGTCACGTCTGTTGTTCATATATCAGAAATAGTCAACATTATCAAAAACGGCATGCCAACAGACATGTTAACGCAGATAATTCTAGGGCTTTTCATGCTGGAAAACGTAAATATCCTTGACGTTACGAAAGAAGCTTACTTCTCAGCCGTCGAAATGGGTAACGACTACAAACTTGAACCCAATGACGCGTTGGCTGTAGATTTAATGCGCCAAA
The DNA here is from genome assembly GCA_964410435.1 of uncultured Candidatus Bathyarchaeia archaeon. Taxonomy (GTDB): domain Archaea; phylum Thermoproteota; class Bathyarchaeia; order Bathyarchaeales; family Bathycorpusculaceae; genus Bathycorpusculum. The sequence goes on from CAYPGY010000111.1 coordinate 1,879, forward strand.
ATGGAATTAACGAGATATATTCGTTTGACGACCATTTTGATAAAGTGGACGGGATAACCAGACTACCATATGTTTAAACTTCGGATGGTTCTGTTTTCAAATTAGGATAATGGCAACAGCTACACTGAAGCACTTGTTTTAAACTCTAGTTGGGAGTTGAGCGTGGGCTATTTTAGACGTCTTCGATAAGCAGCTTAGCAGGGCAACCAGAAAGAAATCAGAACTATCTAATGAGATGAAGCGGTAATTAAAAACATAATAGTTGCCTCGCTAATGAAACAACTCTTCTGTCCTCAACAGGCAACTGCATTTTAGCCGCGATTATCTCCAAAGCCTCCTCTACGATTGCTTTCGCAGCCCTTGTTATGTCTTCTGAAGCTTCCGTTTTGCCCTTGCAGATGCCTTTGCAGTTTTTTGCCGCAAGCGGATTTAGGGCTAACATAATCCTGTTACCTTTAAAGTCAACATCTTTGATTATAAACGGCTCCAACCGACAAATAGAAGGCTTAACATCATGGATTCTGCAGGTGTTTTCCTCAGTGAAAAAGATGCAGCTACCATCCGGTTTTCTGCGAATCGAGCGGTTACTGGAATCATTTGGGTCTTCCAAGAAATCCGTAAAACCTTTTGCCTCTATTTGCTGCTGCTCTTTTGGGTTAATGTCGGCTGGTTGATCTCTGCAGCAGACACCACAACCCCTACATTGGAAGCTTATTGACTCGGGGAATATGACTTTGAATTGTATGGTGACCACATCTGTTAAAGCAAGGAGTATTAAGGTGGAGTTAAAAAGCATTCAATGGAATGCTCAAGCTCTCACCATAAAGACGCAAAACTGCTAATTGTAGAATTGGCTCTGTGCATCTTTAGCGCCTCGTTCTCTGGTTAATACTGACTCAGCAAGGATATGCCGCTGTTTTCCTGCAACAACTGCGGTTGCCTTTTGACGTGGCGTATAGACAAATGTGTAATGCGTCGTAGCCAAACCGAAAAAGAGCCCGCCAGCCCAAAGCGGGATAATGAACAGGAAAAAGTAAAAGTTCCACACGTCTACGCTGCCCAGAATCGGCACCGCCACCGGCGGGGGATACTGCATGTTAGTCCAGTAGAAACTGCCCAACATGAAATTCAGCGTGTTAAAGCCTAAACCGGAAAAGATTATTGCAGCGAAGAAGGAGCTAACCTGCAGAAGCGCGCACTTTACCGATTTCTTATGCGATAAAAAAGTAGATACCGCTAGCCCCGTGCATAAGCCGCCGACTGCAAGCGCTGCAAGCCCAAAAATGCAGTAAGCGTATTTTGCGTCTATAACAAAATAGTTATTCATGTGCCATTGATCATCTGATTTCTCTGCGAACCACTCGTGACCCATGTCTACTCCGAGGGCAACACCATAACAGAGTAGCCCTATACTCAATAGTAGACAGATCGCAGGAACTATTCGTCCCCTCATTTCTCTCCCTTCCCAGAAGGGACTGGGAGCCTTCACAATTAAATATTTTTACAAGAGACCGATTGTCAACTGTGGAGCATCAAAACAAAAGAAAGAAAATATCTAGAGAAAAACAGAAGCCTATTTTGCCATCTTGTTAAGCTGATAGAGCGTCCAGTAGAAGACAGCAACAGACATCACCCCGAGAACCGCAAAGCCCACTAAGATGTTGACGTTAAGGAAGTTTCCCATGAACAGTTCACGAGTGGCATCAACTCCATACGAGAAGGGGTTAATTTTGCTTAGGTACTGAAGCCAAACTGGCGCGAGTGCAAGCGGTAGAAAGATGCCGGCTAGCAGCGAAATAGGCAACGTCAAAGTATTCATAGTGGGAGCCAGAGAGTCTTCAGACTTGTAAATCAGCGCAAACCCGTATGAAATAGAAGACATGATTATACCCATTAACGCGTAGAGTACAAGTGACAGCAGGAAGCCAGCAGGATTTAGGCTTAACCCGAAAGGTAAAGCAACTAAAGTGATCAATACACACTGCATTAGGATAATGGTGGTGTCACGTAGGATTTTGCCAAGCAATATGGCTGATCGACTTACGGGAGTAACCAAAAGGCGGTTTATTAAGCCGCTTCTAATGTCGTCGATTAATGAGAAGCCGACGAAGCCACCCTCAAAAATAGCTTGCATAACGAGCAAACCCGGGATAAAGAGGTTCACTGTACCGCCGCCAGTTATACCCGGAACAGCGCCCAAACCGCCGAGAAGAGGCATATAGAGCAGCATAAACATCAAAGGCTGGAATAGGCTGAGGAAGATCAGCATGGGATTTTTGAATGAGTGCCTCATGCTATCTAAATATAGTAATCGAATGTCGCGTAGTAACTTCATCACTGCTTTGCCTCCTCACGTAGTGAACGGCCAGTATACTTCAGGAATACATCATCTAAGCTGGGACGCGAAAGCATAACACCCTCTGTATGCAGGCTGCACCCGTCGAGCAGGCGCAGCAGATCAGGCATCGTGCGCTCGCCATTCTTGATTGTTAAATGTACTGAGGATTCGACTGTCTGTATTCGCTCCAGCACAACTTGCTCTGTAAGTAACGCTTCCGCTTTTTTAGCTGTCTGTGGCGAGTCGAAAGTGAGTATTATAGTGTCACCGCCAACCGAGTCCTTTAGCTGCTCAGGTGTCCCAGTAATAATGACTTGACCGTGGTCCATAATAGCGATTGTATCGCAGAGTTTGTCTGCTTCATCCATGTACTGGGTGGTTAAGAAGATGGTTACGCCGTCAGATTTAAGTTTCTTAATTTCCTCCCAAAGATACGCTCGGCTCTGCGGGTCAAGCCCTGTGGTTGGTTCATCAAGCAGCAGCAACTGCGGATTATGAATCATCCCTAAAGCGATGTCTAAGCGACGTTTCTGTCCACCTGAATAAGTATTAACCACACGATCGATAAAAGACGTCATCTGAAACCTTGCTGCAAATTCTTCGGCTGACCGCTTTGCTGACGCGGCGTCTATGCCAAAAAGCTGCGCCTGAAGCACCAAGTTCTCGGCGCCGCTAGCAGCTAAATCTGCACCTCCAGATTGACTTACGAAGCCAACGTGCTTTCTGATCTCCGCCTGCTCCTTAACTAAATCAAACCCCAAGACTTTGGCTTCTCCGCCAGTGGGCAGCATAAGCGTTGAAAGCATCTTCTGGGTGGTTGATTTGCCGGCGCCGTTTGGACCCAAGAAACCAAAGATTTCACCCTTTCTAACGGCTAAGTCTATGCCTTTTACGGCTTCAACTACTCTTTTGTTGCCGCGTTCCTTCGACGTGAAGGTTTTTTTAAGCGCCTTGGTTTCAATTACGTTTCCGCTGGACATAGCGGGTTAGATAAGCCTAAGAAGTATATAGGCTTCGTGTGTTTCAAGGCGCCAGCCGCACCTAACAAAGCGTTAAGAAAATTTCCTAAGTACGTGTAAAGTGTGATATTCAGGCGCCGTCGGCTGATCCAACCCCAAATGCACAACCTCTTCCTGTACAAGACCGTTTTGTAAAAAGACCTGCCGCCAGCCGTCAGGAGTGTTAAAGTTGAAGGGCACATTAACCTTCATCGCGGCATCCGCACTATAATGTAGAATACGGTTATAGAAATGATCAAAGAACACGTTGACTTTACGCTGCTGCTCGCCTGAAAGCGCCACATAACCAGCGACCTTCGTCTGCATCTCGAGGGATAATTGTTTGCCGTCTACACCAAAAACCGACTCAACAACGATCACCCGACCACCCGCTCTGGCGACTCGGGCAACATCCACTACGGATTCAACAGGGTTACTGCTATGGTGGAAAACCGTTAACGCTAAAACATTACTGAATTCGCCGTCTCTTAAAGGCGCCTTTTCGCCCTGTCGAAACAGTTTGAAAGTTAACCCTGTTTCTGGGATATGCCGATGCATATAGACATCGGTTAACGCTACTTCGCGGCGCTCGTTTTTGGCTATGAGTTCGGAGACTTGGCCGTCGCCGCAGCCATAATCCAGCACGTTTCCAGCCGCTAGATATGGCGCAACCTGAGAGTACATCAAATCAGCGCGCATTTGGAGTTTCTGGGGTATCCGCTGCGCCACTTTTTCAGCCTCCAAAATATTGTGTGCCACCGCTTCGTAGGCTTCAAGAGTCGTGTAGCCAGCGGCAGCTTCTAAACAGTCGCTGATTAGCGCCTCAGCTTTGGCGTGAGCTAAACCAAGGTATGTTAAGACGTCTATTAGCATACCTGAAAGGGCGGCTTTGACGCTTGGGTCAGTGACTATTTCTCGTATCGGCGGTATTTCGTGTCCGAAAGCGTTTTGCATGTTAGCCAAAAGTTAAAGTTATATCATATCAACATTTCCACATATGTCGGTATTTTCTGAAAAAGGAAGACGTGAGGCGGTTTAACGCCCATACGACTCTAGCATATAATCGCAGACGGTTAAGTTGCCGATATAGTATCTGCTTTTCACTACACCCCAAATGGGAACATCCTTCGACATCCAAATACTATAGCATAATCCGGCATCATCAGTTTCATCGAAAACTTTGGTGTGCACAGTGGTGTCAAAGGTGCCTGCGGGGACTTGAACGACCTCAGAGACTGCAGAAACGGTCATATTACCGTAAAATAATAAATCATCATCAAAGCCTTCGCTTCCTGGATAATAACTTTCATCAAACTGGACGACTCCATCAACCATGCGCATAATAGAATAGTGTAGATTAAGGTTTGTTGACTTGTCTATATAGTAAGCTACAAAGTCGTCTCTAATCGTTCCGTTAGTGTAAGTGAATGTGTAGTTTTCAGTGAGAATCCAGCAGGCCTTTCCGTCATATGTTCCCGATTTGACATTGCTGGTTTGGTAGCCTTGACCATCGATTACGGTGCCAGTATCATCGTAGCTCACAATCTTAGTTTTCAACCAGGCCCCGTCACTAAAATTGGTTACAACATCTGTTGCTTTCGACTGAGACTCTGGCGGATTCAGATAATAGATACCTACAAATGCCACCACAAGAATCAGGGCAACACAGACAACACACAGGATGATTTTTTTTGTTTTAGGTTTAGAAGCGTTTTCTGCCATAGTATACTTCACTATCTATTTAGCGATTATTTACTAAAGTAGGATTTGTGTCTTAAAAATTTGAAAGCAAGTTACACCCGCCACCCGATGGATATCAAAGGAAGTTAAGAGTTGTGTGGAAATGCAGTTCAAGATTGCGAACAAAACAGAGAAAGGTAAGGAAGCTTAGCTTCCGTAGGATTCAAGCAGGTACTCCGAGAAGAGCACACCGCCGAGGCGAAATTGGTACTTAACCACACCCCAAGCTGGAACATTAGGGCTGGTCCATGAGGAGAAGTCATACGTTGTGGGGTCGCTTGCGTAGGTTATGGGGCCTTGCCGCTCTGTTGTGCTAAAGGTTCCCGCAGGAACAGTTACCGATTTATCGGTGGCTGTTACGGTGAAATTCCGCACGGTAGCAATAGTATCCATAAAGCCAGCTTCTCCGGGGCTAAATGCTTCATTGTAGATTTCGACACCGTCAGATGTTACCACTTCGGCCTTGTGTAAAGTAGAATATGACAATTTATCCAGATAGTCGGTAACTACATCCGTTACGATTGAGCCGTCTGAGCCAGTGTAAGTGGTGTTTTCAACGTAGACCCAGCAGTCTACGCCGTTGTAGGTTCCGCTGTAAGCATAGGCCATCATGTTACCGCTGGAAGCGACAGCACCATCTGTGTCGTAGATAGATAGGCTAAAGTTAGCCCATGCGCCGTCGCTGAAGTTAGTGACTGCATCAGGATTAGGCTTTTCGCGGGGAAGACAGTAATATACCGTAACTGAAACGGCGCCAAGAACGATCACGACAATAACCGCTGCCAGGAGGATTTTGCTTGATTTTCCAGAATTAGATACGTTTACCATTTGAATCACACATACAGCCTTTACATGCTTGTTATCAAAGATACTTGTATATAAAACATCAAAGAACTAAGCGGAAGGCGTTTACCAGTTTATCTATTGCCTAAAGGAATAAGACAAAATTTTTGAGCGAAATTAATGGCGGGGGTTAAGAGTTGTGCGGAAGTGCAGT
>CAYPGY010000112.1:0-7934 GCA_964410435.1 uncultured Candidatus Bathyarchaeia archaeon
TCCAGCCTATGCACAGCACCTATAGAGGGGGTCAACGATTTTGGCGCGTTATATAAGGGGGGGGTACCTGAGAGCAACAGAAAGACCAAACAAGCCAAAGGAAAAGAAAATAGAAACCCAAAAATCGGGTTTATTTACGGTTTAACTCGTCAAGGATCTCTTTAGCGCGGTCAACACGGACTTTGCGTTCCTTGACCATCTGCGATGCAACCGCCTCAATCTGGTCGCCCTTCGCGCCAGCGGTAACCGCGATGTTTCTTGCATGCAGTGACATATGCCCGCGCTGGATACCCTCACTGGACAGCGCCCGCAAAGCAGCAAGGTTCTGAGCTAAACCGACTGCGGCTAAGACTTCGCCGAATTCGCTGGCGGATTTGACGCCGAGGATTTTCGTTGCGATGCGTGCAATAGGGTGAGTTTTTACTGCACCGCCAATTAAACCGACAGCCATAGGCAGCTCAATTTCGCCTTCCAAGTCGCCAGCCGCGTTCTTAACCCATTTGCTAAACGTGCTGTATTGGCCGTTTAGCGCGGCGTAGGCATGTCCGCCTGCTTCAATAGCCCTGTGATCGTTGCCTGTGGCAAGGACGACTGCGATGATGCCGTTCATTGCACCTTTATTATGGGTGGCTGCACGATATGGGTCAGCTGCCGCGAATGCCGAAGCGTACGCGATGCCTTCCACTACTTCTTCGCCGCCCACTGCTTCTTTGGGCACGACGCATGTCGCTTTTGCGAGGCGTCTAACTGCCAAGTTAGATATAATCCGCAGGTAAACATGTCCCCCTGTGAGTTGCTCAATCATGGGTGCAACTGCTTCAGCCATGGTGTTCACGGCGTTTGCGCCCATAGCGTCTCGGCAGTCCACGTATAGGTGAACTATAACCATTGGGCCCATTGTGGTTTCGATGATTCTTGCGTCGAGGTCTTTGGCTCCGCCGCCGAATTGGTTTAGTATCGGGTCCTGCTCGTTGGCTTTCTTCAAGATTTGCTCTTTAGCTGCTAAGACCACTTTCTGGGCTGCCGATGCGTCTTTGAGTTTGACAACCTGTATTTGGCCGATCATAACTGGCGCTGTGCTGGATGTTTTGAAGCCGCCGCCTTCTCGGACCATCTTGGCTGCGTTGGATGCAGCTGCGATGACGCTTGGCTCCTCGGTAGCCATTGGGATTAAGTAGTCTTTGCCGTTGATTTGGAAGTTCACTGCGATGCCCATGGGTTCGGGGAAGATGCCGATTACGTTTTCAACCATGTGGTCTGCGACTTCGATTGGAAGCGAACATGACTGAGCGAGAAGCGCTGTTTCCTCCGCTGTTAAGCCTGCGAGGTCAGCGATTAATGAGAGCCGCTCTTTAGGCGGCAGTTTGTAGAAGCCTGAAATAACTGATGACTTAACCATACATTCCACGCTGCATTGAAATCCAATTAATACCTTTTAAAGTTTAATGAATCGCTGGATAAGAACCGATTGGTCACAGCGTAGTCTGTGGAGTATCTCTGGGCATTGCAACCGCGGAGACTCCCAGCCGCCGTGAAATCTCTTTTGCCAAGGCGTCGCCGTCACTTCGGAAGTTATCTGTAATAACCTGCTTAGCCTTTGTGCGCTTCACGTACTCGATTAATCCGTCGAAGTCGCTGTGGTCGCTAAGCGCGATTAGGTGTTCTCGGTCGCCGATTTGGCGGCATGGCTTCTGGAATTCCCACCCGCTCACACAGTACCTCGAGTTACGCAGGCCTACGTGGGCGCGCTGGTTCATATGATAGAAGGCTACGCAGGGCAAGTTGCCGTCCAGCAGTTCATGGCCCTCTTTATCAGATGATAGCGAGACGGGGCCAAGGTTCATGCCATGGTTCTCGCAGACTTTAGTTACTTCATAAACTCGCTCTGGCATGACGAAGGGAACCTGCACGTCAGCGCTGCGTAGAAGCTGCATGACTTCTTGGAGTTTACCGTGATAACCGAACATGTAGACTGCGCCGCCGCGAAGGCTCTTCTCAACCATGTCTACCAGCAGTTGCCTTACGTCCACATTGAAGTTTCGTCTACACGAAGGTTTACCATATGTAGCCTCAACAACTAGTACGTCGCAGTCGACGGGTTCTGTGCCCTCCACACGGAAGTCACCTGACCACGCGATGCGTATGCCGCCTGCGTCTTCAACCAGTGTCTGGCAAGCACCCAAGATGTGGTCGGCTTTCAGCAGGGTAATTTTTTCGTCGCCATACTTGAACGGTTTGTTGTATTCTAGTGTATGAATAGATTCTTGGTGGAGATTTAGGTTATCGTTTAAGATTTCCGCGAGGTCGCGGGTAGCTGGAGTCATAATTACTTTCTCGCAGCACTTCACGCTCTTGCGTAATCCGTAGAGGTGGTCTGAGTGGGCGTGGGTTACCACACGAATAGGCCGCTTATCGTAGGCGTCGCAAGCTACATTATCCCCTAGTAAAATTGCGCCGTTCTTGGTTACATGTGCACGCTCAGCCAACGCTCATCTTCAACTCAACGTTTTTCTGTCTTTTCAGCTAGCCACTCAACAAGCTGCTGTGCATTATCGGTTTCTATACGGAAACGTAATGGACCAAGGGGGGACTCCGCTGTTTCCTCACAGAAGGACACGTGGCCCGCATAGGCGACTTGCTTGTTTAGGTAGAAGCTTATGGTGTTTCCGCGGGTGGATTTGAATAGTAGCCGTCTGGCTGCGTCGCGGACGCGGTCGTTGCGCAGGATATTGCGAAGTTTAATCAGAGACTCCTGCCCTTTTGCTTGGGCAGTTAAGCTGCTGCCTCTTGCCGCGGGTTTAACTGTGATTTCCGCGTTGCCCACTACATTGTTGACTGCCTGCCGCACTTTCTCCTCGTCCTCGGTGGGGTTGATTTCTGCTTCTACGTGAACTGTTACTTCAAGCATTCCTTTTCAATCCTGCCAAAATTCTCTCGCACCAAGGCTTTGAAGCCCTCGATGGTGTTATCGTTAACTAGTATCTTCTCAGCCATCGCTATAACACTTCCCAAACCCACGCCTAACTCGCGCATATCCCGTTCATGGAAGACTTCATAGTTTGGGGGGTCGTCACTTCTGCCGCGGATTTTTAGACGCTCAAAACGCAAGTTCGGCGGCGCGTGGACGGCAACTAGGGTGAAGCCCTTGAAGTGCTCTTTGAAGATGTCTGCTTCGTAGAGGCTGCGTAAGCCGTCTATTAGGACGCGGTTGCTTTGTTGCTGCCCGATTTTAGGTATGCATTTTTTAGCGATGACGTATTGGCCTTCTTTTGTACGGAGTTCCAGCATGACTTTGCCGATGTTTGCTGGGGTCGGTTCAAGTCCTGCCAGTCGGGTTTGTTCCCGTACCACGTCGCCCATTGTGACTATGTCGTAGCCTAATTCTTTAGCGACTTCGACAACTATTGATTTTCCGGCGCCGGGCATGCCGCCTAATCCGACAACAAGTTTTTCAGCGTCCAAATTGGATAACCCTTTTTTTGTTGTATAGCAGACGCCTACATTAAAAAGCGTTTACGTGGCTGAGCAGTGTTGTATTACTTGTTGTTTCGTTCTGTAGTCACATCTGTTTTTGTACTGCAGGCTACTTTGTTTGTTTATGCGGCGAAGTAGCCGGTCGGCTGGTCTGCCGTGAGGTTGTTAGGTTTCATTTTCTGTGTGTTTCGCTTTTCTCCAATATGGTTGTCGGAGCCTCATGGTGGACCAGTTAACATTTTTATTGGGTTTGCGCTATATTCGCTTAGTTTTTTGTTTTAATAGTGATTGTAAGCTAAGGGCTTGAATTGACACTTCACAGCTTTTTTTGATAAGAGTTTATATTCGGAATAAGACTGGTCAATTTTTAGTAAATGAAATAATTAATCGGTAAATATATCTAAAACTTTATAAAAACTGTTTAGAACGTCGTAATTGATGGAAAAATGAACAAACCGATAGCTGCCCTATTAGCACTTGCTTTAATCACGATGCCTCTTTTCTCAGTTAACGCTATCAACTCCACTGTTAACCCCATTACTCGTCCTGAAGTACCCGCTCCGTCAGGCGTAGACATTGTTTATGACTTTCAATCTCCAGTAGAAAACGCATCCTACCCAAACGGTGTTCTTAACGTAGTTTTCAACGCTACAGTACAAGGGCCATCATCAATTAATGGACAAGGTCTTAACAAGCATCTCGGTTTTACTCTTTACCAAGGAGACTGGATGCAAGAAACACAATGGTGCCCCGTAAGCATTCTTAGCGAAAAATTTCATGCCTGTAACTTCAGCGTTAGCGGTATCCCGTCCGGGCGTCATGTTATTAATTTTACTGGATACGCAAATGGGGATTTTGTCTTGGCAAATGGCTCCAGTGTCGCTTTTAGGATGGAAAAAACAGTTACTTACAACTTTAGTGTTCCTGAATATGTATCTATCGCGTTTTTAATGCCCCAGAACGCGAACGTTACCGGGTCAGCTTTTCCTTTGAACTTCACAGTCAATCATCCCATCACAGAGTTAACTTACGTATTGGACGGTCAAGAACCCGTTGCTATCGCCGGAAACATAACTTTAGCCGACTTAGCTGCTGGGCGGCATAACGTCACCGTCTACGCCACCGACACATATGGCTCGTCAGGTGCCTCAGAAACACTAATCTTTAACGTCTATACACCCGAGACTTTTCCTTTTGTACCCGTAGTTGCTGCTCTCGTGGTTGTAATAGTTACATTTGGCTTGCTATTGGTTTTCATCAAGAGAAGGAAAAAAACGATCGATCTGAATCAATATTCGGTATTCTAACACACCCAAGATAACGTTAAACCTATAATTGAGTCTATATCAGTAGATCAAAAAAGGGCTGTTTCGTCTGCTGTTGCTTGTACTGTCGCCACAACCAATCAGCAATCCAAACAAACTGCAGAACCAAAAACGGCTGTTTCTGCAACTAGTTTTGGAAGATGATGTAGCAGGGCAGCACACCCTTCTTCTACTAATTCAAAGACTGATCCGCTGATAAGGTAGGGCGGGATCATTGTGAGGTATGTTTTCTGACTTTTAACAATTAATTTTCATACTATTCGGCTTCGTGTTGATTAAAATTTTACTTTGAATAAGGCGATTTGTTAATAGGGACAAACGTCACTCGTATAACGAACCATAAGTAAACAACACAAAAACAATGCGCTTCGCATTAGCAACATTAACACTTCTAATTGCCGGCTCGTCACTGCTACTATCTGCACAAGCTTCAAAAAAAGCGACCTTCACCGTAAACCACACAACCTACCAGGGTCACCTTCAACCTGCCTGCCGACAACACGTTTAACAGTTCAACATCGACCACCGACACCATGTTAGTTTGGGTAAGCAACGCCAACGGTCCACTTGTCAGAAACCTCAGATTAGTCGATAGCACAGAAGCATTAGTTTCGCGGCGGGCAAAAAGGAAACTAACCATTTTTACTTTGAAAATTCAATATCTACTTCGGTCACAGTTACTTTTGCATAAGAAACAAACCCTCAACTTAACGGTTGCTCCTCAATTTTGCCTTTCTGGCTTGTCACGTATTTGTAGCTGCAACGGTTGTAGGATGCTAGTTCTATATTTTAAGAATCGCAGAAAAGTAAGATAACTAGAAGAGTAGACCTCTGTTTTAAGCGAATCTATTTAGTGGATTCATGTTCGGCTGCCCTGTCTGAGTACTCTGGGCGAAATATCTACTGACACGGTCGCCCCTGGGTGTAGTCACGTAAAATGTGTCGTTTTGTACACTTTCTCTACGTACTAGGTTCTGTGCTTCAAGGAAACTCATGGCACGTCTGAGAAATGCCTGCTCGATGTTTGTGGCTTCTTGCAGAGATAGAATATTTGATGATTGCAGCTTCTCCAGTGAACGAAGGATTTCGACGTAAAGTTCAAGCTTTGAAGGTTTATGATGCGGCATTCTTTGCACCTTAAGCGTCAAGTACGCTAATAAACAGTATATTGATGTGTGCGTCGCAGCCAGCCTATACAGTCAACGACTTAATGCTTGAATTGCCTTCTGAGCCCACTCGTTATCATGCAGTAGCGCCCGACCCACAGCAACCAAATCCACCTTACCCTCACGTACGAGTTGATCTGCAAATTCCGGCTCAGCTATTCCGCCCACGCCGACTACAGGTACAGTGACTGCCCGCTTTACTGCTTCCGCTTGTGGAATAAAGTAGCCTTTCATCTGCGATAGCTGTCTGGGTTCACTGCCGCACATACCGCCCGAAACATCCAGAATATCTACACCTGCCTCCTGAAGCTTCTGGGAAAAAATAATTGCATCTTCAACATGTGTTCCCATAGGCGCTAAATCGTCTGCGCCAACCCTGTATAGCAGCAGCCGGTCCTTGCCGAGTCGTCTGCGTACCTTATCAGTGACCATAAGCGGGAAACGCATTCTATTCTCAAGTGATCCGCCAAATTCGTCACTGCGCTTATTTAGCAGGGGCGTAAAAAATTGGCAGAGCAAGTAGCCGTGGGCTCCATGTAGTTCAACTCCGTCGAAGCCGGCTTTTACAGCACGGTCAGTTGCATCTGCATAGTCGTCGATTAGCTGGCGAATTTCCTCTTTTTCCAGCATACGAGTTTTCTCGCGTGGCGAGGGACCAACTGGGGTTTCGCCGATCACTTTTTTGGTTGCCACCGCTCCTGCATGGCTAATCTGAACTACAGCGGGAGCACCGACCGAATGGATTGCAGCGGCCAGTTTCTCAAAGCCCGGAATCAGTGTGTCGCTGTAGATGCCTAGCTGTTTTGGCCCGATTTTTCCAAGTGCGGAAATATAGCAGTGCTCTACTATGGGTAGACCCAGTGCTGGGGAGCGGCGAACATAGAAATTGATCAGACGATCTGTGACTTCGCCCTGAAATGACGCTCGACCCGACTGCATTGGAGGCATCACTATTCGGTTGCGCAATGTTATGCCTTTGACTTGGAGTGGGTCGAGTAAATGAGCCATAGATGATCGATGCAGATATGGCTCCATTGAGGAATATAAGAACTTGCGCAGAGAAAGCGGGTTTTTGGGGTTTACCTTCTTATGTGAGTTATTGCTTGCGCAGTTAGGCTTTCCTCGTCGATGGCTTTCTGCATTAGGCAACGTATCGCTTCGTTCATGTTGCCGCGTAAGTAGGGTTTGACGATTTTCTGGGCAAACTCCTTTAGCATTTCAGCTGATATATTATGAAAGGTTAAGGACACCAGCAGGTCGTCTTCATAGATAGTTTGTGTTTGAGTCACGTTACTTCACGATTGCTCAGTTAGGTTTGTTTGCCTTTTAAGGCGACTTATCAAGCATCATTTGGCGTGGGGGGAGAGGTCAGTTAAAGTGGCTTTTTATGTAGCAGTGTTCTGAATGCTATAAACTGATATTGACTCAGTTTTCAGTATTTTTTTGTGTGATTGACGGGTTCTTAGCGGTAATTTCGCTAGGTAAAAACGATTACAACGCCACGTGCTAGAAACGGTTTTACGCTAAAAAACTGCTGAAGTCTCAACTATAAAAAGCGAAAGCCTGTTACTTGAATAACAGAGCCCAGCAATAGTTAGATGTTATCTAGTTCCGTCTCGTCATAACCGTCAAAGTGTTGTCTTCTCTTCAAAACTAACGCTACACCAACCGTAACAGCTATAGAAGCCAAAGCTAAGGCGCCAGTTGCGATGCTTTCGTTTTCATTAACAATATTTGGGTTTATTACAGTTGTTCTGTGGGATATGTTTTCTAAGGGGGTGGCTGCTGGTTTTGGCGTGGGTCTGGGTGTTGGTTTCTGTGTGGGTTGAAAGGTTGGTTGCGTCGTTGGGTTCGATTGGCGTGTTTGGCTGCTAATGCTGCTTTGTGTTGGAGCTACGGTTGGTTCAGGTGTAGGTTGAGGAGTGGGAGTTGGTGAAGGAGTGGGGGTTGGTGGGGGGGTTATTGTCGG
>CAYPGY010000113.1:0-7924 GCA_964410435.1 uncultured Candidatus Bathyarchaeia archaeon
CACATGCACAAGAAACTGCAACGCGCCATGTACAGGACGTGGCGAAAAAAGAGACCTGCACAAGCAAACAGACGCAGAATAACAACCCAACAACAAAACAGCGCCTGCACCAAAAGCCATCTTGTGCAGTTTTAGAAACTCCCACATCCCGAAAAGACAGAGAAACTTTAGCATCAACTAAACACAGCCACCCGGAAACAACTAATAAAGAAGGTCTAGTCGGAGATCACAGGTGACTTCCATCTTTAATCGCTAAACCAGCTTGTTTATACGCCACAACCAATCAGCAACCCAAACCAACAACTGAACCAAAAACAGCTGTTTCCCCCAAAAGTTTAGGAAGATGGTGTAGTAGGGCGGATTTCTCTTCTTCTAATTTGAAAAATCAAACACGACTCAATTCTTAGTTTGCTCGCAATGTTAACAGCCTAATTCTCTGTAGCCGTACAGCAAAATTTTTAATTCCACCGCCGATACTTCTCTGACAACTAAACAGTACAGATAGTCGTTAGTCACTTGGAGATGCAAAGTTTGGTACATCAAGAATGCATAAACTGCAAAACCGCCTACAGCGTAGACGAAATCGTTTACTTCTGCAAAAAATGCGGCGACATCCTAGAAATAAAGTTTGATAAAAACGAGTTAGCGGAAGCAGCAAAGACTAGCGACTGGAAAACCAAGCTCTTAGGGGTCTGGCGCTATCGCCCATTCATGCCCATCCACGAAGCCACAAAACTCGTCACACTCGGCGAAGGCGGAACAGGACTCCACCACTCAAGTCGCCTCGGCGAAGAGCTTGGCCTCAAAAACCTCTACGTCAAAAACGAAGGCGAAAACCCAACAGGCAGCTTCAAAGACAGAGGCATGACAGTCGGCGTAACCAAAGCCGTCGAACTAGGCGTCCGCCACGTAATCTGCGCATCAACAGGCAACACAAGCGCATCCCTCGCAGCCTATGCCGCACGCGCAGGAATCAAATGCACAGTACTAATCCCATCAGGCAAAATCGCCTACGGCAAACTCAGCCAAGCCATGATCCACGGCGCAAAAGTACTGCAAGTCAGAGGCAACTTCGACGAAGCACTAGAATTCGTCCTCAAACTGGGCGAAACACACAAGGACATTTACCTTCTTAACTCAATCAACCCATTCCGCATTGAAGGCCAAAAATCCTTGGGATACGAAATCTGCGAGCAGCTAAACTACGAAGCCCCAGACCGCATCGTCATCCCAGTTGGCAACGCAGGAAACATCAGCGCCGCATGGAAAGGCCTCAAAGAATTCTACGAATTAGGCTTAATCAAAAAACTGCCAAAAATGACGGGCATCCAAGCATCAGGTTCAGCGCCAATCGTGCAGGCAATCAAAGCCAACAGCGACAAAATCACTCCAGTGGCCAACCCCGAAACAATCGCAACCGCCATCAGAATCGGCGCACCTGTCAGCTGGAAAAAAGCAGTGAATGCTATACGCGAATCAGGCGGAACAGCAGAAACAGTGACAGACGACGAAATCCTCGACGCGCAGAAAACACTGGCAAGAGTCGAAGGCATCTTTGTCGAACCCGCAAGCGCCTCATCCATCGCTGGACTCAAGAAACTAATCCGAAACGGCACCATACAGGCTGATGAGAAAGTTGTCTGTATCACCACAGGTCACGGCTTAAAAGACCCAGACACCGCGATTAAGCAATGTGAGAAGCCAATCGAAGTTGACGCTGACATCAAGGCAATCGAAGCTGCATTAGGCTTAAAACAGACCAAAACAATCCTTGCAAGGTAAGGAAAAAACATGAGAATTATCCTAGTCGGCTACGGCGTCGTCGGAAAAGGCGTAACAAGCATACTAACACAGCGATACAACGAGAAAGTCAAAGACGGCTTTAACCCAAAAATCGTCGCCATCGCAGACATCGACGGCGCAGTAATCAACCCAAGAGGCTTAAGCCCAGAGAAACTCGACGCCATCAAGCAACGAGGTTACCCAATCTCCGCTGACCAAGACTTCGGCGTCCCCGGCATAAAAGCACTCGACGTAATCAAAGAAGTCGAAGCAGAAGTCGTCGTCGAAGTCACACCCGTAAACATCCAAACAGCTGAACCGGCAATATCCCATATAACTCAGGCATTCCGAACAGGCAAACACGTCGTAACAACCAACAAGGGACCACTTGCACTCGCCATGCCAGCACTCACTGAACTCGCGGAGTACAACAAAGTGGTTTTCCGCTTCAGCGGTACAGTCGGCGGCGGTACACCTATGCTTGAATTCGCCAGACGCTGCCTCATAGGCGACAGAATACTCGGCATAAAAGGCATCTTAAACGGTACAACCAACTACATCTTATCTGAGATGTCGCAGAACCGTGTATCCTTCCAAGATGCCCTATCTCAAGCGCAGAAACTTGGCTACGCAGAGCGTGAACCATCAATGGACATCGACGGTTTCGACACCGCATGCAAAACAGTTATCCTCGCCAACTGGATCCTAAACCAGAAAGTCACCCTGCGAGACGTTGACAGAACCGGCATCAGAGACGTAACACTGCAAGAGCTTGACGACGCAGCAAAACGGGGCAACAGCATCAAACTCATCGGCTCAATCGACGGAAAAAACAAGCCGACCGTGAAACCAATTGAGATTCCGAAAACAAGCCCACTGTGCGTCAGCGGAGTGCTAAACGCCGTAACCTATCAGTGCCAATTCGCCGCTGAGCAAACAATCATCGGTAGAGGTGCAGGTTCGATTGAAACGGCAGGTGCAGTTTTAAGAGACCTCTTAGATATAAGACATAAGTTAGCATCTAAACTACTAAAGTAGAGAAAGGCTGAAGCTAGAAATGAAAATCGTAATGAAGTTCGGTGGAACCAGCGTCGGCAATGGTGTCAACATACGCCACGTAGCCGATTTAGTCACACAATACAGTAAAGAACACAAGGTTGCCGTAGTCGTTTCGGCGCTTGCAGGAGTCACTAACAGCCTAATCGAAACAGGCTGCCAGGCACAGCGAAGCGACGAGAAGCACATTCAAGCCTTCACGGCAAGCCTTCTAAAGAAGCACACAGATGCAATCACAGCGGCAATCACAAGCAAAACCATCCAGAAAGAAGTCACGGAAATCACTGAGAAAAGCATCGCTGAACTCGAAAAAGTTCTCACGGGCATCTGCTACGTAGGCGAATTAACTCCGAAATCAAAAGACTACGTAATGTCGTTTGGCGAGAGACTGTCAGCGCCAATCGTTTGTGGCGCAATCAGAGATTTCAAAGCCCAGAGTCAATGCTTCACAGGCAAAGAAGCAGGCATCGTTACCGACTCAAACTTCGGCGAAGCAGATCCGCTCATGAATTACACAACACATCTGCTCCGGGAACGCTTAGACCCAGTAATGGAGCAAGGAATCATCCCAGTTGTAACAGGCTTCATAGCCGCAAACCAAGACGGCATAGTCACCACCGTCGGCAGAGGCGGATCAGACTACACAGCGACAATCCTCGGCGTCGCCTTGAAAGCCGACGAAGTCTGGATATGGACAGACGTAGACGGAATTATGACTACTGATCCCAAGCTTGTTCCAGCTGCACGCATGCTACCCCAACTCAGCTACCATGAAGCCGCGGAAATGGCGATTTTCGGCGCCAAAGCCATGCATCCACGCGCGCTCGGACCCGTAAGCAAAGAAAACATTCCAGTGCGAATAAGAAACACACAGAACCCATCTAACATGGGTACGTTAATCACCAAGGAGCCAGCGGCAAACGAAACTAAACCAGTTAAAGCAGTGGCTATGATGAAGGATGTGGCGATGGTGAACGTTTATGGCGCTGCAATGGTCGGCGCACCGGGAAGCTACGCTAAAGTCTTCGACGTGCTAGGCAGAAATAACATCAATGTCATGATGATCTCAACCGCTGTTTCAGAAGCCAACATCTCAATGATCATAAAACGTGGCTTGCTGGGTAGAGCAGTCAGTAACTTGGAGATCGCGCTGCAGGAACGTGGCGGATTAATCAGCGAAGTCACCACCGAAGACGACGTTGCAGTTATAGCAGTCATGGGCGCAAACATGAAAGGCAGCTTAGGTGTTGCATCAAAAATCTTCAGCACCGTGGCAGCTAAAGGCATTAACATCCGCATGATTGCTCAGGGCAGTTCTGAACTCAACATTAGCTTCGTCGTTAAGGAGAAAGACGGCGCGGCAGTGGTCAGGGCGATTCATGAGGAATTTAACCTCGACAAAACCTAAACCTTTTCCATTCTTTTGTTTTGGTTTTTTCAAGTTCACTTTTTCCTGATATTTATCGGATATGTAAACCAGAAAAGCGCTAATGATCATTTTCTTTAATCGTAAAATTACATGTTTCTTAGAAGGAAATTTTAAGACCACTTCAATTCAGGTATTGTGGTAACTATGAAAATTCAGTCATCGGAAGTAGCAACTAAACTGCAGCAGCGGCTAGGCGCAAAAACCTACACTTTCTTAGGCTACATAGTTAACTTGGAAACAGGCGAATTAACCGATCACTTAGGTAGCAACAACAAGATGCTCGCTAACACGATAGAAACACTCCTAAACCATTACGCAGCAGGCAATCCTTCGCCTTTAAGCGGCAAACTGGTAAAGTACCGCGATTTTTCCGGCGGCTGCGCTTATGAAGAAGCGTTTGTTCGTAGGGCAATTCAGCCCGTAGCGGACGTTTTCGGCGAAAACCCAGCGGAGATAGTTTCGGTTGCGGAGCGGCTTGGCGGTAAACCGTTACGTTATGGTGATGCTTCAGTGGAGATTGAAGCTTTGAAGGGGATTCCTTTAACGTATGTTGTATACGCGAAAGAAGAGTATCCTGCATCGGTGAGCATCTTATACGATGCGTCTGCGAAGGATTACTTGCCGGTTGAGGATTTGGCTGTGCTGGGCGAAGTTGTTACGATAAGGCTGCTACAAGCAAAAAACATACAATAAAAAAGAAAAGTTGGGGGAACCGCTTAGACTGCGGTAACCACTACGTCGTCGATGTAGTAGGTCATCTGTGTTTCCCAAACAGCCGAGATGCCCAAAGCGACATTGACATTGCCGGACGTACCTGTTTCTACTTCGACGCTGTAACTGTAGCTTTTCCACCCTGTGGCTTGGTTAGCTGCACCGACTACTTGGAAGTCGCCTTCACTTGTGACGTTCTTTGTGCCGATGAATGCAACTACGTTGGCAAGTGTGTTGAAGCTTTCGCTGCTGCTCCACAACTGGAAGGAAACGGTGACGTTTCTTGTTGTGTTCGGTGCTAATGTAAGGTTTCGTGTTAGCCAGATGGTTCCGTCATCTTGTAATCCGTCGATGTAGAACTGCGCTGAGTGGTTGCCTGCATAGGACTGGTTGGCTACAACGTTGATTGTCCAGTTCACATTTTGCCCCAGATGATTCGGGTCAGCTGGGACATCTGCGCCCTTTACCCAATCGCCTAAGCCGTCTTCGAAGCCTTGGCTGAGTGTTAGTGTTTGGGGTTTGTTGGAGGGCTGAATTAGTATTACGCCTGTTAAGGCTGCAGCGATGATTACTACTGCTGCAACGATATAGATTGTTTTCTTCATTTATGGTTGCTTCCTTTGCTGACTTATTGGGTGCGGTTGGTTTAATGCTACAGTTTCGCACGTGGCGTCCAAAAAATGGAACATACTCTTAGCTTCCTGAACTAACATGTATTTGGAGCGTTAATTGTGATTTTCAACTAGACCTTTCTGATTTGAAGGCGCAAAAAAAGCGTTCAACTAAGAGTATCTGTGTGATTTGAAAAATTTAATTTAGACCCTGCATCTATTACTCTGTGAGGGATATTTTTGTCGACAAAAATAGAAGAGATAAAAAATAAGCCTTCAGGCATAGTCGACATAGCATACGAGGAGTACAAACGCGATTTACCCGCATATCAAACAGCCAGAGACTTAATGAGCCGAAATGTCATTACCACAACCCCCGAAACCCTGCTTGAGGATGCAGCTAAAATGATGGGTGAAAGTCACATCGGCAGCTTAATCGTGATGAAGTACCAGACGCCTGTTGGGTTAATCACCGAGCGTGACTTGTTCAGTAAAGTGTTTGCGCTTGGATTATTCTTAAAAGACGAGAAAGTCGAAGACGTAATGTCTTACCCGCTGCCGGGAATAGCATCTTCAGCCACCGTTAAAGAAGTGGCGAAGAACCTGATCAGCAAAAAGGGTAGACTAGGAGTCTACGACGCAGGCACATTAGTGGGCGTAATAACATCTGCGGACATGATCAAATGTTTGCCCGACGTCGAGGAGACGGAAGTACCCGTGGAGGATTTCATGACCAAAGACGTGGTTATGAAGGACGCTGAAACCTCCGTGGAGAGCATCGCGGCTTTGATGGGTCAGCGGCGGATTGGCAGCGTATTAGTAACACGCGACGGGGAACCGTTTGGGATATTCACTGAACGCGATTTGCTGACTGGATTTCTCGCATGCGGCAGAGCACTGTTCACCGAAGTCGGCCCAGAAGCCTCGTCTCCGCTGGTCACGATTCCCGCTGAAACAAGCGTACACCGCGCAGCAGCCACTATGGCGCTTAAGCATATCCGCCGATTGCCAGTGGAGAAAAACGGCAAAATTGTGGGGATAATCACCGCGCGTGATCTGGTCGCTGCGTACGCAAAATAATGTGTGTACAGGAAGGGTTTATTTACCTAAACCGATATGCTTCGGGTAGGTTTTAGGAATGATAAACCACATTTTCGGTTTCGAAGAAGAAGACGAAGAATACTGCTGCGACGACGACTGTGACTGCGAAGACTGCGATGAAGAAGAATACTAAACACAACAACCCTAAACTTCCTTTTTTTAATTTCTCGAACGATTAGTTTCGCTTCTGTTGCTCTAAAGCTGCCTCCCTACCCCCTATAGAAAGCGGCAGCGGGCGCGTAGACCCCTCTATAGGTGCAGTGCATACACTGGATATTAGGATGCAAATAGGCACCTACCCCTCTATCGGTTTCTGCAATGAGTTTCTAATAGAGCACATAGACAAACAGCTATAGAATCAGCGATTGCTGCTTTTTGGGCGTTGACTCTACCCACTTTAACGGTACATCTCTCTTTCTTACTTAAAGGACTAAAGCAGCTCAGGCTAGCTTCGGGGTTAACTGATTAGCTAACATGTAGGCTTGCGTGTGCTTTATCGGTTTAAAATTCCGTATTTGCATGTTACAGGATCTAGAAAAGGCGGTAGCTGCGGCGGGTAAAAGGTGAATACTATGAATATTATTACTAAAAGCGCTAGTACTGCCACTGCCAGTGCCTCCGTTATTCTTGACTTAACTGTTTTCTTGTAGAGGCTAACACTTAGCATCTGACCTACTATCACTGCGGCGACAAAAGAACCTATGTCGACTGCAAGAATTCCTTCAGTAAACGAAGTATACGAGTAGAAGACTGCGGGGATAATTGCAAGCATTACGACTAGACCGACTGCTTTTGCGGCGAAAAAGTTGCTAACAGTATTTCTCAGCGGATACATTGTTAATAGTAGCCAAAGCATTGAGGCCCAAAAGGGCATCTTAAGATGCTCCCATACTGATTCATTCACCGCTGAAAATGCACCTACAACTGGATTGTTGCCGGAAACCTCAAACGTGAAATGAAGTGATGCGCCAAAGAAAATGATGAATAAGATTCCAACAACTTCCAAGATTAATAGTTTCTTATTACTAATCACCAGAACAGTCCCTAACCCTACTAATCTCTATGCTTTCATTTGCATATAAACCGCACCTGCTTACTAGCAGATGAATTGTGCCCCAAAATTGGTGACTTAACCAACTAGATTGGATAGTACCTCGTATGCTTTTAGGCTGTCCTTCTTTTCAACAACCATGATGGTCTCGGTCCAGCAGGAGATGAACTCGACGATGTTCAC
>CAYPGY010000114.1:0-7913 GCA_964410435.1 uncultured Candidatus Bathyarchaeia archaeon
CCAGACGGCACAAGACCAGTTTATTGCCGCGAGTGCTACGCAAAACGCAGACCACCAAGAAGATACTAAGCGTAAGCTTATGCATCTTTCATAACTAAGAAAATATTTTTCTTTTTTATTTTTCCATTCTATTCTTAATAGGCGAATCTTTGCCAGTCAAACTCGGATTCGAAAGCAGTATGCTAATTTGACTCGCAAGCACCCACTACTGGTCTCAGAACCCTCCCCATTCCTTATAAAAAGGTAGAAAAGCAGCCAATACACAACCAGTTGTTACCGCATATCTCCCCAAAGGTTGGTAAAGGCGGAAACGAGTAAACCTCATAAGCACCCGGACAAACAGGGGGTATGAGGGTCATGTTTGAAAGGTAAAATCTTTTTTACAGCTTTAATGATCTCCCTAATTATCGTACCTGCCACACTCGCAACTATCGGTTTAGTCTCTGCACAAGATTCTGGAACATCTGTGATTGGAATAATCAACACTGATACCACTTGGGCGGCGGCTGGGAGCCCATACACCCTCACAGGACCCACAGCAGTAAACACGGGAGTAACGCTAACCATCCAGCCCGGTGTAATGGTAAACCTGAACAGTTACTACCTTCAGGTAAACGGCACTCTAATCGCCATAGGCTCCGCCGGTAACCTTATCCAATTCAGCAACGGTCTACTTCGTTTCACGCCTGCAAGTAACGGATGGAACAACAACGCGGGCACCGGCTGCATAATACAGTACGCTAATCTGGTAGCCACATCAATTTCCGCAAGCAACCCAGTGAAACTGGACCATGACTCAATATTCGGCACTGTTTCGGTAGGCGACGGCTCAGTACTAACATACAATGATTTCTCTTCAGAAGTCACGGCTGGAAATAATGTAGTTTTCAATAACAACAAAGTAAACGGCACCATAACCGCAGGAGCCTCAGTCACACTTTCAAACAACAACATTCAAGGGAGCGTATATACCAACGATGCATGCACAGTCAGGGGTAACACAGTATTATATTCTGTCCTATGCAACGGAAATAAGTCCACTATCGAAAATAACGTCATCGGCGGACCAGTCACAGGAGGCGTAATAATAGGTAATACTATATCAGCCGATCACAGCTTCATCGTCCAAGGTAACCAAGTTAAAAACAACATCATAAAAGGCGGAACAGTAAGCGCCATAGAGCAAATAACAGACAATACTATAGAAAGCGGATACTACCTAACTGATTTTAGAGTCTTCGGGGGCTACGCAACCTACAATGAAAGCACCGCCGCAATTAGAGGCATAAGTGGCGAATCACCCTACATTGCAGGTAACACAATAACTGGGGGCGGGTTATACTACTATGCGTTTATTTTCTATTCATCAGTTAGCACCGTTCCAGCCATCGACTTCACGTCAGGCGGCAACCCCACTATAATCAACAACATGATATTGGGTCGATCGGGCTTAGCTTTCAGCGGCAACTGCTCCAGCCTATCAAGCAATTTGGTCACAGGAGACGCAGAGGGGTCCGTTCCAGTAGTAACCAACAACACCGTAACTGGATCACTAAGACTGGGAAGCTCTACTGTTTTTAACAACACTGTAAGTAAAGTTATCGCTATAAATTCAACCGCGTGGACCATTACACGAAACAATGCCCAAGGAATAAGTGTCAGCCAAGGAAGCGGCTACATCACAGACAACATTATCAAGAGCAATTACACCAGCTCAACGCAGGTCAGCACTAACGGAACAGCCGTTGATAGCCAAGAAACAGGCGTTAGTGTAATGGGCAACGCAAATATCCAGAGAAACTACATTGCCAACAGCTTTGTCGGAATAACGGTCACAAACTGCACCGCTACCATAAAAGACAACACCATCACCAATTGTGGCATCGGAATTGGCCTTAACGCATCGGGTAAAGCCACCGTTAACTCGAATAACATCCAAGATAACAACCAAAACATAGCCCTATGGTTTGGTAACATAAACAATGTAGATGCCACAGGTAACTATTGGGGAACAACAGATCAGACAGCAATCGGCCAATCGATATTTGATTCGAGAAGAGACTTCAACTTGGGCACCGTTATCTTCACGCCCATTTTGACAGCATCGAACGCTAATGCTATGCCTGACCAAAACGCAGAGGGCCCAACCATAACGCCCACACCTACGCCAACTGCAACTTCAACTCCAACACCAACCGAACCAGTAACCTCTTCACCATCCCCGACAGCATCCACCACGGGAAACCCGTCGCCATCCGCATCAGCCACTCCAGATCCAACGCCCAACATACCGGAATCCCCAGCGATCATAATGGCTGCAGCCATAGCGATTTTAGCAGCAGTCGCCGTTTTTGCTCTACCTAAAAAGAAACAGGCAGCCAATTGTTAGGTATAACAAAAAATTCTAAAGCAGCCTAACACTCTTTCTTTTATCTATCAAGCAAGCACTGAGGCATCAAGTATGAAGCAGCTTTTGATCACACCCTCCGCGGGCAAACGCCTAATAGCAAAAGCCCTCGCAAATCATCCCCAAATCCAAAACGCCGCCAAAAACGGCACACTCGTAATCATCGCCGGAACAACCAATGGTTACCTAGCCGAAGAACTCTTTCTCAGTTTAGGCATCAGCGGTTTCAGTCGCAGTCGCTTCTTCAGAGGCTTAACCATGCCGCCCAACGCACCCGTAACTAAAGAGGGACGCCTCGCAGATGAGAGCATGTTCCCCGGCGACGCAGTCATCATCAAGGGCATGTGGCAGAAGGGCAAAACCGTAGGCGACATCGTGGATTCACTACAAGAAGGCGACGTCATCGTTAAGGGCGCAAACGCCTTGGACTATGAGCATAAACAGGCGGCATTGTTGATTGGTCACCCGAAAGCTGGAACAGTGGGGTTAACTTTGCCCGCGGTTGCTGGACGAAGAGTTAAATTATTTATCGCCGTCGGTTTGGAGAAGCGGGTAAACTGTGACTTGACCGCGGTAGCAGTTAAACTTAACGAGCCCGAAGTAGGCGGTTATCGGTTGCTGCCTGTTCCCGGAGAGATATTTACAGAAATAGAGGCGCTTAGAATGCTTTGCGGGGTTAACTGCGAGTTGTTCGCTGCCGGAGGAGTTAACGGCGCAGAAGGAGCGGTATGGCTGTTGGCCTCTGGTACAAAAGAGCAGGAGGAAAAAGCGGTGGCAACCGTGGCCAGTGTAGCTTCAGAGCCCGCTTTCACTCTTTAACAGCCTATTCTTGGCCCTGATGCATCATCCCCGAGTGGCCCTCGCCCATTTTGCCTTTGCCGCCCTGACCCATATTTTTGTTCCATTGTGAAGCCACATCCATCATGTTTGCCATGTTCTCTTTTGCTAGGTCCATGAGGGCAGGGTTGATTTCTAATTCGATTGTTAACTTTAATTTGCCGCCTTTATCCGCTGTTTCCAAAAACATCCACCTCCTCATCCATTAAAATTAAAAAACGCTACCTTTGTGGTTAGGTGCTGGTTGGTTTAAAGGTAAGTGGCTGTAGGGAGACAGCAACATTGAAGCTAAACAAAAAATTACGCATTTCCGGCATAACGCGTGCGGCTAACCTACTTTGGGGCATCATCGGAGGTGTAGTCATCGGCACGTTCGGCTTCGCAGTCGGATTCACAGTGGCTACATTATCGCTGCCTATCCTACGGTATTTGAATATCGAAATTAAAACCGAATTAACTTACTTGGGCAGAGCAAAATCGCAATATGAGGAGTTATCTACGGTGTATACTAGCGAGCCATACTTCTTGGCTACCTTCGCGAGTTCAAGGTTAAGTTTGCTGTCACCTGTGGCTGCTAAGAACACGAATGGCTCTTGGGGTTTAGGCTATCCACGAAGCCTTCGGCGTCTTTTATCTCGGTTTTCAATAGCGCAACTTTACCTGTTTCACCGAGTTTTCGGATGTCGTCGATGAAGTCTCTGCTGATTACCCATATTGTTGCGCCTTTATCGATAAAGCCAGAAATGAGTTTGTATGCTTTTTGGCCGCCGCCAATTACCATAACGGTTTTGCCTTCAAGCTTAAGATTGAATGTCACTTATATTGATCGCCTTTTTCAGAATTTGAACTAGCACCAGTTAATAGGCTTTTGAATTTCTCTGCCAACGCCTTGTAATCAACTAATACGGGTTTGGCAGGAGTGGCTACTTCGGTAAGTAACTTGAGGTTAAGGTTTTCTTCTACTGCCTCAACAGCTTGGCTGCAGAAGTCTTCATAGCGTATCTCTACTTCGGGGATCATTCCGCGATGCTCCAAATCCAGCTTAGGAACTGTGCCCAGCAGTTGCACGCCCACATTTGCGAACGCCCGATACATCAAGCCAATGGTTTCCTTAGTCATGTAGCTGATGTGCAGTTTGTTCAGGATAACACCGACAACGTTTACGCCTAGAATTTTGAGTGAATTTATGTTATTGACTGTATCTAGCAGTGCGCCCTCTAAGCCTGTTTGGTTACAGGCAACAACCAGCACCGTAGGTGCACCCGCCGCCGCAGCTACCTCAACCGTAGACATAGGCCGTTTAGAATTGTCATTGAGCAAACCAGTGAAGGCATTCATCGCGCCCTCTACAAGCAGAAAATCATAGTCTCTAACGCCAGCCTGTATTACTTGCTCCAGCGGAGCCCAACCAGCCGAACCGACCCGTATAGATGAATATTCCTTCATAGGTTCCTTAGTAAGGTATAATGCAGGAACAATATCACGTACGTCCCCGCCGACTTTAACTACGCCCACGTTGTATCCGACTTTTTTTAGTGCTCCAGCAATGCCTGTTACGAGGAATGTTTTGCCTGAACCGCTGCCTAACGCTGTCACCATGAGCACTTTAGCGGTTTTAGGCGTGACCTGCCGTTTAGGGTAGGTGCCAGTTTCAACGCCGACTTCACCTTTAATGCCACGTATTAGCTCTGCATTTGCCGCATAGATAGTTTTGAGACAGTTCTGATTTATGTCAAGTGATGTCATGATACCCTGTATAATCAAGGGATTGTTATCTAAAAGACCATGTACAAAGACGCCGACAACGTTGCCGCTTCTGTTGGAGACACCTGAGACTAGAAGCGGTGCCTTCTTGAAGTAATCGACGCGGTCAGCATGCGAGGCAAGAATGGGTTTAGCGTCTTGACCAGCCACGACATCGCCGTAAGTATGGCAGTGAAAGCCAGCAACTTGCATGCCTACATTCCGCGTGAGAAAGCTTTCTCCGATGACGTCGGCTTTTACTCGGTCGTTGCAGATGAGCGGTTTAAACTCTGCATCCAGCAACCCCAAGCCGGTTCTTATTACGGGGACTGTTGATAGGCGTCCCACGTCAGTCTGCTTTGCAAGAACCTGAAAACCCGAGCATACGCCGAGAATGAATTTACCTTTATCAGCCATTTTGATGATTTCGCTGGCGAGTTTAGGGTTTATGCTTTGTGACTCGACGAGGCTACCGCCAGGGATTATTAGCATGTCTAAAACTTCACTGAAGGGTTTATCGTCTATTTCTGCGTCGGCCCGGACTATGTCAGTAGGGAGATTCCCGAAATTCTCAAAGCATGGGAGGGCACCTGGCAGGTATATTAAGCCTATTCTGCGTTGTAGAGTCATCCAGTTGACACCGGGGTGTATTTACTGGCAGCGACGTATTTAAAAGGACGGTTAATCCAACCACAAAGTTAGTAGAAACAGTTAAACGTATAAAGCAACAAACAGTTTTAGGGAACATTACGTAAGCAAGCAATTAACCTGCAGACTTACGATGTATCAATTTAAACCCTGCTAAGGGTGATTCTAAATGGGGCGAAAAAGGCATGTTTGATAAGGGTATAGCTGTAGTAGCAGTTACGCACCGCGGTGTGGAAACCGCAATTAAAATCCAAAAAGCACTCGACCTAGCGAAAATCAACTCCACCGTTTATGCCCCTAAAAAATACAGCCAAAATGGCGTAGTTGCAATAGATAAGAAACTTAGCGACTTCACTAGAGACATCTACAAGGAATATGGCGGTATCGTTGCGGTCATGGCAACAAGCATCACTATCCGTGCAGTGGCGCCGTTACTCGACAGTAAACTCAATGACCCAGCGGTAATCGGCGTGGATGCCTCAGGCAAATTCGTCATAAGCTTACTGGCAGGGCAACTTGGAGGCGCAAACGACTTAACACACATAATAGCACAGGGCATAAACGCCATCCCAGTCATAACAACCGCCTCCGACATGCTGGGAAAACAGAGTGTAAATGAATTAGCTAAAAACTTGCACCTGAAAATCGAGAACCCGGAAAGCTTGGCCACTGTAAATTCCGCTATAATAAACGGTGACCGCGTAGTCGTCGTTGTAATGGGGGACGCAAAGATACCATCTAACGCAATCGGTGCCTACGAAGTGCGAACCGCCCGAAACGGCGAAGAAGCCCTTGACTTCATCAACAACTTTGACGCGGGTATAATCATAAGGCGAGAACCGGTAGCATTAAACAAGTTCACAAAGCCCTTTAGCATACTTAAAACTCGCATGGTAGTTGTTGGTTTAACTGCGAATAAAGAAACAACCAGAGATACTATAGTACAAGCCGTAGACGTGGCATTGGAGAAAGTTCATGTTCCACTATCACGTGTTCAAGCATTCGCAACACTAGACAGCCAAGAAACTTCACAGGCCATGATTGATGCAGCTGCCAAGTTGCATCTATCCCTTGAATTTTTGAATTCAGAAGAAGCACAGACGACAGTGAATCCAGAGCAACCGGGAAACATGGTGGCTAATCAGGAAAAAAGCGGTGCAGGCGGAAAGGCTGAGTATGCGGCGCTTGCTTTAGCGGGGTTAAATGCAAAGCTGATTTTAAAAAAGACAAAGCTAGAAGGAGTTTCAGTTGCAATAGCCGAAGCAGAGTAGTTACTCGAGAGGGGCTTTCAATACATTTATGGTAATTTATTTTCTAGCTTCTAAACTAATTTGATCTTAGGAGTTAAAAGTCGTAGATTTAGTCAAACTTGCATCGATAACCACTTCGCTGGAGCTCTCCACGCAGGTTCATTAATTTCTAGTAAAGGCGTCTTCAGCTTGCTTGGTGTTAAAATTTTTACAAAGTTTGTAATTAAGGATTTTGCCCACCTCGTAATGGCTCAAGTCTAAAATAGGGTAGTACTGGTATTTTGCAATCTTGGGCTTTAATCTCAAGACGGATAATGTTCTTGAATGTAAAAAATTGTTAACTGCACAATATGAGACTTGTTAACAACTAGTTAAACTGTTACATTAGGCGTGTAGAAAAAGGAAGGGTTGGCTAAAAACCAACACTCACATAATGGATTTTAACTTGCGGTGAAGAGAGAATCGTCTAAAGTTGGGTTTATTGCAATACATGAGATCGCAATTGAAACAGTATCGGTTGTGTAGCTTAGATCTGCACCCGTGTTGCTTTCCGCAATCAGCTTATCCACAAAGTCATGGAGTAGCGTACCATAGGTTGTGCAGTCGTCTGCGAAGGCACTTTCAGTCCAAGTTGCGCCGTCGTCCATTGACAGCCAGGATTTCTGTGCACCAGTATCAACAATGTAGATGAATGCTCCGGATGCACCTAGATCCATGTCAATACGCATTTTTTCGTTTGCAGCGCCAAGATCTTTGCAAGCAAATTTGTAGTTTACTACATCGCCGCTGGCAGTTGTAGTTTCAGTTACGCTGAATTGTATTGAGGTAGCTTCCGAAACTGTAGCTGAAGGGGTTGCTGTAGGGTTTGTAGTTCCGTTATTTCCGCCTAATAACATAACTCCTGCGACGCCGACAACAAGAATGACGACAAAGACCGCAACGACAAGATATATTGTTTTTTTGTTCATTGTAGTCACCGATTGGCACCTATCCTTTTTGAATAAAATTAAATTTACGCTTTTCCAAAC
>CAYPGY010000115.1:0-7853 GCA_964410435.1 uncultured Candidatus Bathyarchaeia archaeon
GTTTTGCTTCTTTTACGACGAAGGCGTAGACGCTTAATGTGTTGCCTTCCAGTTCTCCAGCATCCAAGTTCGCCATGTCTCTTTAGCTCTCCTGCACAAGAAATGCTTCTGCGCTGTATTGGTCAAGGCTGAAGTGATGGTTGCCTGCAAGTGCCGCATTGTAGACGTAACTGTTTTCGATGTGTGTCAAAGTTATCTGACGGATTACTGTGGCGTCTGCCCATGTGTCTAGCAAGTTGTTGTTACCTAAATCCGGGTTTACATCGATTACGGTATGCATTGAAGTTTTGGTTTGGATACTGCCAGATTGGATGACTTCGACGGGGTTGATGAAGCCGTTTCCATTAAGGCTGACCCAGTTTGATGTGACGGTCCATGTTCCCGTAACCACGATTAAACGTGACTCACCCGGGGCAAAGCTGTTGTTGAATGCGTCTATGTCAGTATTGATGGTTTTTATTGATGTGTAGCCTTCATTCAGGTCTTGGTTGTTCTTGGTGGTGACTGTGATGTTTTTTACGCCGTCAATTTCGGTTATGCTTGTATATGTGCAGTTGTCTGATGGGTCAACTTTCTGGTAGAATACCTGCTGCTGAGCCAACATACCTTTTGCGCTGTAAGTGGGTTCATTCTTGGGAAGGTCAACGGTGATTCTTCCCGTCACGTCGGTCCAAGTTCCGTTCATGTTGAGGTACATGCGTGTGGTTGTTGCGCCACCTTCGATATGCTGGATGTATTGGTAGATTTGGACACCTTCTATCCATTGTCCGCCTTGAGAAGGCACTGAGAAAGGCGATTGAGCTATGTTGCCTTCAGAATCAAAGAATGGGTATTGGCTGTTAGTGTAGGTAACGTTATACCAGATGCCGTCCACCATTGCGCCTTTGGCTTCATAGCCATTGCCGGTGCTCCAGTTGCCTTTAACTTCAAATGGTGCCTCGCCCGTGTTGTTTGAGATTTGCTGCGCCGCCATGTTGTCTGTTCCAACCTATAGCGCCTTCTGATCTGAGGGGTTGGTGGCATTAATTACTGCAAAGTAGCTGATTTGGGGTCCAGTAGTATCTGTAATTGGCGTGTTGGGGTTTTGTATAGTAAAGTTAGCGTAGACTATGTCTAGGTCAAAGTTTGCGGTTGGTCCCTGAACATGGTTTGTGTAGGGTCTTATTTGAAGTTCTGATGCGAGTAGTGGTGCTGCGACTGCGATTCCGATTAGCAGCGAGATTGCTGCCGAGAGGATTAGTTTTGATGCGATTTTTAT
The DNA here is from genome assembly GCA_964410435.1 of uncultured Candidatus Bathyarchaeia archaeon. GTDB lineage: Archaea > Thermoproteota > Bathyarchaeia > Bathyarchaeales > Bathycorpusculaceae > Bathycorpusculum. The sequence continues at coordinate 1,259 of CAYPGY010000115.1, forward strand.
GGTTTTTCACCAGTCACTCTGTTAGTTGTATGTGGTTCTTAGCTCTGCTTACGGAACGCCGTCGTTCCAGCGCGGAACACCCGCCAAGCATGTGCTAAGTTGCTTTTGCGTTTGAAGTTTACGCATATCCCTCGATTCTGCTTGTAGAAAACGCCTCAACAGCAAATCGATTGGTTGTACTGTCGCCACAACCAACCCACAACCCATCAGCGACGCTGAACCAAAAACAGCTTTTTTTGCAAAAATTTTTCATTGATGATGTAGCAGGGCGGCATTCCCTTCTTCTTCTAATTTGAAAATTAAAAAACGTGTTAGGCTTTGCCGGACCACTTCTAAAATCAAGTCGAGCAATAATCAAAGGGAAGTAACCGCCACCATCTCTAATCAGAAAAAGGAAAAGCATACAAAAAGTGCACCTGTTAAAAGTTATATACTCACCAAACTAATAGGGTATGGGGATTTAACCTGCCTATACCTCAAGTTAGCGTATTCCTAGACAACCGACCAGGCTCGCTGTATGAAGCAATTTCACAATGTGACAAGAACCAAATCCGAATTTTCGCCCTAACCATCGCGGACGCAGGCGAATTCGGACTAGTCCGCTTAATCACAGAGGACCCCGAGAAAACTTCGGCGCTGATGACTGAAGCAGGATTCAACTTGGCTAAAGCAAAAAAGAACACGGAAGTATCAGCGATTTTCAGCTCCGATAACGCACGATTATCTAAAATAACAAAGATACTGGGAGATAATGGCGTCAACATCGAATACGCCTACTCCTCAGCGGTGCACATTGAGGGAAAAGTCGCGTTGATTATTCGGCCCAGCAACGTCGAGTTAGCTGAGAAACTGCTGAAAGCTAACGGTATAAGCGTTCTCTCTTTAGAAGAGTTAAGAAACGACTTCAAGTAAAACGTGTCCTTATGCCAATTAGCAGCTTAACGCTACAATTGTCAGCATATACCTTTACACAAGCCTACGCCTAAATGTTTAAGCATTCTAGTCGCAGTTGAGCTCTCCAGCCCCAGCAATGCAACGTATGGATAGCGGTTTTGTCTCATGAATCACGATTGCATTCTAAAAATAGTTATTCTTGAACAATAAGCTTTAATTTGTAGCTTACCCGACCTAGAGAGGTAGATTACCTAGAGGTTATGAAATGGTTACAACAAACCTTGACAAAGTTTTCAATCCACAGACAGTAGCGATCATCGGCGCCAGCGACGTAGAAGGCTCAGTCGGCTACTCGATTGTGAAAAACTTTACCACATCAGGATATGCAGGTAAAGTCTACTTTGTCAACATTAAAAAAACGGAGCTTCTCGGAGTTAAAACTTACCCAACCGTAGACCAAATTCCAGATCAAATCGATTTAGCTATGATTGCGACGCCAGCGAAGGTTGTTCCAGGCGTTATGGAGGAATGTGGCAAAGCAAAAGTCAAAGGAGCAATCATCGTCTCAGCAGGCTTCAAAGAAACGGGGCCTGCCGGCAAAGCACTCGAAGACCAAGTCGGTGCAATAGCTAAAAAGTATGGAATCCGCGTAATCGGCCCCAACTGCATCGGCATTCTCCGTCCAAGAATCAACCTTAACGCAACCTTCCTCAACAAGATGCCAAAACCCGGCAACATCGCGTTCCTCTCACAGAGCGGCGCGCTCGGCTCAGCAATTCTTGACTGGGCAATTCATGAAAACATCGGTTTCAGTAACTTTGTTTCAGTCGGCTCAATGATAGATGTTGACTTCGGCGACTTAATCGACTATTTTGGTAGCGACCCCAAAACAAAAAGTATACTCATGTATGTTGAGGGCATCACTGAAGCCCGCAAATTCATGAGCGCAGCCCGCCACTTCGCCAGAACTAAGCCCATCATCGTTGTAAAATCAGGTAAATTCGAAGCAAGCGCAAAAGCAGCTGCCTCACACACTGGTTCACTCTCAGGCTCAGACGACATCTACGATGCAGCATTCAAACGTGCAGGTATTGTCCGAGTTAACGAAATTGCCGACTTATTCAACGCCGCAGAAGTACTAGGCACACAGCCACTGCCAAAAGGCAACCGAGTCGCCATCATCACTAACGCAGGCGGCCCAGGTGTCATGGCAAGCGACGCACTCATCGGCTTCGGCGGCCAACTTGCCAAGCTAAGCAAGAAAAGCATCGACAACCTCAACGCAGTTTTACCCACATTCTGGAGCCACGGTAACCCAATAGACGTTTTAGGCGATGCAAGCCCCGACCGCTACCGAGCCGCAATGGATGCAGCCCTAAACGACGAAAACGTCGACGGCATCCTGATCATCTTCACTCAACAAGCAGTATCCGACGCCATAGGCATCGCTAACAGCATCGTCGAGTTAGTTAAAAACAAACCCTACCAGAACAAAACCATAATAACTTCATTCATGGGCTTTGGCGCAGTACAAGAAGCAAACACTATCCTAAACGCCAACAACATCCCAACCTACAGCACACCCGAGCAGGCACTTAAAACCTACATGTACATGCACGATTACCAGCAGAACATAGAGGACCTCTATGAAACACCAGAGGAACTCCCAGTTGATGCGTCTCCACCCAAGCGCCCAATACAGGCAATTCTCAAGAACGCGGCGATGGAAGACAGAGAAATCCTAACAGAGGACGAAGCCAAAAAGATCCTAAAATACTACAATTTCCCAGTAGTCCGTACAGCAGTCGCAAATAATGTTGACGAAGCAGTAGCATTCGCCACCGAAATGGGCTTCCCAGTCGTACTAAAAATTCTCTCTCCGCAAATCATCCACAAATCCGATGCAGGAGGAGTCATCCTAAACATCAACAGCGCTAGAGAAGTCAGAGATGCATTCGAGCTTCTGATCCAACGTGCAACCGCTTATAACCCCAACGCGCAAATCATCGGCGTAACAGTACAGCCCATGGTTGAAAAGAAAGGCCACGAAATCATCATCGGCGGCAAAACCGACCCTGTATTCGGTCCAGTCATTATCTTCGGTATGGGCGGCGTTGGCGTAGAACTCTTCAAAGACGTATCAATAGGCCTGCCACCCCTTAATACAACGCTTATTCATCGTATGATGGGAGAAACCAAAGTCTACCGCCTACTCAAAGGCTACCGCGGCAGCGCAGCAGTCGACCTAAAACGCCTCGACGAAACCATCCTACTGTTCAGCCAACTACTCACTGACTTCCCACAGATTAAAGAAATCGACATCAACCCACTACTCATAAGCGACAAAGACGCACAGATACTAGACGCACGCATAGTAGTAGACAAGGAAAAGGTTTGCAAGAAATTCGAGCGCCATGAGCACATGGTTATCAGCCCGTACCCCAAGAAATACGAGATACTCTGGTTACTGAAGAACGGCCAGGAAGTCCTTCTGCGCCCAATAAAGCCAGAAGACGAACCGCTTTGGATCGACTGGTTCCAGAGCCTATCCGAGGAATCCATCCGCTACCGATTCTTCCAAATGCTTAAAGACACACCACACGAAGTCCGTGTACGCTACTGTAATGTTGACTACGACCGCGAGGTAGCTCTGGTAGCTGAGATGGTGGAAAATGGCAAACGCAAAATTCTCGGTGTTAGCAGACTGAGCGTTGAACCAGACGGTAAACATGGCGAAATGGCTTTTATCGTATCTGACTATTGGCAGGGACTCGGACTCGGTACAAAACTGGTTGATTACAGCCTCGATATCGCTAAAGAAAAAGGTGTAGAGAACGTCTACGCAATTATGCTGCAGGACAACTACCGCGCCATCAGCTTGACAAAGAAGATGGGCTTCTCAATAGAATACTTAAGTGACGGCACAGTCAAAGCTACTCTCGACCTGAAAGACGAAGACATATGTACCCAGAAAGGTCTACCTGAACCGCCGCAAGAGGAAACAAAGCATACCGCAGAAAAATCAGCTAAATCAACTGACGATCTGCCTGTAGTTGAGGCAAAACCATTCGTTAGAGAAACCCGCGAACCAACCTCTGCCTAACCACTTTTCTTTAACACCAAATTTTTCTTTTATTGCTAGCCAAGTTACATCACTGGCTGGTTGAAGCTTTCTTCAAGTTGCGCAGTGGCGCCAACTCTTTTTTAATCTGCTTTTTAGCCCGCTCGGACGTTCCAGACATGGAATAGCGGGTTACCCAGAGTCCATGTTCACCACAGTTTACTTCTAAATCACCGATCCTGCCATCTCAGGCTGGTGTTGACTCCTAGCGTAGCACCGAATCCAAGCAATAACGCTCCGCCCAACTGCGGATCTACATCCAGCCAAAGCCCTAGCCCACTGATATGCAAACCTCGAAAGAGAACAGTTTTCCGCTGTGGCTGGCGGCGCTGGAGCGTATTGTTTATGCTGAAAAAGCGCTAATCTCCAAATATTTGTTATGGCAAAAGCTTTTGTGGTTGAGATAAATTAGATACTAGTATGCGTTCTAAAAAGGAAATAGTTTTTTTCTCAACGATAGTTTTGTTTGCAATAACTGTATCATTAGTTGCTTACTTTTTGGATGCAGCTAATCCGTATAATGTTGCTGTGCGGCTATTAGCCCTTAACGGATTTATTGCCATTAGCATCGCTTCGATTCTAACAGCATTTCTAAAAGAGGTTACATTGTTCTTCAAAAAACCTTTCACTAGAATTCATCATTACTTCGCCGCTGCAGGACTGGTGCTGATAACGTTACACCCAATTATGCTAGCAGTGCAGCTGATGAATCCAGCAGTCTTTTTACCAAATATCAACTCTCTTTACCTTTTCCTGTTTTTCGGGGGTCGACAAGCGTTAATTATCATTTACATCGCTTTGGCCGCTGTTCTACTTCGTAGGAAGATTTCAACTTACTGGCGTCTTTTTCATGCGTTAATGTATGTAGCGTTATTCTTTGGGATTGTTCACGCAGACCTATCTGGCTCAGATTTTGAGAACCTTGCGGTTCTAATAATTTTTAACGGGTTGTTTATAGCTGTGTTAGCTGCGTTTGTATATAAGCGCTGGCAATTCTACCAGATGAAGACACGAAACAAAAAAAGAAGATTAGCCCCTCAAAGGCACACCTAAACAGCAAATGTACCTTATGCAAAATTCTAAATATTTAAACAGCCGAAATATTGTTTGGTGAACGTATTGGTTTTTGCACGCATGTCACGTTGGACATTTAAAAAGGAAAAAGCTGAGGAAGGCTTCCTTGAACTTGACAACCAGTTGAATAACTTAACCAGACAGACCGAGGGATTTCGCGGTTACATGTCACTGCTTTCCAACAGAGATGCAAATGAGGCAGTAATTCTTTCGCTTTGGCAGGATCAAGAATCATTGGATGCTTCAGAAAAAGGCGCCTACGCCACGCTTACCAAGCATCTGGAACCGTACCTTGCTAAGCCACCTGCAAATGAAAGCTTCAGGGTTTTCTCCACAGAACTCTTTCAGCGCCAAGAAAAACCACCACTACACTAAGCTTAACAGCAAAAGTAGCACAGTTCACTGAGGTCTCTGTCCCTGATTTACCAGTTTATCAAAAAACGGCTGTTTCGTCTGCTCTTGGTTGTACTATCGCCTCAACCAACCAGCAACCTAAATCAGCAGCAAAACCAGAAACAGCTGTTTCTGCCAAAACTTTTCATTGATGATGTAGCAGGGCAGCATTCCCTTCTTCTTCTAATTTAAAAAATGACTTAAAAATTGATCTACTGTTATATAAGGGACACTTTTTCTGCTTAATCATTAGTCAAACTCCAATAACCAGCAAAGTCAGAAATCTTTTTTCCTTTTCCGTTCCGACTTATTGTGTTCTTAACGGTTCCATCGATGGATACGGGGCTTTTCTTTTTGACATGTAATTTCCATGTGATAGCGCTTAATTCAGCGTATCTTTTTTTCTTATTACTATTAACCAACTTATCGATCAATCCAACCAATGAATTTTATTAAGCTAAACTGACATGCGAGAAATTGAATGGAACTAAGCATTAACGAGTTTTCAGCTTGTGAACCGCAATCTCTATATTTGGCTTTGAAAACTTTTAGAGCGCACTTGCGGGTCCGTGGCTCAGTCAGGCTAGAGCGGAGGACTCTTAATCCTTAGGTCGCGGGTTCAATTCCCGTCGGACCCGCCTAGTTACATCAGTCATTTGTACTGTAGCACCTCTTTTATGAGCTCTCTTAGCTGACTTCTTAGGAAGCCAATTTGAAAATCTGCTATGTTTTCTTTTTGGGTTGTTGCGCCTGTGATGAGTGCTTCACGGGACAACAGTTTTTCAGGGTTTTCGCCTAAGGCTCGTATCATCTCTTTTATGGTTTCCAGCTTGCTAACTTGTGTTTTCTGTTTTATGGCTAATCCTGCGGCGGCGTATATGTTTCTGAGTTTATCTATACCGACGCTTTGGATGTCGTGATAGGTATCTACGGTGTGCCCCATCATGTAGTCAACGTAGTCTGCCTGAACGCCTAGTGCGATCATTTGTGTCTTGAAGTATTTGCGTAGGCTGTGTGTTCTCAAATCGTAGTAGCGCCCGCCGGATTTAGTTATCAAGCCTGCTTTTAGGTAGAGTCCGTGGATGATGGTTCGGACTTGTTTGGGGGTTATGC
>CAYPGY010000116.1:0-7722 GCA_964410435.1 uncultured Candidatus Bathyarchaeia archaeon
GGATCCGCAAAATTCGGCACCAACGCATCATCGATCTCCGCTAAGACCACCGTGTCGCCGATGCGGTAAACAATCCCAACCTCCGTGAGGTCTCTGAGCTTCGCGTATTTACCCCGAATTTCCCAATAACCGGGCTCGTCGCGGCCTTCCTGCAGTATCCAGGAGTACTCGTCGCCCGGATGCTGACCAGTGGCATAGTTGGCGGCGCAGACGGTTTCGCCTACTGTTTTAGGTTCCTCAAGTGTCTTAACATAGAAAAATAGAGTCATAAAAAACGCCAATATCTAGACTGGGAAAGTGCCCTTTTAGGCTTCTGCTTTAGCTTCAATCAACGTTAAAGTTTCAAAGAAGGGAAGCTGCTGCGTGGCGGCGACGGCTGCTTTTAAACCCTGCTTTGCGAAGGCTTTGATTGTTTCTTCGACGCCAGTCAGTGTAGACTGCATCAGTAGCACTCTGCCGCCTGCTTTAAGGTAAGCTGGAACCTCAGAGATAAATCGGTCAACAACTAGCCGCCCGTTGGCGCCTCCTGCCCATGAACGCCCTATCCAAGTCGCCTGCTCACCTTCTTCAGAGGGCAAGTAAGGCGCGTTAAACAGAATCAAATCAAACCGTACGCCAGCGCGGAAAGCGCTGAAGAGATCTCCCTGCAAGAAAGCCATCTTTTCCGAGATATGGTTGAGTTCGGCGTTGTCTTTGGCGCATCGGATAGCATAAGGATTCAAGTCAACCGCAAGAACAAATGCCGCTTTCTGTGCTGCGGTTATGGCTAGAATACCTGAGCCGGTGCCCAAATCCAGCACTGACTCCCCGACCTTCACGCCCAAGTTTTCCGCGAATAGAAAACTGTCCTCGGCAGGCTCATACACGTCATCGTTAATGTCAAAGACTAAGCTGCCGAAGTGAATTCGTTTAGTTGGGTAGGGCATCGGCGATTGCTCCAAAATTTTTAGGCTGTAGCTCGCGGGGGCGCCGCTCACGGAAAGGCAAGCTGCTGGCGATTTCTTCCGCTTCCTGCTTGCTAAGCTTGTAATTGCTTCGTATGTAGGGTACAAGTGCCTTAGCGAGTTTCTTATTGCGCTGCGTGAACAGCCACTTGGTCAACTGTACGAATTTAGTTTGGTCTTTAACTTGGAACGGCGGGGTTTTCAATGGTTTAAGGCTTAGGATAACGGAGTCTACTTCGGGCGGCGGATAGAACACTTCTTTGGACACCGCATCTAAGATTTGGGCGTCTGCCTGTTGCTGTACAACAACGGTTAACCAGCCATACTCTTCAGTACCGACCGCTGCGGTTAGGCGCTCAGCAAATTCCCGCTGTACAATTAGAACGGCACATTCGATTTTACACTCAAGCAGCCAAAGGACCAGTTGAGATGAGAGGTAATATGGCGGTGCAGCTATGGCTTTGTTAAAAGGCGGCAACTGAACCTTCAGCACGTCGCCTTCTACGACGGTTACGTTGGCTGCGTCTTTTAATTCCTCTTTCAGATACGCTGCTAGCTGCGGGTCTTTCTCCACAGCCACAACCCCTTTGCATTGCTCAGAAAGAAATTGCGTTAGTAACCCGAAGCCTGCACCCGCATCCAAAACCACGTCGCCAGCACCTAAATCAGCGTATGCGGCGAGCTTAGGATAGAAACGAGTTTCAAACATAAAATTTTGGCCCAGCAGCTTGTTAGGGCTGATGCCGTGAGCCTTCAGCATCTGCTGGATTTGCTCAAGACTCATCGCGTTGGCCTTACTGGGCGCGTGTAAAGAGGCGGTACTTGCTGTCGCCTTCAAGCTCTTCCATAACGCGTTTGGTAATGAGCTTTGTTGGGTTAGGCAGTTCGGTACGCTTCTGGAGATCCTCAAAGCTTTCAAACGGCTTGCGTTGACGCTCGTTGATCACTTGCCACATGTACTTCTTACCTATACCGGGTACGAGTTCAAGCGCGTGCATACGGGGTGTGATGGCGCGTGCTGTATTGAAAAAGTTCACGAACCATTTCTCTCTATTCTGCACTATCTTGCTGATGACTACGGGTAGTTCAGACTTCGCTGAAGCAGTAAGCTCCTCGAAGCCTATGCGGCCGATGATGTAGGTTACTTCGCTTCGGCTGTCCTTGCCGACGTATACGCGGTCGCCTGGCTTTAGCACTAGCTCTTCTTTAACTAGTGCCTCTAGAATAGTGAAGAATTCTTCTCCTACGCACTGTATCAGTGCACCCGCCCGGTAGCCTGCGCGTCCAGTCGGTCGGACACCTGGTTTGCCGTGCGGAAGAAAATCTAGCACGTAAGCGTTCTCTTCGTATCTCTTTTCCATTGCTGCCAACTCTTATATCCCCTAGTCTATTCGTGCCCTCTGCTTAAAAATACTTAGCCATTTAGGGCTTACTTGAGGAGACGGTTTTCGTTAAGTAGATTAACGATCTGGGTTAACTTTTGTGCTTCAATGATCTTTTTGCCGCCTGCTAGGAAAACACGTAGTTCATCTACGGTTTCCGGCATGCAGTTAACGATTTGAACGGCCTCTGCTTCGTCGAGTTCGTATTCTTTTACAAGCTTCTGCAAGAGTTCTTCAGCTTTTTCGGGTTCAGCCTTGGAGAATTTGCTTACGTAGTCGAGTGTGCGGCGTTGGAACTGGTCAAGGTTCTCTTCGCCTATACTTTCCAGTACTTTTTTGACCTGTGGTAGCGTTAATCGACTTTCGCCTTCTCTCTTGCTCATCTTGCCTTCACTCACGTACCTGTGTATGGTTCCATGTGTTCAGAGCGGATAATTATAGTTTTTCTGGCTTCGCCCTGTGGTACACTGATGACGTAGCCTCTGCCCCGTTTCTCGATAATTTGACCTACTTTACCGTGGAAGCGTTTGTGAGGCATACTCTTCTGTGTACTAGAGTCCATCTTTATGATGACTTCGTCGCCTGCCGCGTATTCATGGAGTAGTTTGCTAATCTTTGGTTTTCCTTTTTCACGAGTTGGCTTGCGCAAGAGACTGCGAGTGCCAGTGTAGTAGCCTTTTGAACCTCTCATCAATTTTCACCAATTTTATTCCATTATTACATTGAGAACGTCAAGCTTAAGCGTCTTCGCTGGGTTATCGAGCAAAGCCGACACATTGGGTACTGTACGTCCTTCATCTCCAGACACCAATTCTTTCACGTAGAGTCCACCCTGACAGTTTATGAAGAGTAGAGCTCTCTTAAGCGTCACCTTCTTAACTTCAAGCTTATATATGTACCTTTCTCGCACAATATCCGCGCGGCGATGCACAACCCGCCTTGGAGTCTGCTGTTTTATCAATGCACCAGTCAGTTTCTCCTCAACCATGCGCAGACCTTCCTCGGTTAAATCCTTCTCGAACTCCGCCAATAGACGGTACTCTTTACGTGCGTTTTCACCCTTCTTAAGGTGCCGAACGTCATCTTTAGAAGCGAAATGCAACTCGGAGACTTCAACCTTGCCGACGGCGCCGTCGTTGATAGCCTGCTCGATCTTTTTGAGATCAACCGAGCGCCTCTTAGGCTTAGACACCTCCACAATGAAGGGCCGGCCCGAGCCGAGCATGCGTGCATCGATGTCTTCCCGCCCCGAAGCGTGAAAGAATGATTCAGTGCCCCCTGACTCCGCAAGAAGAGCCTTGGAAGTGTAGCCCTCGACTGATTCGGGGTAGAGTTTACCTGTTCCGCCGCATTTACTGCATCCTCGGCCGCGGCAGCTACAGAACCACTCTGACTGAGGGATGGTACGCTGCAGTTTACGGTATCTACCGCCTACGAACAGCGGGTTAATTTGAAGCCTGATTGACTCAGAGAAGGGGTCTATGACTACGACTACGTCGGGTTTAAGATACTCGGCTTCTTTTCCAGTAGCTTTAGCTAGAGCTTTGCCGTATACGCGGCCGAATTCGTGGCGTAAGCTTTCGCCGTGCTCTATACCCTGTGAAGCTTTGAATTCGTCTTCGCGCTCCTCCACCGCGGTTGGCAACTCTATACCGACTAGAAAAGTCGTGTACTCGTAGCCTTCAAGCGCTTTCTTGGCCTTCTCAATGAGGTTTGATACTTCGGAGAATTTGCCTTCGCAGAGGAAGCATTTGGCGCCTTCGTCAGGTTTAGGCACGTGCTTTTTTAGGTGCTCAAGCGTCGCTTTAGCCGCTGCAAAGAAGCCGTTTGCCGCTAAAACCCTGAGTTGCTCGATGCCTTCCGCGCTTTTTTCCGCTTCAACAGCTAACGTGTTAGCCTGCATGGTTAAGCTGGTTTTAAGCGCTGCACCACGGACATTGTTCTCCATGGCGTAGCCTAAAAGCGCGAATTGGCGGCCTAAGCAGTGGTCACAAAGCGGGTATTTACTGAGTAACAGGTATGCTTTCTGCAGAACATCCATTTGTGTGTGACCTACTGACCGAAGCCCATTGGCATGCCGCCTTTACCACCTAAACCGAACGGCAGCCTCTTTTTACGTTTAAACATCTTGAGCATCTTTTTCATGTTAAAGTACTGCTTGATAAGTTCCTTCACTTCTTTCTCGGATGTGCCGGAGCCGTGGGCGATGCGTCTTGCTCGGCTAGAGTTAAGCAGTTTAGGGTTCTCCTTCTCCTCCGGCGTCATAGACTGGATGATAACCTGCCAAGTGTCAAGTCTTCCCTCGGCGCTGTTAAGCATGTCATCTGGTATGTTGCCGCTGGATAAGCCGGGAATCATCTTCATAACCTTGCTGAATGGCCCCATGTTCTTGACGGCAGCGAACTGATCGTACATGTCGGTTAAAGTAAAGTTTCCGCTCAGAATCTCCTTAGCTTTCTTAGGCGGCACCTTAATTTCTGCGTCATGAACCTTCTCAAGCAAGGTCTCCAAGTCGCCCATACCGAGTAAGCGGCCGACGAAGCGGGAGGGTATGAAGGATTCGATATCCTCTATTTTTTCGCCTGTACCGATGAACTTTATTGGGGCACCCGTTGCGGCTACCGCGGATAAAGCGCCGCCGCCGCGGCTGGAGCCGTCGAGTTTGGTGACTATGATGGCGCCGATGGGGCTGGCTTCATGGAAGGTTTTAGCTTGCAGAAGCGCCTGCTGCCCGATGGTACCGTCTATAACCATGATGATCTCGTCGGGGTGGATGCCTTTCTCGATGTCCTTCATTTCTTTAATAAGGTCTTTTTCTTCCTTGTGACGGCCTGCGGTGTCAACGATTATTAAGTCGCGGTCCTGGAACTGCTTGAAGCCGTCTTTGGCGACTTTAACTGGGTCCTTTGCTTTTTCTTCGCCGTAGATGGGTACGTTGATTCTGGCGGCGAGCTGCTGGAGCTGCGCGTAGGCGCCCGGCCGGAAGGTGTCTGCGGCTATTAAACCGACTTTTAAGCCGCGTTTCTGGAAGTACCGTGCGAGCTTGGCGGCATGCGTGGTTTTACCTGAACCCTGAATGCCGACTAGCATGATGGTTTTCTTTTTTCCAGGCTCAACTTTCAGCGGAACTGGTTTGTCGCCTACGAATCTGGTGAGTTCCTCGTAGACTACTTTGATGACGTGTTCACGTCTGGAGACGCCGGGCGGAACCTTCTCTTTAAGCGCCCTTTCCTCTATGCTTTTGGATATTTGCAGCACTAGCTGTACGTTGACGTCTGCCTGTAGTAGCGCCCGCTGTATGTCGCGGACTAACTCTTTTACTGCTGCCTCGTCTACGACGCCGGCTTTGAAAAGTTTCTTTATGGCGTCAGTTAGCGATGAACCTAATTTGTCTAGTGCCATCTGGAGTCTCCGTTCCTATCAATCTGTTTTCGTTTAAATAAAGATTACACAACTAAATTGCATGATAAGCCTGAAGTGTAGGCGGATATATGCCGCTTAGTTGAAGCCTCAGTGAAATTTTTCAATTTCCCCATTTAAGCTATTCTTCACAATTCAGACGGCTCTTCATGCATCATTGGCTTCAACCAAAGAGGCATCAAGCTAGAAAATAAACCTAACCTGCAGTAGGCAGGGAAACTTTGGATAATAAACAAAAATTGAAAAGGTTAAAAATGAAGAAAGAAGAAGTGACGTTAGCTTATTTTGTGCGTACTATCTTTACCTTGCCAAGTACTTTCCAGTACTCGATTTCGGCACCGGCGACAAGTTTGGCTTTAAGGTCTTCTTCATCAGGGAACGGAGCATCAAGGTATTCGAAGGTTTCAAGGTCCATGATCTGGACGCCTGATGGGTTAACTGAGAATACTTGACCGGCGCGTTTGTCAATGATTGGGATTTCTGCTCCGCCGTCTACTGATTTAACGAATTGTCTTTTCTGATTATCAAAAACGCCTATTGCAACTATACGTGCTTTGGCTGCTCCGTGTTTGCCTGGTTTGGATTTGGCGATGTCTACGATGCGGCATGGTTCTCCGTCAATCATCATGTAACCGCCAACGCGTAATTCTCCGACGTCTACTGGTCTGCTCATATATTCACCACTTTGAATCTAACAATGCATTCTCATTAACCCAAATATATAGATTAAGGTGCCTTAATAGGCATTGACTGTTCAATCGATGGGGTTTTTTGACATAAAATAGCTAAATCAGGGTTTCTAGAGGCGTAAATCAGGGTAGTGCAGGCGTTTGCTGCGCTCAGGTGACGGCTTGAAAAAAGTATAGTTTTTAAGAGTAGAGTGTGCAGTGTTAGTAGAATAATGAAACATGTAGTTTCATGTTAAGGGTATGCTGAGGTAACTGGAACCAAATTAAGGAGAAAGAAATGCAAACTGCAACTACGATGACTGCAACCACCGTAAATGCTCTCCAGTTGCCTTCTCAGCCCCTTTATTCTACTATCTTTTGACGCTCTTGTTTTTTCATAGATTGCTGTTTTTGTTGGACTAAAAAAGGGAGGGAAGATGTTTTTCATATCTTCGCCTTTTTATGCTTTTTTGGTTACGAGCAGTGCTAGTACTGCACCGACAACAACTATGGCGATGATTACGCCGATGATTGCTGGGATGAAGTATAAGTCAGCTGCTGATGGAGCCTGTGTTGCTTGTGGTGTTGGTGTTGCCTGTGCTTGGTCTACGCCGAAGTAGGTTACTGCTGATGATGGCCAGTAGCCTTGTGTGCCTGCGAAGGTTGCCATGACTTTGAATGTGCCTGAAATATCTGGTATCCATTGTAGAGCGTATGTGCCTGCTGCATCTGTTGTGGTTGTACCGATGACGCGGTAGTTGTTGTTTGAGTCGATTACGCTGATTGTTACCTGTACACCTGTGAAGTCAGTTGGGCATGGTTTCTGCTGGTAGACGTATTCCATCCATGATTTCATTGAAGCATCTGATGCAACTGGGATGCCGCTTGGGAAACGTGCTGCTTGCTCGTTTTGTGTAGTGCCTGATGAGATGTCGGTGACTGTGCCTGTGATGACGACTGATGAGCCTGAAGCAACAGTGTTAGGTGCTGAAACGGTTGTTTTGCTTGGGCCTCTGCCGACGACGTAGATTTGGTTGTCGTAGCCGTTGAACCATGTGTTGAAACCGTCTGCGATTGCGAATGCACCTTGGCTGAATTCGTTGGTGTAGCCGCTTAGTGTCCAGATTTCTTGGCCTGTTGTTGCGTTTAGTGCACGTGCAACTGCGCCTTTGTAGATGGGAGTTTGGATTGTGTGTTCTGATGTCAGGGTGTATACTACGCCTTGACCGAAGCCTGAGACGAATGTTGGGTAGTTGCCTGGTACTGCGAAGCCGCTGTCTGTGCTGTTGCCTGCGCCGCCGTTACCGT
>CAYPGY010000117.1:0-7703 GCA_964410435.1 uncultured Candidatus Bathyarchaeia archaeon
TCCTTTTTCGACGTTGGCCAACCCAGCATCGGAGGAAATGTAAACTTGAAAAACACACAATCACCCAGAAATCACAGTCATCACATTAATTTTAACAAAAATATTTGGGAGAACTAAAAAGTTTGACAACCACACAAAAAATACAGAAAGACGACATTCACAATCTTCTCAAAACCTTCTTCGCAGAAAAAGGACTAGTACGACAGCACCTCGACAGTTATAACGAATTTATCGACCACGGACTCCAAGAAGTCGTGGACGAAGTCAATGAAATCCCCATTGAAGTGCCAGAATCACCATATAAAGTCAAACTCGGCCAAATCTGGGTCATCGACCCACAGAGCCGCATCACAGGCCCATACGCAACAGAAGTAGACGGAACAAAACACGAAATTTACCCAATGGAAGCAAGACTGAGAAACTTGGCATACTCTGCCCCAATCGCGCTGGAAATGACTCCAGTCATCGACGGCAGAGAACAAGACACCGAACTCGTCTACATCGGCAACATCCCAGTCATGCTGAAAAGCAAACTCTGCTTCCTTTCACAACTCAGCCGCGAAGAACTAATCGCAGCCGGCGAAGACCCAGACGATCAAGGTGGATACTTCGTCGTTAACGGCTCCGAACGCGTCATCGTCGCCATGGAAGACTTGGCGCCTAACCGCGTAATCGTCGACATAGACGACAAAGGAACCGCCCCAGTTTATCAAGCAAAAATCTTCTCAACAACAGTCGGCTTCAGAGCCAGAATCGAACTTAAACTCAAATCAGATGACGCAATCTACGTCACCATGCCAGGTGTACCCACAGAAATCCCATTCGTCGTCATCATGCGCGCACTCAGCATGGAAAAAGACAAAGACATCGCCGAAGCCGTCAGCCTAGACCCCGACATACAAAGCCAACTCGGCGCATCATTCGAGAAAGCAATCGGCGTCGACACACCCTCAGACGCAATCCTATTCATCGGCAACCGCGTCGCCCATGGACAAGTAGAAGAATACAGACTACAGAAAGCCGAAACAGCACTTGACAAAAACTTCCTACCGCACCTAGGCAGAAGCGACAAAAACCGCCGCGAAAAAGCCATATTCCTAGGCGAAATGGCATACCGCGTAATCCAACTTAAAACCGGAAGACGCACACCAGACGACAAAGACCACTTCAAGAACAAACGTCTACGCCTCGGTGGCCCACTACTAGCAGACCTCTTCCGCGTATCATTCCGCAACTTAACCCGAGACATAAAGTACCAGCTTGAACGAATCGGCGTTAAAGGCCCAATCATCACAGTATCAGCAGCAGTCCGCCCAGGCATCATCACCGAACGCTTCCAGCATGCACTCGCCACAGGCAACTGGGGCAGAGGAAGAGTCGGCATCACCCAGCTCCTTGACCGCACAAACTACATCTCAACACTCAGCCACCTACGCAGACTCCAGTCACCGCTATCCAGAAGCCAACCTAACTTCGAAGCCAGAGACTTACACCCCACACACTGGGGACGCTTATGCCCCAACGAAACCCCTGAAGGCTCTAACTGCGGTCTCGTAAAGAACCTCGCATTATCAGCCTCAATCGCAGTCGGCGTAAACCCCGACAGGATAAAGCAGCTTCTCTTCGAAATGGGTACAGTTCCAGCGTATGAAGCAACCCCTGAACTCCGCCAGAACGGCGCAAAAGTTTTCGTTGACGGTAACATAATCGGCTACTGCAACAATGCACAGGAAATGGTGCAGAGCTTCCGCCAGAAACGCCGCGCAGGAGAAATCTCAACAGAAGTAAACATTACTTACTTCTCAAAAGCACAAACTGAAACAGAGGAAGTACACGCGAACTGCGACGAAGGCAGAGTCCGCCGCCCACTAATCATCGTTGAAAACGGTCAACCCAAACTCCAAAGCAAACACTTCGAAAAAATTGGGTTAGGCGAATGGACATGGGACGATGTCGTTAAAAACGGTCTCGTGGAATACCTCGACGCTGAAGAGGAAGAAAACGCCTACATCGCCCTGAATTATGAAGCAATAACACCCCAGACAACCCACGCAGAAATCGCCACCTTCACAATCCTTGGCATCTGCGCTTCAACTATTCCATACCCAGAACACAACCAGTCACCACGCAATTCATACCAGGCAGCAATGGCCAAGCAGGCGCTGGGTGTCTATGGCACAAACTTCCATCACCGCGTCGACAGCCGCAGCCACATACTCCACTACCCACAGGTACCACTCGTCCAAACCGAAAACATGGACGTAATGGGTTACAAGCAGCGCCCAACAGGCCAAAACTGCGTCGTCGCCGTCTTGAGCTTTGAAGGCTACAACATGGAAGACGCCATCATATTCAACAAAGCATCAATCGAGCGAGGCCTTGCACGCAGCACATTCTACCGCATCTACGAAGCCGAATGCCGCCAGTACCTAGGCGGATTAAAAGACAAATTCACCGTCCCCGAACCGGGAACACGCGGATACCGAGGCGAACAATACTACCGCCTGCTAGAACCAGACGGAATCATCAGCCTCGAATCACAAGTCGTTGGCGGAGACGTACTCATCGGCAGAATCAGCCCACCGAGATTCCTAGAGGAATACAAGGAATTCGAAGTCAAAGGCCCATCAATGCGCGACACATCCGTAGACATGCGCCCATCAGAAACAGGCATCGTTGACGGCATATTCGTAACTGAATCAGGCGAAGGAAGCCAACTCGTCAAAGTCCGCGTACGCGACCAACGCGTTCCAGAACTTGGCGACAAATTCGCAAGCCGCCACGGACAGAAAGGAGTCATCGGCTTAATCGTTCCACAGGAAGACCTGCCATTCACAGAAGACGGTATGGTTCCAGACTTAATCATTAACCCACACGCTATCCCCAGCCGTATGACCATTGGACAGTTCATTGAGTCACTATCGGGCAAAGCAGCAGCAGCACGCGGCAAACCAGGCGACGGTACACCCTTCAGCAATGAAGGTCCAGACGAAGTACGCAAGAACCTCATTAAACTCGGTTTCAGCCACACTGGAAGCGAAGTCTTCTACAGCGGCACCAACGGCGAAAAATTCGTTGCAGACGTATTCGTCGGTATTGTATACTACCAGAAATTACACCACATGGTTGCAGACAAGATTCACGCACGCGCCCGCGGTCAAGTACAGATGCTTACAAGACAGCCAACTGAAGGACGCGCAAGAGGTGGTGGTCTGCGTTTCGGAGAAATGGAACGCGACTGCCTTATTGGTCACGGTGCAGCTTTGCTGCTAAGAGACAGATTGCTGGAGGAATCCGACAAGTACACTCTCTACATCTGCGAGAACTGTGGACAAATTGCTTACTTTGACATGAAGCAAAGACGCTATGTCTGCAAGATGTGCGACGAGAAAGCAAAGATCGCGCCAGTTTACGTGTCCTACGCTTTCAAGCTACTGCTTCAGGAGCTTCAAAGCCTATGCATTACACCTAAATTAAAACTAAAGGAGAAGGCCTAAGATGTCACAACAGGAAGAATCAATTCATAAAGTAGTAGACGAAATCTCATTCGGATTAATCTCACCTAAAGATCTCCGCAAACAGTCAGTTGTGGAAGTCCAGACACCCGACACCTACGACGAAGACGGTGCACCAATCACCGCAGGCTTAATGGATGGCAGACTAGGCACACTTGAACCGAGACAGCGCTGTAAAACCTGCGGCAACACAGCTATACGCTGCCCAGGGCACTTCGGCCACATCGAACTTGCTGTGCCAATTGTACACATTGAATTCACAAAAATCATCTTTGACCTTCTCAAATCAACCTGCCGCACATGTGGACGCATCTTGCTTTCTGAGGATGCATCAAAGAAGGCACGCCAACACATCGAACGCTACAACCAACTGTTAGGCGCAATTCCAGATGAAGTTTACAAGGAAATCATGGCTGACATAAAAGCTAAACAGTGCCCATACTGCGCTGCAGCCCAGTTTAAAATAACCTTTGAGAAGCCAACAAAGTTTATTGAGCAAACCGAAGCCGGCTCAGAACCCCTGACACCAAGCATGATCCGCGAACGGTTAGAACGCATCTCAG
This sequence comes from uncultured Candidatus Bathyarchaeia archaeon, assembly GCA_964410435.1. Lineage (GTDB taxonomy): Archaea > Thermoproteota > Bathyarchaeia > Bathyarchaeales > Bathycorpusculaceae > Bathycorpusculum. The sequence continues at coordinate 4,079 of CAYPGY010000117.1, forward strand.
ACGAGGACCTAGAAATCTTGGGCTTCAACCCCAAAGTTGCACGCCCAGAATGGATGGTTCTCCAGGTATTACCCGTTCCGCCCGTTTACGTTCGTCCATCAATCACGCTTGAATCAGGTATCCGCAGCGAAGACGACTTAACCCACAAGCTAGTAGACATCATACGCATTAACCAAAGATTAAAAGAGAACATGGAAGCAGGCGCACCAACCCTTATCATACAGGACTTAAGCGAACTACTCCAGTACCACGTTACAACCTACTTTAACAACGAAGCTTCCGGTATTCCACCCGCAAGGCACCGCAGCGGCAGAGCACTCAAAACACTCAGCCAGCGCCTTAAAGGGAAAGAAGGTCGATTCAGAAGCAACCTATCCGGTAAACGCGTCGACTTCAGTGCACGCACAGTCATCTCGCCAGACCCCAACTTAGACATTAACGAAGTCGGTGTACCACGTGACGTCGCCATGAGACTATCAGTTCCAGAGAAAGTAACCTCCTGGAACATCGAGGAAATGAAGAGGCTCGTAGTCAACGGACCCGAGAACTATCCGGGTGCACTCTACATTATCCGCCCAGACGGTAAACGTATCAGATTAGAATTCGTTGTTGACCGCACAAAAATCGCTGAGGCAGTCGAATTAGGTTTCATTATTGAACGTCACCTAAAGAACGGCGATATTGCCATATTTAACAGACAGCCATCACTTCACCGCATGTCAATTATGGCGCACTACGTCCGTGTCTTACCGTACAAGACCTTCCGTATGCATCTTTGCTGTTGCCCACCATACAACGCAGACTTTGACGGCGACGAAATGAACCTTCACGTTCCACAAGGCGAGGAAGCACGAACCGAAGCGCTTATGCTCATGCAGGTACAGGATCAGATTCTTTCACCTAGATTCGGTGGACCAATCATCGGCGCCATCAGAGACTTCGTTACAAGCGCATACTACTTCACAAAACGCGGCAACTACCTCACCAAAGGCATGGTTGATCGCATCTTAACAACCACTAACTTCCAAGGTGAACTACCGGAACCAGAAATAAAAGAGCCAGAGCCAAAATGGTCAGGTAAGCAAATCTTCAGCTTATTCCTACCTAAGACACTTAACTATGTCTTGAAGGCAAACATTTGCCAAGGCTGCGGAAAATGCGAAGAAGAAGAATGTAAACACGATGCATACGTCGTCGTCAAGAACGGCCAGTTGGTTTCAGGTATCATTGACCGTAAATCCATAGGTTCAGAGCAGTCTGAAAGTTTGCTTCACAGAATCATTAAAGACTACGGTACACAGGCAGGTCGAGAATTCCTCAATAACATCACTCATATGCTAAAATGCTTCATCTCACTAAGAGGTTTTAGCTACACCTATGACCAAATAGTGCTTTCTCAGAAAGCCCGTAATAGAATGGCTAAAATTATGGAGCGAACTCAAAAGAAAATCGACGAACACATCGCGAACTATCAAAATGGCACACTCCCACGTCTCCCAGGTCAAACTCTTGAAGAGTCATTCGAAATCTACGTAATGCACGAACTGTCAACAGCCAGAGATGAGTCAGGTAAAATAGCCGACGACGACTTTACCTTAGATAACGCAGGCATCGTCATGACAAGAACTGGCGCAAGAGGCTCAAGTCTAAACATTGGACAGATAGCAGCTTGTGTTGGTCAACAGTCAGTTCGTGGCAAACGTATCCTAAGAGGTTATGCTGGACGCTCATTACCGCACTTTATACCCAATGACCCAAGGCCACGCGCAAGAGGCTTCGTTTACAACTCCTACCAGACAGGACTTGACGCCATCGAGTTCTTCTTCCACGCTATGGGTGGCAGAGAAGGTCTAGTCGACACAGCCGTCCGCACACAGCAAAGTGGTTACATGCAGCGCAGACTCATCAACGCCTTAGAGCACATCAGATTAGAATACGACTCAACAGTCCGCGACAGCGCAGGCGACATCATTCAATTCAGATACGGCGAAGACGGTGTTGACCCCGCGAAAAGTGATCACGGTAAAGCAGTCAACGTCAGCAGATTAATCGATCAAGTCAGACTCGGAGAAGAGAAAGGTGCAGAGCCAGCTTCAGCTGATTTCATCAAGAAGCAGCTAAAGGGTGTAGAAGAACTCATCACTCCAATCCTGCAAAACCAGCTTAAGCAGCTCCTAACAAAAGTTAAGCTTTCAGAAAAGGGCGTCGCTAAAGCAGTTGCTGTAACTGCTGAGCAGTATAAACGCGCTTTGATGGAGCCAGGTGAAGCAGTAGGCATCGTTGCGGCCCAATCAATCGGTGAACCAGGCACACAGATGACGCTTAGGACTTTCCACTATGCAGGTGTCAAAGAACAAAACGTCACCTTAGGTTTACCGCGTCTGATCGAAATCGTGGATGCACGTAGAATTCCATCAACACCCATTCAAACTATCTACCTGACGGGTGAACATGGCAAGAGCAAAGAAGCAGCAGTTGAAGTTGCAAGAAACATCATCTACACTTCAGTTGAGAACTTAGCTTCAGCAATCTACGAAGATCCAGTCCGCGAAGAAATCATCATTGAATTAAACAAGCAGATGATGGACGACCGCAACATCACAATGGACGAGCTGAAAGAAAAGCTTGAACTGCAGAATGCCACCGTAACAATCACAGATACTCAGGTTGAAATTAAACCCAAGAAAGCCGAACAGATCAAACGTATGCTGGCAAAAATCCCAGACTTCCAAGTTAAAGGTGTCCCAGATATAAAGCGTGTTCTCGTCACTGAGGAAAACGGCGAATGGGTCATCCGCACTGATGGCTCAAACTTGGCAAAGGTGCTGGAAGTCGAAGGCGTTGATACATCACGCACAACTACCAACAACATCCACGAAATCGCAAAGACTCTCGGTGTTGAAGCTGCACGCAATGCACTGATACATGAAGCTAAAGGCGTACTAGAAGACCAAGGCTTAGACGTTGACGTTCGCCACGTTATGCTCGTAGCAGACATGATGACCACGACTGGTGATGTTCAGCAGATCGGCAGACACGGTATCAGCGGCAAGAAAGCCAGTGTGCTTGCGCGCGCCGCATTCGAAATTACAGTTCCCAACATCGTTGAAGCAGCCGTTAAAGGAGAAAGCGATCCTCTGGCTGGAGTGACAGAAAACGTTATAGTTGGGCAATCAATACCAATCGGCACTGGCCTAGTTGAATTATACATGTCAACTTTCGAACGACAAAATAAAGATGGAGGAAAAACAGAACAATGATAGACATCGATAAAGCATTAGCGTCAGCAGTGAAAACAGGTAAGGTATCCTTTGGATCCAATCTTGCATTGCAGAACGCCAAAACCGGCAAGGCTAAAATGATTGTTTTAGCCTCAAACTGCCCAACAGACATAAAAGAACAAATCGAATACTATGGAGAAATCTCCAAAGTCCCCGTTATCACCTACAAAGGTGGCTCAATGGACCTAGCTGAAGTCTGCGGTAAACTCTTCATTATCTCAGCACTTAGCATAAAGGAGACAGGGGACTCAGAAATTCTCAAAGTAATCGAACAGTAAATAAAATAAAAAGGGAGGAAAAAAACTGACAACCGGCATAAAGATCACCTGCGACGAAATGCGATA